>JAFGLY010000040.1 GCA_016927815.1 Deltaproteobacteria bacterium | reverse complement strand
GCACGCAAGAGGTCCGCCGCCTCCTTGAGCCGTGCGTGTCGCTCGCTCCGCCACGCCTCCTCCGGCAGGCGCCCCTGCTCGGCGTCGAGTTCTTTGAGGCGCTCGAGGGCCAGGGCGTAGCGGGTTTCCACCCGAGGTTCGGCCGGGGCGTCGCGGGTCCGGGAGCGGGCGGCCAGGATCGCACCGAGCAGGACGCCGCCCAGAACGGCGGGGATCGGAAGGAGCCAGGGGTCCATGCGCTAGCCGCGCTCCAGGTCCGCGAGGACCCGCTGGACGAAGGGATCCGCGGCGAGGTCGGCGGGCAAATCCGGTTCCACGGAGGGCGGCACGGTGGCGGCGGCCCGAAGGCGGAGGATCACCAGGCCGGCGCCCGCGGCGAGCAGGACGACCGGTGCCAACCAGACGATCCAGTGCCGCCCCCGGCGTGGGGGCTCCAGGAGGACCCACTCCCCGTAGCGATCCACGAACCACGCCTGGATCTGCGCGTCGGAGTAGCCCTCCCGCACGAACTGCTCGGCCCGTAGGCGCATGGCCACGGCGGCCTCGGCCTGGGAGTCGCCGGCGGACAGCCCCTGGCAGACGGGGCACCGGAGCGCGTCGGCGAGCACGCGGCCGCGGGCCTGCACCGTGGCCGCGTCGGTCACCGGTGGGCCGGCCGGCGGGACGGGCGCCTCCGCGGCAAGGACGCCCGGGCCTGCGAGCAGGAGGAGGAGCAGGAGGATCACCGGATGGCCTCCAGGTGGCGGGCCAGGGTCTCGACGTCGAGCGGGCCGGTGACCTTGGCCGCGACGACGTGACGGCGGTCGAGGAAGAAGGTCTCGGGAACCCCCCCTACGCCGTAGTCCACGATCAGGGATCCGGTGGGATCCACCACCGTGGGGTAGGCGCTCCCGGCGCGGGCCACCCAGGCGCGCGCCCGTGCGGGCTCGTCCCCGTACAGGACGCCCAGGAACACGGCGCCGTCCGGTCCCTCGGCGCGGGCTGCGGCCTGGAGCACCGCGTGCTCACGCACACAGGGCACGCACCAGGTGGACCAGAAGTTGAGGACCACGGGTCGGCCCTCGTAGGAGGCGAGCGACACCTCCCGGCCGTCGAGATCCTGAAGCGAGAACGTCGCTGCGGGTCGGCCCTCGAGCGTGGAGGGCAGGGCGTGGGGATCGTGCCCGAAAGCGGAGGCCAGCACCCACACGAGCGGCACGATGACGATCAGGGCGACCAGGAGGACTTTCCAGTTCATGGAGTCACCTCCCGCCGCCGCCGGCGCGGCCAGGCGGCCACGAAACCGCCCAGCGCCACCAGGGCCCCGCCGATCCACAGCCAGGCGACCCCAGGTTCCCGGTACACCCGGAGCGCCGCGGCCTTGCTCTCGGGGTCGATGCGGAGCAGGGACAGGTAGAGGTCCTCCCCAAGCGTGGAGCGGACCGCGGGGGTGCCGATGGGCTGGGACGCCCGCGCATAGTGGTGCATCGCGGGGGCGAGGCGGCCGAGGTCCCGTTCGCCACGTCGGACCGCGAACCAGGCCCGCTGGGCCACGCGAAAGCCCTCCTGGGCCACGTCCTCCCCAAGGTAGGTGAGCGTGTACCCCTGCCAGGAGACGCTCTCCTCGGGGGAGAGCGTGACCTCGTCTTGCACCTCGAGGCTGGAGGAGGCGGCGATGGCCACGGCCATGACGGCCACGCCGACGTGCGCCACGTGCGCCCCGACCCGCCGGGGGAGCCCGGCGAGGGTCGCGATCCCGTCGGCGAGGCCCCGGCGGCTGGCCCGCATCCGGGCCCGCACCGGCGCTGCGAGTTCCTGGACGCTCACCGCCACCGAGAAGGCGGCGAGCCCCACCGTGAGGGGCAGCCAGGTGCCCCCGGAGACGACGATGACGACCAGGCCCGGAAGGAGGCCCGCGACCGCTGGGAGTGCCAGCCGACGGCCGAGCGATCCGGGGGGGGTTCGGCCCCAGGGAAGCGCCGGGCCCAGGCCCATCAGGAGCACCAGGGCCAGGGCGAGGGGGCGCCCCATGGCCTCGAAGTAGGGCTCGCCCACCGAGACCTGGTCGCCCGTGAGCGCCTGGTTGAGGAGCGGGTAGAGGGTGCCCAGCAGGACGGTGCAGCAGAACACGAGGAACACGAGGTTGTGCAGGAGGAAGGTCCCCTCGCGGCTGATGGGCGTGAACGGGGCACCCGTCCGCTCCAGGGCACCGAGGCGTGCGGACAACAGGAACGCCACGCCCAGGAGGACCAGCGCGATGAAGGCCAGGAACACGGGGCCGATGGGCGACTGGGTGAAGGAGTGGACCGAGTTGAAGACCCCGGAACGGGTCATGAACGTACCGAGCAACGTGAGGAGGAACGACACCAGGACGAGCGTGAGCGTCCACCCTGGGAACTGCCCGCGGCGCTCGGTCAGGAGGAGGGCGTGGAAGAACGCGGTGAGCGTGAGCCAGGGGAGGAGGGAGGCGTTCTCCACCGGGTCCCAGGCCCAGTACCCACCCCAGCCCAGTACCTCGTAGGACCACCACCCCCCGAGCAGGATGCCGATCGTGAGGAAGCCCCACACCACGAGGGAATGGTTGCGCAGCGTGCGCAGCCAGTCGGCCTCGAGCCGCCCCGACAGGAGGCTGGCGACCGCCATGGAGAAGGGTGCGGCCATGCCCACGAACCCGATGTAGAGCGTGGGCGGGTGGATGGCCATCAGGACGTGGTTCTGGAGCAACGGGTTGGGACCGGGACCGTCGGGCGGGATCACGTCCATCCGGACGAACGGACGACCCGCGGCGAGGACCAGCCACAGGAAGAAGAACTGGACCCCGGCCATCGTCGCCAGGGACCAACCAGCCAGATCCGGATCGGCCCGCCGGGTGGCACGGGCGAGGGAGGCCGTCCACAGGCCCAGGATGAAGACCCAGAACAGCAGGGATCCGTCCAGCGAGGACCAGAGCGACGCGATGGTGACCCAGACCGGGGTGGCCCGGCTGCCGACCTGGGCCACGTAGGAGACCGAGAAATCCCGTCCGAGGAGGGCGATCTCCATGAGGAGGGTCGCGCCCGACAACAGGATCGCGGCGATCCAGGCAGCCTGGCGAGCCAGGTCGGCCGCACCGGGAGAGCGACGGTGGCCCGCCACCCACCCGGCGGCCGCGAGGACGCCGGTCGCCACCATGGCGGCGAAGAGCAGCACGTTGCCCGCGGTCGGGATCACCGGGCCTCCGGGCGCGGGCGGGACACGCGAATCACAGGTCCTCCACGCTCTCGAACGGGTCGCCCGAGTGCCGCCCCTCCACGGGAGCCCGGTAGCGGTTGTCGTGCTTCACCAGGAGGCGTCGGGCCTCGAACACGCCGTCTCGAGCGAGCGTGCCCTCGACCACCGCACCGATGCCCTCGCGGAACATCTCGGGTGGCGTGCCGACCGCGCGGACCGAGACCTCCCGGGAGTCGTCGTGGAGCCGAAACCGGAGCTCGGCCGTGGCCTCGTCGAACGCGATCGACCCCATCGCGACCCGGCCGCCGAGCCGGATGCGCGCGCCCTGGGCCTGGTCGCCCGCGTCCAGGAGCTGGGTGGGGGTCCAGTAGTAGACGATGTTGCGGCCGAGGAGTCCGGAGGCCAGCAGACCCAGGGCGGCCAGGGCGACGAGGAGCGAGATCCCCAGCGCGAGCCGGCGGCTCCGGGTGCCGGTCACCGAGACCTCCGGCGGCTGCGCAGGGCGAGCGACACGGCATAAATCCCCCACGCGATCCAGGAGAAGGCGTAGGCTGCGACCACGTAGGACCAGCCGCCCTCGATGCTGCCGCTCATGGCGCGATCTCCAGGTCGAGGGGGGGCGGTGCGGGCGGGAGATCCGGCGCGTCCTCCTCGCGGCGCCGGGCCTCGGCGGCGATGCGGGTCCGCCACAGTACGAGCGTCGCACCGAGGAGCACGGTGCCCAGGAGGGAGACCCAGAGCGGCAGGCGCATCCCCTCGTCCACCGTGCGGGCGGAGGAGAACCCCTGGTGCGCCGCGCTCCACCACTCGACGGAGAAGTAGACCACCGGTACGTCCACGTACGAGACGATCGTGGCCACCGCGGACGCGGTCGCGCGGCGCCCGGGCTCGTCTACCAGGCGTCGGAGCAGGAGAATGCCCAGGAAGGCCATCATCATGACGGCGGTGGTGGTGAGCCGCGGATCCCAGGTCCACCAGACGCTCCACGTCGGACGCGCCCAGATCGACCCCTGGACCAGCAGCATGCCGCAGAACACCACGCCCACCTCCACGCTGCCCTCGAGGAGCGCGTCCCAACCAGGGCGACCGCTCCAGAGCACCCCCACCGCGGCCACCGCCGCCACGGTGAAGGCGAGCATGGCCGTCCACGCGCTGGGCACATGGAGGTAGAGGATGCGGACCGTCTGACCCATGGCTGCGTCCGGCGGGGAGGCGAACAGACCGATCCCGTGCCCCGCCGTCAGGGCCACGAGGGCGAGGATCCCGAGGAGGAGGGTCCACCTCATGCTTCGAGCACCCGTCCGAAGAGGACGCCGCACAGACTCCAGTAGAGTACGTCGAAGGCGACCAGCAGGCCCGCCCAGGCGCCCAACTGGCCCATGGGGTCGCCGTCCACGAGGAGCGCCGTGGCCTTGACGGACGCCAGGACCGGGGGCACGACCAGGGGGAAGAGCAGGACGGGCAGGAGCACCTGCTGAGAGGCCACCCGTGCGGTGAGGGCAGCGTAGAGCGTGCCGGGCGCCACCAGCCCCGCGCAGCCGAGCGCCAGGATGCCTGCGAGTGCGAGCGGCGGGCCCGAGGGCGAGACGTCGAAGAGCACCGCGCCGAGTGGCAGCAGGACGCCTGCGAGGACCAGGAGCAGCAGGAGGTTGGCCAGGGCCTTGGCGTAGAACAGGGCCACGGGGCTCACCGGCAACAGGAGCAGGCCCTCCAGAGCCCCACCTTCCACCTCCTGGAGAAACGACTGGGCGAGGAGCAGCGTGGAGGCCGACAGGAGCGCCACCCAGGCGTACGCAGAGGCGTGGTCGTGCAGGGTCGCGGTATCCGGGCCGAGGGCGAAGGAGAAGACGAGCAGCAGCGTGACGGCGTAGGTGGACAGGCCCACGAGGCGGGCTCGGCCGTGCCATCCCACGAGGAGATCCTTGCGGACGAGCTGGAGGAGGGTCCCCGACCCCTTGCCGCGACCGCCACGCGGTCCGGTCACGACGCACGCTCCTGGAAGCACGTCCAGGCGCGGGGCGCCTGGTCCGACGGGCCAGACCAGCGGGGGAGCCCGTCGTGCAGCAACAGCGCCCTCTGGCAGAGGGCCGAGGCGCGGTCCACGAGGTGGGAGGCCACGATCACCGTGGTCCCGGCCGAGGCCATCTCTTTGAGGAGGCCGTCCACCCACGCGTGGCCGTCGGGATCCAGCTGGCCGTACGGCTCGTCGATCAGCGCGAGTTCCGGCTCCTGGAGCAGCAGGCGTGCGAACGAGAGCCGCTTGCGCATCCCCGCGGACCAGGTGCGGACCGGGTCCGGCCGTGGATCGAGACCCACACGGGCCAGCCAGGGCGCGGGATCGTCCGCCCGGCCCACGAGGCGGGCCACCACGCGCAGGTTGTCGGGCCCCGAGAGATCCTCGTAGAGGAAGGGCAGGTGCGCGAGCAGGGCGAGCCTACGGCGGATGCGGTAGGCCTCGCGGGCGGGATCGAGGCCGAAGATCGCGACCGTGCCGCGCGACGGGGCCAGGAGCGTGGAGAAGAGGCGCAGGAGCGTGGTCTTGCCCCCGCCGTTCCGGCCCATCAGGAGCAGGCGTTCCCCCTGGAGGAGGTCCAGGTCCACGCGTCCGAGCGCCCAGCGCCCGCCGAAGCGCCGGCCGAGATCTCGGGCTCGGACCACCGGTTCAGGCACCGGGCGTTCTCCGGGCCATCGGAGCGGGGTGGGGGCGGTCCATCGTGTGTCCTCGCGATGCGGCGTCGGCTCGCCCGGCAGGGTGGGGCGCGCCCAGGATAACCGCGAGGGTCCGAGACGGCGGCTCTCGCCCGGTCGGGGTACGTTCCGGAACCTGGGACCTTCCGAGGTGCCCCGGATCCGCACCCACGCGGGAGATGACGGTGAACCGTCCATGACCCCGTCCTCCTCCTCGCGGCGGGTTTCCGCCGGGCTCTGGGTGTTGGCCTTCACGGCCATGGTGGTCTTCGCGGGGTACCAGCGTCGCACGGGGCCCACGCATCCCGCCCGGGGCCGGGGGGTTGCGCCCAACGGCGTGGAGATCGCCTGGCGGCTTCCGCGCAGTGAGACGTCGGGCACCGAGGCCCGCGTGGCCGTGCCCGACCCGGGTCCGGGGGTGGAGGCTACCCTGGTCTGGCGCCGCTACCCCACCGCCGACGCCTTCGCCCGCGTCCCCATGGAAGCCGAGGACGGATGGCGGCGCGCGCGCCTCCCCACGCAGCCGCCCGCGGGCAAGGTCGAGTACCACGTCGAACTCGCCCAGCCCGGAGCGTCCACCGTGGCGCTCCCACCCGGTGGGAACGCCGTGCTCCGCTACAAGGGAGCCGTGCCCGCCGCGGTCCTGGTCCCCCACGTCCTGGCCATGTTCCTGGCCCTCGTCGTGGGCTGCCGCACCATCCTCCAGGCCTCCCTTGGCGGCCGGGGGCTTCGGGGCCTGGCCTGGGCCACGGTGATCCTGCTCGCGCTGGGGGGAATGGTGCTCGGGCCGGTCGTCCAGAAGTACGCGTTCGGAGCCTTCTGGACCGGTTGGCCCCTCGGGGGCGACCTCACCGACACCAAGACCCTCGTCCTGTTCACGGGCTGGCTCGTCGCGGCGCTGGCGCTCCGGCCGCGGGTGGATGCGAGCCTCGGCCGGCGGATGCTCGTGCTTGCCGTGGGCCTGGGGACTCTGGCCGTCTACCTGGTCCCGCACTCGCTTAGGGGCAGCACGCTCGACTACACTCGGACGGACGCCGGCACGACGCCAGCGAGTGCGGTCGTCACCGGCCAATAGCCGGCCGTGGGCCTACATGCCCTCCCATTTCGGACCGCCTCCGCCTTCCAACGGGTGCCAGCGCAGGTTGTCGTAGGGGCACTTGTTCTGGCAGGTCTTGCAGTGGACGCAGTTGGTGGGATTGACCGGTTTCATCGTGCCCTGGATGACCTCGTAGACACCCGCCGGGCAGAACTTCACGCAGGGACGATCGAAGGTCTCGGCGCAGGTGGTCGCGCAGAGGGTCGGGTCCAGCACCTCGCAGTGGATGGGCTGCCCCTCTCGGTGTTCCACCTTGGCGGCGGCCACGAACGCATCCTTGTCGAAGGGGCGCTTGAGCTTCAGGGAATAGGATTCGCGGGTCATGGCGGCGCGATCGGGCTCCACCGAGATGCGTGGGAACAGGCCGGTGACGGCCGAGAGGGGCAGGCCCCACAGGTTGCCCAGGCGGGCCACCGTCTGTCGAACGTTGCGGGCGCCGTTCATCTCGAGGAGTACGCCCTGCGCCTCCAATTCCCTTGTGTAGATCGGAGCGATCTCGGCCGGGGCGTGGAGAGAGGCGGCCACGGTGTTGCCTGCGGCGAGGCCGGAGGCGATGGCGTTGTGGAGGCCCTTGATCTTGTTCACGTTCACGAAACCGGCCGAATCCCCCACGATCACCACGTTCTTGCGTCCGATGGCCCCCGTCTCCGGGTCGCGGGGGAGCGCGTGGAAGCCCCCCTCGGGGATCATCTTGGCGCCGGCCTCCACCACCGTTCCACCCGCGATGAACCGCTGCACCAGCGTGTGCTCCTTGAACCGGGCATAGGCGTCCTGGGGGATGAAGTCGTGGTAGTTCCAGTCGGCCCCGATGATGATCCCGACCGCGATCCGCCGGGCGCCCATCGAGTACAGGATGCCGCCGCCGAACATGGCCGGGCCGACCACCGGTGTCCAGAGAGGCCATCCGAGGGCGTGCATCACGCGGCCCGAGCCGAACTTGGCGTAGCGCTCCTCGGGGACCTCGACGATCTCCTTGATCCCGACGCTGAAGACCGGAGGGTTGTTCCGGACGAGCCCGCCTCGGGCCACGAAGTCCTCGGTGGCGTACCCCAGAGGGCCCTCCGCCAGCACGACGGCGCCCGCATGGACGATCTCCCCGGGCAGGAAGTTGGGCTGGGGTCGGCGCTCGTGGTCCAGCCCCTGGTCGATCGTCCGGATGCCGGTTGCGAGTCCGTTTTCGTCAAGGATCACGTCGCGGACGGGAAATCCGTGGAGCACCTCCACGCCCGCCCGGGTCGCCAGGTCCGAGAGCCAGGCGGTGAGCTGGCTGACGGACACGATGAGGTCACCGTCGTGCAGCAGCCCTCCGAATCCGAGGCCCATCGAACGGGCAGCCTTCAACGCGGGCTTCAGGGAAACCACGGAGCGGGCGTCCGTGAAGAACAGGACGTCGTCCCGCCGCACCCGCTGGCCCAGGACGTGTCGAGCGGCGGGAGTGTCCCGCCAGTTGGGATCCGCGATGTCGAGGAGCGCGTGGATCGGACCGGCCTCCAGGACGGCTCCGGACAGGTTGTGGAACCCGGGGCCGGCGGCCTTTTCGAGGACGACCACGTGAGCTTCGGGGCGGGCGCGCTTGAAGGCGATGGCGGCCGCCAGGCCGGCACAGCCAGCGCCGACCACCACGAGGTCGGGGTTCGGGACGATGGGTTCTACGGTCACGGGTTCTCCCCTTCGAGCACTCGGACGACCTCGGGGACGATCTGCTCCACGGAGCCCACGAGGTAGTAGTCGCACTGCTTGAGGATGGGCGCCTGAGGATCGCGGTTGACGGCCACGATGGTCTGGCTGTTGGCCACTCCGATCATGTGCTGGATGGCGCCGGAGATGCCGAGCGCCACGTAGATCTTCGGGCCCACTGCGGTGCCCGTCTGCCCGACCTGGTGGCTTCGGTCGGAGAAGCCCTCCTCCACGGCCGCACGGGAGGCGCCGCGCTCCACGGTGACGCCGAACCGACGGGCGAGGGCACCCGACAGGTCGCCGACGAGCCGCTCGTACGCCTCCCGGCTTCCCAGGCCTCGGCCGCCCGACACGATGACATCGGCATCGAAGTTCACGTGCGCCGTACCCACCTCGGTGAACAGGATCTCCATGTGTCGATCGTCTTCCTGGAGATCCACGGGTTCGTGGAACACCTCGCCGGTGCGGGCCGGATCGGGGGGGAGGCGCTGCATCACGCCCGGCCGCGCCGTGGCCATCTGGGATCGGGACCCTCTCGTGCAGATGGTGGCCATGACGTTTCCACCGAGCGCAGGACGGGTCTGGTGGAGGATGCCGACCTCGCCTCTGCGGGTGTTGTCCAGGATGTCGAGGCCCGTGCAGTCCGCGGTGAGCCCGCACTCGCACCGGTAGGAGACCATGGGCGCGAGCACCCGTCCCTGGGGCGTGGCCGCGAAGAGCACGATCTGGGGCTCGTGTCGCAGGATGGCGGCGGAGACCACCTTGCGATGAAACCCAGGATCGAAGGGGCTAAGACGAGGATCGTCCAGGAGGTGCACCGTGTCCGCGCCGGCTTCGATGAGCGGCCGTGCGTGGTCGGCGACCCCGGACCCGGCGAGAACCGTGCCGACTTTCACTCCGAGGGAGTCCGCCAGGTCGCGGGCCTTGCCGATGAGCTCGAAGGTGGCGGGGTGGATCTCACCTCCCTGCTCCTCGGCCACCACCCAGACGTCCCCCCGGTAGGAGGGGTCCACCTGGGAGAGGTTCTGCATCATGCCCTCGACGGCGGCCTTCCCGACGCTCGCGTCGAGTTCGCCGTGGACCTGCTCCCGGACGTCGGTCGGGATGGAGGCGAGGTCCGTCGCGCCTCGGTCCCGGAGGATGCGGGCCAGGTCCTTGAACGCCTGCACCTGCTTCTCGAGCCCTTCGAAGGAGCGGTCGAGCGGATCGGCCCGGTGGCGGGGCAGCACGTACCGCCGGTTGGACCGCGCGGTGGGAGCGTTGGTGACCTGGCGGGAGGTCTCCAGGGCCCGTGCCAGGCCGGCGGCGTCCCTGGCGTCCTCGCAACGGCGGCTCGTCTTCGGCGGAGGGAAGACGCGGATCACCGTCGTCTTGGAGCCCTTGGACCCGATGGAGCGGGCCTGGACGTCCGCCGCTCCCCAACGCACCACCTCTGCGCGCTGCGCCCACCGGGTCCGAGCCACCGTGGGGTAGAGCGGAAACGCATACGAGGCCACCGTGATCACGGCCGGCATCCGGAGGGGTGCCACGATCTGACGGCCACCCGAGATGATGCGGGTGAACCGGAGTCGATCGTCCACCCGTTCCACGTCCGTGGCATAGGCCACGCAGGGCACCTGAAGCTCCTCGGCCACCTGGGCAGGCACCTGGGCCGTGTCGCCGTCCACCGACTGCATGCCCGCGACCACGTACACGTCGCTGCTGCCGTCGAGCAGATCGCGTTGGATGCGACGGATGGCGTAGGCGAGCGGATTGGCGGTGGCCCAGGTGTCGGCCCCGCCCAGGAGCCGGTCCGAGAGCAGCACGGCCTGGTCTGCCCCGCGTGCCAGGCAGAACCTCAAGGCCTCCTCGGCCGCGGGGGGGCCCATCGTGAGCACCAGGATCCGACCCCCGGACCCTGTCTGCAGCGCCTGCATGCGGGCTGCGAAGGCCAGTGCCTGGACGTCGAGCTCGTTGACGACGCAGGGCAGATTGGCCCGCATGAGGTTGCCCGTTTCCGGATCGAAGGCGTTGTCCGTAATCTTGGAGACGTCTGGGACCTGCTTGACGAGGACGATGGCGTGGCTCATCGCTGGGCACCCGTTGTGAGAAGTCCCCTCGTATATTGAACGGCCATTCGTCCCGCCACCTCGCCGGAGCCGGTCCTCGCGCCTCTGTGTGCTCAGCCGGTAAAAGCGTGCGCCGGATCCTCTGGCAGGTCGACCCCGGACCGGGCATTCTCTACCTGGAGGCCCGCCGTGGAACCCACGAACTGGATGCGCATCGCGTTGGTGCTCGCTGGCGGGTCCGTGGCGGCGTCCGGCCTGGTCGCGGCCTGCAGGCCCCCCATCGACGACACCGCGCCGGGCGAGACCGGCGACTCGGGTCCGGACACCGGTTCCCAGTGTGTCGACGACACGAGCGACACCACCATCCCGATCGACACCTCGCCGCCGGACACCGGCGACACCCCGGACGACACCGCCCATGCCTGCCCCGACGGCATGGTCCCCATCTCCGCGACGGTCTGCATGGACCGGTGGGAGGCCTCCCGGCCCGACGCCACGGCTTCCTCCTTCGGAACCGACACCTCCCGTGCGACCTCCCGGCAGGGGGTCCTCCCGTGGATGGTCGCGGACGCGACGCTGGCGGTGGCCGCCTGCAACGCGGCGGGCAAGCGCCTGTGCACCACCGCCGAGTGGATCCCCGCCTGCCAGGGCCCCGACGCCAGCGTCTACCCCTACGGTGACACCTACGAGGCCGAGACCTGCAACGGGATCGATACCCAATGCGACTGCGAGGGCGGCCGGAAGACGTGTCACTGCGAGGACGGGGAGAGGTACGCCTACTGCTGGCGGGACTGCGGGGGCGTCTTCCGGCTCCGGACCACCGGAGGCAGCCCGGGTTGCGTCAACGAATACGGCGTGTACGACATCAGCGGCAACCTCTGGGAGTACACGATGGACGGCTCCACGCCGGTGCTCAAGGGCGGGGCCTACAACTGTGCCGACTCGGTGGAGAACCAACGCTGCGACTTCGTGCCGGACTGGAATCCCTCCGCACGCGGCTTCCGCTGCTGCGCCGACCTGTGACGCGGGCCGCGCTCCGGCGGGTTGACAGCCCCCACGTTCCCCCGTAAGACGCCGCCGCGTCCCCCCCCCTCCGGTCTGCCATGTCCCACAACCGTCCCGAGCGCGTGTCCGAGCTGCTCCACGCCGAGATCGCCCGGCTCCTCCGCGAAGACGTCTCCGATCCCCGGCTGGCGGCCTGCTCCGTCACGCGGGTCCGGGTTTCTGCCGACCTGCGCGCTGCCCGTGTCCACGTGCTCCCGCTCGGGGGCGAGGGCGACCCCGCCGATCTGCTGCGCGGCCTGAAGGCCGCCTCCCCCTACCTGCGCCGCCAGGTGGGCCGCGTCCTGACGCTCAGGTACACGCCCGAGCTGACGTTCGTGCTGGATGAAGGGCTGGAGGAGGCCGTACGCATGACCTCCTTGCTGGGTCGGCTGGCCGCCGAGGAAGGGGGAGAGGAGGAATGATCGGGCCGTCCTTCCTGGTGGTGGACAAGGCTCCAGGGCTCACGAGCCACGACGTGGTGGCCATGGTCCGGGCCGTCACGGGCCTCCGGAAGGTCGGCCACACCGGGACCCTCGACCCCTTCGCCCGAGGGGTCCTTCCGCTCGCGCTGGGCGCTGCCACCCGCCTGGTGCAGTTCCTGGACGAATCCGAGAAGGTCTACGACGCCACCATTGCGCTGGGTGCGGCCACGGACACGGGGGACCCCACGGGCCGCGTGATCCGCGAGGTGGCGGTGCCCCCTCTCGACCCCGAGCGGATCCGGACCGTGTTGGAGGGGTTCGTGGGCGAGCGCCTCCAGCGTCCTCCCCGCTTCTCGGCGGTCAAGGTGCAGGGCCGTCGCCTGTACGAGTACGCCCGGCAGGGCGTGGTCGTGGAGGCCCAGCCCCGTCCCATCCGCATCCACGGGCTTGCGCTGACCGAGGTCCGCCCCGACGCGATCCGCGTCCTTCTCACGTGCTCCCGGGGCACCTACGCCCGGGGCCTGGCCGACGAGATCGCCGAGGCGCTGGGCACGGCGGGGCACCTCGAGGCGCTGACGCGCACCCGCTCGGGTCCGTTCCTCCTGGAGCACGCCATCTCGCTTTCCCGCCTGTCCGAGCTGGCGGCCGGCACCCCCGACTGGGAGCGCGCGCTGCGGCCCCATCGAGGCGAGGAACGCGTTCCCTGGCTGCCCCGGGAGGAGGTCCACGCGGGCCTCGAGCCCTCCTGCCTGAGGCCCGTGGACGCGCTCGTCGGGCTGCCGCTCCTGCCCGTGGCCCACAGCGTGGCGGACGTGATCCTGCGAGGGGGTCCGTTGCCCGCGCCACCCCCCGGGATCCGACCTGGGGGCCGGTTCCTGGTGGTGGCCGCCGACGTGGCGGTGGCCGTGGCCGAGTCGCGCGGCGGAGGACGGTCCCTGGCCCTGTGGCGGGCCTCCACGGAGTGACGCGCGAACCCACGCTGGTGGGTGCGACCATTGACGTTCCGTCGAGAACGGGGCATATGGACGGTGCCGCCGATGAGGCGGCAGTCCACCCGGACTCCTGGGGTGCGGCGGGTGGAGGCATCGCAGCCTCCGCGCCATGAACGCCCACCCTCGGTATCCGGCCCAGAAAGGAACCCACTCATGGCGATGACCGAGGATCGGAAGAAGGAACTGATCGCGACCTACCAGGTCCACGAGGGTGACACGGGATCCGCCGAGGTCCAGATCGCGCTCCTCACCGAGCGGATCAACTACCTTACCGAGCACTTCAAGGTGCACGCCAAGGACCACGCCTCGCGCCGGGGTCTGCTCCGGCTGGTGGGGCAGAGGCGGCGGCTCCTCAAGTACCTCTCCCGGGTCCATCCCGACCGCTACCAGGCCCTCATCCAGTCTCTCGGCCTCAGGCGGTGACGCCCAGGGGCGCCACCCCGTCTTTTCCACTCCTGTTTGCAGGGCCCGCGGCGATGTTGCCACGGGTCGTCCGGGTCGTCTACCAACACCCTCACCCCGCAGGTCTCCCCGGACCGGGGGGGCGCCGCCCCCCGGCCCCGGCAGGCCTGTGGGCATCCCACAGGTGGATGGGGGGTTGGCCGGCGTGGCCTTTGCCCGGTGATCTGCACGTGCGCCGCCCGGCGGGTATCGCCGTCGGCGCATCCGTACCTGAGAGGCGTCGTTTCGCGTGAAGGGCCAGCGAAGTGGCGTCCCATCGAGATCTACATGGAATTCCAATCCGTTTCCGTCGACGTCGGCGGTCGCCCGCTCGTCATCGAGACCGGGCGGTTTGCCCGCCAGGCCACCGGTGCCGTCGTCATCCGCCAGGGCGACTCGGTCGTCCTCGTCACCGCCGTCATCGGGGGCATCCGAGACACCGACTTCGTCCCCCTCACGGTGGACTACCAGGACCGCACGGGCGCCTACGGCCGCATCCCCGGGTCCTACTTCAAGCGCGAGGGCCGGCAGAACGAGCGTGAGACCCTCGTCAGCCGGGTGATCGACCGCCCGCTGCGCCCGCTCTTCCCCAAGACCTTCCGCAACGAGACCCAGGTCATCGCCACCGCGATGTCCTACGACCCCGACAACGACACCGCCGTACTCGCGCTCTGCGGCGCCAGCGCGGCCCTCTCCGTGGCCGGCGCCCCCCTGTCCCAGGCGGTGGCCGGCGTCCGGGTCGCGAGGGTCAAGGGCGAACTCGTGGTCAACCCGAGCGGGCCCCAGGAGGACGAGGCCGACCTGCTCCTCACGGTGGCCGGCACCGCCGACGCCGTAATCATGGTCGAGGGGGGTGGGCGCGAGATCCCGGAGGTCGTCATGCTCGACGCCCTCGACACGGCCCACGCCGTGATCCAGCGAATCATCGCCGCCATCGTGGAACTCAAGGACAAGGCCGGGAAGCCCGCCATCCAGGTCACCCCCCCCGCGGTTCCCTCCGAGGCGTTCGTGGCGCGCGTGGAGGAGGTCGGCCTCACGTCGCTCCGCGAGGCCATGGCGGTGCCGGGCAAGCACGCCCGGTCCGAGGCGCTCCGGGCCGCTCGCCAGGCGGTGGCGGGCGCGCTGGGTTCCGACCCCGAGGCGGCCCCGACGGAGTCCGATCTCGAGCACGCCTGGGAGGCGTTGACCCGGCGCGAGCTCCGGACCCGGATCCTCGACCAGGGGATCCGCGTGGACGGCCGCGCCACCGACGAGATCCGGCCCATCACCTGCGAGGTGGGGGTCGCGCCGCGAGCGCACGGGAGCGCCGTGTTCACGCGCGGCGAGACCCAGGTCTTCGCGACGATCGCGCTCGGCACCGAGATGGACGCCCAGCGCACCGACTTCGCCGACGACCCCGACGGCCGCCGCTCCTGGATGCTCACCTACTACTTCCCGCCGTACTGCACGGGCGAGGCCTACATGATGCGCGGCCCCCGTCGCCGCGAGATCGGCCACGGCGCCCTGGCGCACCGCGCCATCGAGCCGGTGCTCCCCTCCCGGGAGGTCTTCCCCTACGTGATGCGCTCCACGGCCGAGGTCATGGAGTCCAACGGCTCGTCCTCGATGGCCACGGTCTGCGCGACCATCCTGGCCCTCATGGATGCGGGCGTGCCCATCTCGACGCCCGTGGCGGGCATCGCCATGGGCCTCGTCAAGGAGGGCGAACGGTGGGCCGTGCTGTCCGACATCCTCGGAGACGAGGACCACCTGGGCGACATGGACTTCAAGGTCACCGGCACGGCCCGTGGCATCACGGCGTTCCAGATGGACGTCAAGATCGCCGGCGTGTCCCGCGACGTCATGAGCCGGGCCCTGGCCCAGGCCCGAGAGGGCCGGATCCACATTCTGGGCGAGATGGCCCGGGTGCTGGACGCCCCGCGCGCGGAGCTTTCCAAACACGCCCCGCGCATCACCACCATCCAGATCAAGCCCGACCGCATCAAGGACATCATCGGCCCCGGAGGTCGGGTCATCCGCTCCATCCAGGAGAAGACCGGCACCCGGATCACGGTCGAGGACTCCGGCAAGGTGGACGTGGCTGCAACCGACGGCGAGGCTTCGGCCAAGGCCATCGCCATGATCCGCGAGCTGACCCAGGAGGCCGAGATTGGCAAGCTCTACGTGGGCGTGGTCAAGCGGGTCACGGACTTCGGCGCCTTCGTGGAGATCTTCCCCGGGACCGACGGCCTCATCCACATCTCGCACCTGGCCAAGGAACGGGTGGACAAGGTCACGGACGTGGTGAACGAGGGCGACGAGGTGCTGGTGCGCGTGATCGACATCGACCGCGCCGGAAAGATTCGCCTGTCCCGCAAGGAAGCCATCGACGGGTAGCCCGTGCCCGACCGCGTCGAGGTCTTCACCTTCAAGGAAGGGCTGCTCGCCCGCCTCGCGCACGACCTCGTCCTCGAGGTGGGCGCGTTCGAGGTGAAGCGCACCGGGGCGGATGCCTTCGAGGTCACGGTCCGGGCCGACAGCCTGAGGGCGAAGGGCGCGATCCGCGACGGCCGCCCCGACGACCGCACGTTGTCGCGCAAGGACCTCGCAGACATCGACGCCCACACCCGCAAAGACGTCCTCCACCCCGATCGCTACCCGTTGATCCGCTTCCGCGGCCGACTCGTGGCGTCCCGGGTGGAGGGCGAGCTGGATCTCCATGGCCGGGTACGGCCGCTCGCGTTCCCGGTCACGTACACGGGCGGACGGGTGCGGGGAGAGGTGGAGTTCGCGCCGAGCCGCTGGGGCATCCCCCCCTTCTCCGCGCTCCTGGGCGCCATGCGGATCCAGGACCGGGTACGCGTGGCCTTCGACGTTTCGGTGCCATCCGAGGGGTGAGGATCCCTACACCCCGTCGCGCACCCCCCGGGCCCGCAGCGCGGCGAGCAGCGCCTCGGGGTCGGCGGGGCTCACGAAGACGCGGGGCTTCCCCTCCAGGAGCACGCCGTCGTCGAACCGTGTGGCGTACGCACGGGTGGCGCCGACGTCGAGCAGGAACCAGCCGGTGTGGTACCCCGGTATCCCGGTGCCCGCGAGACGCAGGCGCGCATGCACCCCCGTACGGCGCGCAGAGCGGCCGGACAGCGCGAACCGCCGGGTGGCGAGCACGGTACGGACCACGAGGTGCCCCTGGACGACCTCGTACCTCAGGCGACGCGGCCCCAGGATCATCCACCCGACCAGAAGCCCGCTCGTGGCCACGCAGACCGCCAGCGCCACGACGTCGGCCTCCAGCACCCACACGAGCCCCGTGAGCCCGAGGACGAGGAACAGCAGCAGGGCACGACCCGGGCCCGGCCGGGGGGGCGCGGAGACGAAGGACCCGGCGCCGAGTGCATCGGTCGTCATCGTCCTGCCCGCGTTCCGCCCGGAACCCGGTCGGTGAGCGCCGCCAGGCCGGGCAGGACCTTGCCCTCGAGGAGCTCGAGGGAGGCGCCGCCGCCCGTGGAGACGTGGGTGACGCGGCCGGCGATCCCGAAGACCTCGGCGGCCGTTGCGGTGTCGCCGCCGCCGACGATGGTGACGGCGCCGGCCTCGGTGGCGCTGGCCACGTCCCGGGCCAACGCCCGGGTGCCCTCGGCGAAGGCAGGGAACTCGAAGACGCCCGGAGGGCCGTTCCAGACGAGGGTACGGGCCGCGCCGACGGCCTCCCCGAACAGGACGCGCGAGCGGGGCCCCACGTCGAGGCCCATCCAGCCGTCGGGGATGCCCGAGGCGTCGTCGGCGCTGCCCACGGCCGCGTCGACCGCGAACCGGTCGGCCGTGACGTAGTCCACGGGGAGGTGCAGCGCGACGCCGCGGGCTCGGGCCTTGGCGAGCAGGTCGGGCACGAGCTTCGCCCCCTCCTCGTCGAACAGCGAGGCGCCGATGGACGTGCCCCAGCCGACCTTCTTGAACGTGAAGGCCATGCCGCCGCCGATGACCATCGCATCGACCTTCTCCAGCAGGTGGTCGATGAGCTGGATCTTGTCGGCCACCTTGGCCCCGCCGAGGATGGCCAGGAAGGGACGGGCAGGGGCCTCCAGCACGGCGCCCAGGGCCTCCATCTCCCGCTGGAGCAGGAAGCCGGCCGCGCGGGGACGGTCCACGCCGACCACCGAGGAGTGGGCGCGGTGGGCGGTGCCGAAGGCGTCGTTCACGAAGAAATCGCCCAGGCGGGAGAGCGAGGCCCGGAACGCGGCCACGGCGGCGGGGTCCGCCTTCACCTTCGTGCCGTCGGCGGCCTTGCCCTTGCCCTCCTCCTCGGGGTGGAAGCGGAGGTTTTCCAACAGCACCACCTCGCCCGGCCGGAGCGTGGCACAGGCGGCCTCGACTTCGGGTCCCACGCAGTCGGGCAGGAAGCGGACCGGTCGGCCCAGGCGCTCGGCCACGAGCGGCACGAGTGGAGCCAGTGAGTACGTCGGTTTCGGCAGCCCTTCGGGACGGCCGAGGTGGCTGGCCAGCACCAGGGAGGCGCCCTGGTCGAGCAGGTACCGGAGGGTGGGCAGGGCGGCGTCGATCCGCTGGGTGTTCGTGACCCGGCCCTCCTTCATGGGGACGTTGAAGTCCACGCGGACGAGCACGCGCCGCCCGCCGACGTCGAGATCGATGACCGAGAGCTTGGACATGGGTCCTCCTCGAGTGGGAGGGAGACTAGGCAGGCCCTCCGGGTGCGTCAAGAACGGTCGACCGGGATAGGCGACCCCGATGCCGTCCGCCCCGCGACTCCAGGTCCCCGTCACCGTCCTGCCCCACGGGCAGGGCCTCGATCTGCCCGCCCCCGCGACCCCGGGAAGCGCGGGACTGGATCTGCGCGCCGCCGTGATCGAGCCGCTCCTCATCCCGCCGGGTGGCCGTGCGAGGGTACCCACGGGCCTCGCGCTGGCCGTGCCGGAGGGTTGGGAGGGCCAGGTCCGCCCCCGCTCGGGCCTGGCCGCCCGTCACGGGTTGGGCCTGCTCAATGCGCCCGGCACCGTGGACGCGGACTACCGGGGAGAGGTCCAGGTGATCCTCGTGAACCACGGAGAGGCGGTCTTTTGCGTCGAGCGGGGCATGCGGATCGCCCAACTCGTCCTGTGCCCGGTGGGCACGGCGACGCTCGTGCCCGTGGAGACGCTGCCTGCAACCGGCCGCGGCGCGGGCGGCTTCGGTTCGACCGGCACGGCCTAGCCTCGGAGACCCCATGCTGGAGACCCTGTCCCGCGGATTCCGCAGCGCCCGGCTGAAGCTGCAGGGCAGGACCGTGCTCACGGAGGAGAACATCGCCGAGGCCTTGCGGGACGTCCGCGTCAGCCTCCTCGAGGCCGACGTGGAGCTGGGCGTCGTGCGCGAGTTCCTCGACGCCGTTCGCACCCGGTCCGTGGGCGAGGTCGTCCCACTGCGGGCGGGACGCGGCGATGGGGCCTTCCGCGTGACCCCGGCCGACCACTTCGTGAAGATCTGCCACGACGAGCTCGTGGCGCTCATGGGGGCCGAGGAGGGGCGGCTCGACCTTTCCGAGCGGCCGGCCGCGGTCATGATGGTGGGGCTGCAGGGATCCGGAAAGACGACAACCGCTGGAAAGATCGCCCGGAACCTCATCAAAGAGGGAAAGCGCCCCTTGCTGGTCGCGGCCGACATCTACCGGCCGGCTGCGGTGGACCAGCTCATGACCATCGGACGCAGGGTCGGGGTGCCGGTCTTCTTCATCAAGGGGCAGGATCCCGTCGCGCTTTGCGAACTCGCCATGACCCAGGCCCGCAGTGTGGGTCGCGACGTGGTGATCTTCGACACCGCGGGTCGGCTGGCCATCGACGAGACCCTGATGATCGAGTTGGAGCGGATCCGAGAACGTACGGAGCCGGCCAACGTGCTGTTCGTTTGCGACGCCATGATCGGCCAGGACGCGGTACGCACGGCCGCGGCGTTCGACCGCCGGCTGAACTTCACCGGGTTCGTGCTCACCAAGCTCGACGGCGACGCCCGCGGCGGCGCGGCCCTCTCCATCCGCAGGGTCACCGGCAAGCCCATCCTCTTCGTGGGCATGGGCGAGGGGCTCGACCGACTCGAGCCGTTTCGCGCCGAGGGCCTCGCGGGCCGGATCCTGGGCATGGGCGACGTGGTCGGGCTCATGCGCGACTTCGAGAACGCGGTGGATCGGCAGCAGGCCGAAGCCGACGCCCAGAAGATGCTGGCCGGCGACTTCACCTTCGACACCTTCACGAACCAGCTCCTCGCCATCCGGAAGATGGGCTCGCTGCGCGACGTGGTGGGCAAGATGCCCATCCTGTCGGATCTCGTGGACCAGCTCCCCGAGGAGGCGCTCGACGACCGGGAGCTCAACCGGGTCGAGGCCATCGTCCAATCCATGACCCGTCAGGAACGCCTGCAGCCCGACCTCATCAACGAGAGCCGCATCCGCCGCATCGCCCGGGGCAGCGGCCGCTCGGTGGTGGAGGTGAAGGCCCTGTACGATCGGTTTCTCGTGGCGCGGCAGGCCATGCGCCAGCTCGGGCGGGCGAGCGGCCTGTTCGGGAGCCTCAAGCAGGTGAGGAAGGCCCGGCGCATGCTCGGCTCCGTACCGGGGCTGGACCCCGGAGCGTTCCCGGCTGCCCTCGAGGCGGACGAGGAGAACGCGCTCTCGCCCGAGGAGAAGATCGCGCGCCGCAGAATGCTCCAGGAGGCCCGCAAGGCCCGCAGGCGCGGCCGGCGTTGACCGCGCGCCATGGCGGACTTGGGACCCCTCTTCCTGTGCGCTCCCCGCCACCTCGGGGACGGGGTCATGGCCCTGCCCGCCCTCTCGGCGCTGGCGGCGGCCGGCGGCCCGGTCCGGATCGCCTGTCCGGCCTGGGGTGAGGTCCTCTACCGGGACCTGCCCGGGGATCGGGCAGGTCCCCGGGCCGAGGCCAGGCCGGAGGAGACCGCCGTGCTCTTCCCTCCGTCCTTCCGCTCCGCCTGGCTCGCTCGCCGTGCCCGGCGCAGGATCGGGCTGACCACGAACGGCCGCGGCCTGTTGCTGACCGACGGCCTGGAGCCCGGTTCCGGACACCGCCGTGACGACTACGCGGCACTGGCCCTCCGGCTCGGGCTGCAGGTGGAGGAGCCCCCGCGGTTTCGCGCCACCCCGGCGGAGCGAGAGGCCTTTGGAGGGCTGCCCGTGCACGTGGGCCTCAACCCGGTGTCCCGGTCGGGGCCGACGGTGGAGTGGCCCTTCTACGCCGAGCTCGCAGCGCATCTCCGGGAACCGGTGCGGGTCTACGCCGGTCCGGGGGAGGAGGCCGCGGCCGCCGCCCGGGTGCCGGGGGTCGAGCCGCTGGCCGGCCTGGACCTCGGGTCGCTCGCGGGCGCGCTGGCCCGCTGCCGCGTGCTGGTGTCCAACGACACGGGCGTGGCGCACTTCGCCGCGGCCTGCGGCACCCGGGTGGTCGTGATCCACGGCTCCACCACCGCCCTGCGCACCGGGCCGGCCGGATCCAAGGCCGTGGAGGGGCCCGACCTGCCCTGCCGCCCCTGCTACCGCAAGCGCTGCCCCCATCCGGGAGTGCCGTGCCTCTCGGGGATCCTGCCCGAGCGCGTGTGGGAGGCCCTCCGGTGAGCATCGGGCCTGCCGTGGTGGTGCGATTTTCGTCGCTGGGCG
Source organism: Deltaproteobacteria bacterium (assembly GCA_016927815.1). GTDB lineage: Bacteria > Myxococcota_A > UBA796 > UBA796 > JAFGLY01 > JAFGLY01. The sequence goes on along the minus strand of JAFGLY010000040.1, from coordinate 26,504 downwards.
ACGTGGTGCTCTCCGGGGCCGTCACGGGCGGGCTCGAGCCGGTCACGTTCGTGACCCGGGCCCGGTACCTCGAGGTAGCCGCACGGCTGCCGGGCGTGGCACGGGTCGTGGCTTTGAAGGAGGGGGACAGTTTCGCCGCCCTCGCGTCGCGCCTGCCCGCCGGCGTGCTCCGCGTGGACCTCCACGGTTCGCTTCGGGCACGCCTGTTGGGCGCGTGGTCGGGGGGCTCCTGGCGCCGGATCCAGCAGGATGCCTGCCGGCGCCACCTGCGCGTGGCCTTCAAGACGGCTCCCGGCAGGACGGTCGTGGCCCGGTACGCGGCAGCGGCCGGGGTGTCCGCTGTCCCTCCACCCTGGATCCGTTCGGATGGCCCCCGGGATGCCCTCCTGGTGGCACCGGGATCCCGGTGGGCGGTCAAGCGCTGGCCGCCGGCGCGCTTCGCCGCGGTGGCGGCGGCCTGGGAGGGACCCGTGGTCGTGCTGGGCGGACCGGGCGAGGAGGATCTGTGTGCCGCCGTGGCCGGCCCCGTGGGCCCCAGGGCCGAGGTGGTGGCGGATCCGGGGTTCTCGGGTGTGCTGGCTGCCCTGGGTCGAGGCCGGGCGGCGCTCGGCAACGACGCCGGGCTCGCGCACCTGTGCGCCGCCGCGGGCATCCCCACGGTGGTGGTGTTCGGCGCCACGAGTGCGATCGATGGCTTCTGGGAGGATCGCTGCCTTTCGGTCGAGGCGGACCTCGAGTGCCGCCCCTGCACGCGCTTTGGACGTGGGGAGTGCCCCTTCGGCGACCACCGGTGCATGGACCTCCTCTCCGTGGAGGCGGTCTCTTCGGCGGTGCGTCGGGCTGGAGGCCTGGAGTGAGCGGCACGTGGCACGTGGTCACCGGCGACTTTCCGCCGCGTTTCTCGGGTGGTGTGGCCACCTGGATGCTCGGGGCTGCCCGCGCGCTGGCCGGGGATGGAGGGCGGGTCGTGGTCCACGCACGGGCCAGCGGGATCGGGTGGACCGTTGCAGAGCGGCGCTTCGACAGGACGTTGCCCTTCGAGGTCCATCGAGTGGCCGGCCGATCCTGGAACGCGCGCCAGACCGCCCACGTGGCCCGGGCCGTCCTTCCCCGCCTCTCAGCCCAGGACCGGGTCCTGGCCGCGACGTGGACCCTGGCGGTGGACCTCGCGGCACCCTGCCGGGATCGGCGCGTGCCGCTCGTGGTGCTGGCGCACGGATCGGACGTGACCCGGCTCGGTCTCGCCACGCCCCCGGGCCTCGTCGCGCTCTCCGGGTCGGCTCGATTCCTGGCGGTGTCCGCCTTCCTGGTCCGTGCGCTCGCGACCCACGGCGTCTCCGCCTCGGTGGTGCCCAGCCCCGTGGACCCCTGCTCGATCTCGGCGGAAGCGCGGGAAGGCCTCCTGGTCGTGGCCCGACTCACCCCGCTCAAGGGGGTGGATCGGGCCCTGAAGCTCGCTTCGGCGTTGGGCTGGCCGATCACCGTGGCCGGGGAGGGACCCGAGCGGACCCGACTCGGCCGCCTGGCGGGAGCGCTGGGAAGCGACGCGATCTTCACGGGGCGACGGGAAGGGGAGGCCTTGGACCTGCTCTACCGCCGCACGGCCTGCCTCGTGCTCCTCTCGCGGCCCGACGACCGGGGGGCAGGGGCCGAGGGACTGGGCCTCGTGGTGCTGGAGGCCGCGGCCCGGGGCACTCCGGCCGTGGTCTCGGACGTGGGTGGGCTGCCCGAGGCCGCCCGGGCAGGCTGCGTGCTCCGGGATCCCGACGACCTGGAGGCCGCGGTGGACCGCGTGTGCGCCTTCCTGGCGGAGGTCCGGGTGGGCGAGCGGGCGCGGGCCTGGCTGGCGGCCACCCACGGGGCGGCGCGGACGCGGGAAGCCATTCGAACCGCAGCAAAGGTCGGGCCGTGCACCTGATCCACCTCCACCGTCCCAGCCTGCCCCGGATGCGGGCCCAGAGCCTCCAGGTGCTCCACACCTGCCACGCCCTGGCCCGCCGGGGCCACGCGGTGACCTGCTTCGCCGAGCGCGGACCGGGCTTCACCGGTGGGGTGGCGGAGGCACTGGCGCCCTACGGCCTCTCCCCCCACCCGTGTTTCGATCTGGAGATCCTGGGTCTCCGCCATCCCGGGCTGGCCGGGCTGGCCTTCCGCGCCGGCGTGGCGCGGCGCCTGGGCGCCCGGCGGGAGCCCAGGCCTCCGGTCCTCTTCGTTCGCTCCTGGCGCCACGCGGACCAGGTCCGCATCCTGAGAAGGTTCACCCGGTTCCACCTGGTGTTCGAGGCTCACGAGGTGGATTCGGCCCAGGCCCGCGAGCGAGGGGCTCCCTTCGAGGCGGCGGCCCGGCGGGAGGCCCGCGTGCTCACGGCGCTCCACGGCCTCGTCGCCAACTGCGAGGGCACGCTGGCCGTGCTGGAGGAGATCCACGGTGACCGACTGCCTGGGGCCCGGTGCGTGGTACACAACGGCACGGACCCGTCGCGGGCATGCGATCCGATCCCCCATCCCGGGGTGGTGGCCGGGTACGTGGGGAGCCCGAGGGCCTTCAAGGACGTCCGCTGTCTCCTCGCTGCAGCCGAGCACCTGCCCGAGGGCTTCCGGGTCCGCCTGGTCGGAGGGGACCCGCAGGATGGCGACTTCGACGCGCTGGCCGCGGCCGCCAGCCCTCGTGTCGAGGTCCGACCCGGCGTGGCCTGTGCCGACGTGCCGGGCGTGCTGGCGGGCCTCGACGTGCTCGTGCTCTCGCTCGGCGACGACCTCTACGCCCGGCGCCTCGCCTCGCCGCTCAAGCTATGGGACTACCTCGCCACCGGGCTGCCGGTGGTCGCTCCGGATCATCCGTCGGTGGCGGCCATCTGCCCGGACGGCTTCCACCCGTACCGGCCGGGCGATGCCGCCTCCCTGGCCCGGGCCATCCAAGCGGCGGCTGCCCGTGGGCGAGGTGCCCGCCGTCTGCGCACCTGGGACGATCGGGCCGTCGAACTGGAGGCGTTCCTGGAGGCTCTGCCATGACCGACTCCGGGCCCGACGACCGGCGGGTGCTCTACCTGCTCCGCTACTACCCCACGCTCACCGAGACCTTCGTGTACCGGGAGATGGCCCTCCTGGCGGACCGAGGCTGGTGCCTCACGGTGGGCACCCTGGGGGCCCGCCGGGACGGTGCCCTGCAGGCCGACCTGCCGCCCGTCCGCGTGGTCCGACCGCCGGGCTGGGTCCGGATCCTGTGCGACCTGGCCCCGGTCCTTCGCCGGCGGGCCTTCTGGTCGGTGCTCTGGTGGCTGTGGCAGGGCCGCCGGCTCGGGCGCGCGCTCGAGGCGCTGTGGATGGCCCGCCTCGTCGGTGGGTTCCCTCGGGTTCACGTCCACTTCGCCGGAGAGGCCGGCGAGTGGGCCCGCGCCGGACGGGTGCTCTTCGGCACCCGGTACAGCGTGATGGTGCACGCGGTGGACCTCTTCAAGCCCCGCCCGGGCCTCGGGGACGTGCTGGCCCTGGCGGACGCCGTGCTCACGCCCACCCGCCACAACGCGGCTCTCCTCCTCCGAGACCACGGCGTGGAGGCCCGCATCGTCCCATACGCGATTCCCCGATGGACCGGCAGGCGGCCCGAACCGGACCGGCAGCCGCTCGTCGTGATCGCCGTGGCGCGATGGCGGCCCAAGAAGGGGCTGGATCGCCTGGTGGACGCGGTGGAGACCCTCGACCGGCCGGTGCGGCTCCTGCTCGTGTCCGACGCGCCGGCCGGACTCGCCTCGGCGCGGGTCTTCCCGCTCGGCCTGCAGCCCCCCGGCGAGGTGCGACGGCTGCTGGCCGAGGCCGGTCTCTTCGCGCTGCCCTGCCGGCAGGCGGAGGACGGCGACATGGACGCCCTGCCCGTGGCCCTGCTCGAGGCCCTCTCCGCGGGCCTGCCCGTGCTCGCCACCCGTGTGAGCGGGATCCCCGAGGTGGTCGATGCATCCGTGGGGTGGCTGGTTCCGCCCGACGACCCCGACGCGCTCCGGGACGCGCTCCGGGAGGCCGCCGATCGGCCCGAGGAGCGGCGGGCGCGGGGGGCTCGGGGGCCGGCTAGGCTCGTCGAGCGGGGATGCGTGCCCGGCGCCCAGGCGGACGTCCTGGAGAAGGCCTGGGAGGAGGGGTGGTGAAGGCGCGGGACCCCGCGATCGGAGCGGCCTTCACCGCGTACCTGCGCACGGCCGCCGCCGGAGCGGACCACGTGGGGGCGTGCACCGCCGCGGCCGAGGCCGCCTGGGATGCGAGCGGCGCCGATCCGTGGCGGGTGCTGGAGGCCGCAGGGCCCCTGGCACGTGCGGGGCGCGGGATCGCCGAGACGGACCAAGGCCTCGATGCCCGGCTCCGACCCGTGCCGCCGGGCGACCCACGGGCCCTGGTCCAGGTCCCGTCCGGAGCGCCCCTCCCGGTACCGGATCCGTACGGCCGCCGTGCACGGGGCGCCTTCGACACGCCGCCCGACCTCGCCCGGGAGGCCGTGGCTCGCGGACTGGCGGCCGCCAGGGGCCCCGTGCGGTGCGCGGTCGATCCGGGGTGCGGCCCCGGGGCGTTTCTGGCCGCCCTCGAGGAGGCCGGGGTCGTCGAGGTGGTGGGGGAGGATCTCGACGAGGCGGCCCTTGCGGTGGCCCGGGTGGTCGCACCCGGCGCACGTGTGGTGCGGCGCGACGGCCTCACCCCCGGCGACCCGGCCGACCTCGCGGTCGGCAACCCGCCCTTCGTCCCGCCCGAACGGCAGGAGCGAGCGGCCCGCCGGGCGCTCGCCGCTCGCTTCCCCTGGCTTCACGGCCGGTTCGACCTCTCCGTTCCCTTCGCCGCGGCTGCGGTCGAGCGGGTCCGATCCGGCGGCGCCGCCGCGTTGGTGTTGCCCGCACCGCTCCTGGTGCAGCCCTACGGCCGTGCGCTGAGGCGGATCTGGCTCACCCGTCACCGGATCGTCCACGTGGGCGCGTCACGTCCGTTCCCCGGCGCCTCGGTGCGCGTGGCCATCCTCGCCCTGACCGTGGATGCGGGGCCTGGCCCGGTGGCGCCGTGGGGTGTGCCCGCATCCGAGGTGCTCGCGCTGGCCGACGCCCCTATCCTCCCCGGCCTCGAGCCCGGCGATGCCTCGATCCTGGCCTGGATCCGAGCTCGCTCGATCCACCTCGGCGACCTGGCCCGCGTGGACACCGGAACGGTGGCACACGGGCCAGGGCACCGCCGCGACGACCTCGTCCACGACGCCCCCAAACCCGGCCGGAAACCCTGGGTCGACGCCGCGGACCTCGTGGCGGGCTGCCGGCGCTGGATCGACTGGGTGCCGGATCGCATGCACCGGCCCAAGGACCTCGACCTCTTCGCCCCCCCCAAGATCCTCGTGGGCAGGATTGCGGGCCGTGGGCCGGTCCGGGTTTGGCTCGACGAAGAGGACACGATCGCCGGGCACACCTGCATCGTGATCCGCCCTCGGGACGGCCGGGTGCCCCCAGCTCGCCTATGCGATCTCCTCGCCGATCCGCGGGTGCGCGGCATCCTGCGCCTCGAGCGCGGTGCCCGTCTGGACCTGTACCCCCACGACGTGCGCGACCTCCCGGTGCCCCGGGCGTGGCTCGAGGACCCGACCCTCGACCTCGGGGAGGCCTGGAATCTCGCTCCGAGCGCCGAGGCGCGGCTCCTCGGGGCCGGGAGCGGATCCGGGCCGTAGGCACGAAGCGGGTCGCGCCGAGCATCGGTTCCACCTTGCGGGTGCCCGGACCGGGGCCGTAGACTGATGCGGGCGGAAGGAGGGCTCCATGCGTCCGGAATTCACGCGCCCCACGAGAACGGGCCTCGCGCTCCTCGGCCTGGCGATCGCGGCCTGCACGCGCGGCGGCAACGACGAACCCGCCTGCCCGGACGGCCAGCACTGGGACGGGGACGCATGCGTGCCCGACACCGACACCGACGCCGACACCGACACCGACGCCGATGCCGACACCGACGCCGATGCCGACACCGACACCGACACCGACGCTGACACCGACGCCGACGCCGACGCCGATGCCGACACCGATCCGTGCACGGACGTGCCCTCCCACTGCTGCTCGGACGCATGCCCCTGCGACGGGGCCTCGGAACGCTGCGTGGCCACCTACGACGAGGGCGTGGAGGACCGATTCGGGGTGTGCAAGCCCGTGAAGACCGGCACCACCTGCTGGGCCGGATCGGACTGTGAATCCCACGAGTTCTGCGCGGGCGTCTACGTGTGCCCGTGTGAGATGGACTGCACGTGGGAGGGCCCCGGAACGTGCTCGCCCGCCTCGGGCCCCTGTTGCGAGGACGCCGCGGACGTGTGCCCGGAGCACACCTTCTGCATGCCGTTCGAGGGCACGGACACGTGCCACGGGCTCCTCGCCTACCCCCAATGCTGGACCGACGCCGACTGCTACGGCGGATCGTGCAAGGGCGCGATGCTGTGCGCGTGCGACGAATGGTGCCGCTCCACCCCGGGGACCTGCGCCCCGGCCGGGTAAGCCGGCCCCGCCGAGGATCCGGCGCTACTTCCCGGCGTCCTCGAGGATGTCGGCTTTCACGGCGTCCCAGGAGGAGAACCCGTGGTAGGCGGCCAGCACCGTCATGTCCGGCCGCTGGACGGAGTACGAGGGGTATCCGAGTTCGTCTTCGAAGAACGGCTTGAACATCGCGTACCCGTACCCCCTGTCCTTGAGTACCGGCTCTCCGTCGTCGTAGGCGAGCAGCCAGCGGTTCAGATCGTCGTCCGAGGGCTCGCCGACCACGTTGGAGAGGCTCTCGCCCAGCACCGTGATCACGCGGACCGGGTGGCCCAGCGCCTCCATCTCGGCGCGGAAGGCGGGCGTGGCCTCGGCCAGGACGGTGCAGTACCCGCAGTTGGGCTGGGAGGCGACCAGGACGACCCAGGTCCCGTGGAAGTCCCAGATGTCCACGGATTCGTCGCAGGCATCGTGGAGCCAGGCCGTCGGGAGCACGGCGTCAGGCCGGAGCCGCCAGTCGGTCGCGAGCGTGCCCGGATTCCCCAGCGGCCAGCCGCAGACGTAGGGCTCGGCGCGGGGATGCAGGGGATCCTCGATGAGGGTGGACCCGTCCACCGTGACCGTGACCTCGCCCTCTGCGTCGATCGTGAACCCGCCCTTGGCGGGCAGATCGAAGTCGGCGAGCGTGTACGCGGCGGTCCAGGCCACCGCGAGCGGGGTGTCGAGGGAGGCCAGAGCCACCTCGGCCATCTCTCGGAGGATCAGGTTCTCGACGCCGCCCCGGTAGAGGGTGGCGGTGCCGTCGCTCTTGTCGGGCCAGTCGAATCCCCAGGACTCCACCCGGTCGGCCGTGCCTCCGAAGACGGGCGCGTAGCAGTCGGCGAATCCCTCGGTCATCGCGGCGGTTCCCTTGGTGAGGACGTCGCAGGCCGGGCAGAGGTAGGGCTGGTCGAGGAACTGCACGCCCGAGAAGACTCGGGTGTAGGTGCAATCGACGTAGCCCTCTCCCTCGGCGACGGCATCGTAGTCGAGGATCCAGGTCACGGAGGCCTGCAACCGGTGGGCGGGTACCCGGGGGAGATCGGTGGGCGAGTCGGTGTCCGCGCAGGTGTCGGCCGGAGCGGTGTCGGCCGGGCCCGGCTGGCAGGCCGAGAGCCCCAGGCACCAGGCGAGGGGGCGAACGTCCAAGAGGGCCTCCGGCAGGGGAGGAGGAACGTACCCGGCAGCCGGGACCCCGGGGAGCCGGACGGCGCGCTTCGTCGGCGATCCGTCGGGTTCGACACCCGGGAATCCCGATCGCAACCTGCGGCCACGATCCACATTCTCCGCCGGCCGAGCGATCCGCTCCGGCTCCTGCCATGCTAAGGGCATCCCGATGGAGGTTCCCGACATGATCCGCCCCCCGCTCCCCTTCCTCCTCCTCGCCTGCTGGGCGACCGCCGGCTGCTACCTGCACGACGAGGACACCAGCCCCCCCGAGGACACCGCGCCCGAGTACGTTCCGTGCCTTCCCGTGATGGGGGTGTCCGGCGAGGCCACCATCACCCCCGAGGGCCCCGCCACCGTGGCGTACGAGTTCCAGGGCTGGGCCAGCATCGTCACCGTCGATGAGAAGAGCCCCATCCCCTTCGCATCGGAGCGCCTCCTCGCACGCGGCGCGTGCGGAACCGTGGGCATCCTGGCGCGGGATCCCTCCGACGACGAGCTGCCGCTGCTGTACGTGGACGTCACCCAGCCCAAGCCCGTGCCCGAGATCGTCGCGGAGTCCGAGAGCGCCCTGGAAGAAGCCGCGCTGTTCTACGACGAGGACTGTGCGCCCGTCGTGATCCGCCTCAACGCGCCGGACGGCTTCCTGGAGCAGGTCCGCGACCCGAAGGGCACCTGGCCCGAGCCCACAGAACTCGACGTCACGGCCGGCATCGGCGGCCCTCCGACCACGCTCGGCTCGGTCGAGGCCTGGACCGACGCGGACGGCAACATGCACCTCGCGGCCGTGGCCACGCTCGGCGCCAACCCCCGGATCGTGCACGGGGTCCGCGCGCCTGCCGCGGGAGCCTCCTGGACCTTCGAGGGGTTCGAGGCCCCCCCGATCACGGACATCGCCACGTACCGCACGGACGCGAACGGTGGGCTGCACGCCGTGTACACGATCACCGAGTACCCCTGCAGCCCGTGCGACGTGGGGCTCTACTACGGGTACCTCCCCCTCGGAGGGGTCTGGACCGAAACCCTGGTCGAGCCCTCGGTCTGGGCCAGTCCGGGAGACGAGTACGCCTACGACGTCTCCCTCGTCGTGACCTCCACCGGCCTCCCCATCTTCGCCGCCACCTGGCTGGAGCGCGCGAGGACCGGCGCGCTCTCGCGCACCCAGCTTCGGGTCTACTCCGTCCGCGAGAGCACGGGGGAGTGGTGCTACGAGACCGTGGCCCGCGAGTCGGACACCTACCAGGGCGGCCGGGGGACCGCGTTCACGGGCGTCCATCCCAACCTCGTGCTCGACGCTACGGATCGGCCTCACATCGTGTTCAGCGACACCTCCCTGTGGTACGACGACGAAGCCCGCGCCAACGCGATCGACGGCCAGATCCGGTACGCGGTCCGGACGGGTGATCGCTGGACGGTGACCACCCTGTACGCACAGCAGGGCCAGAGCGAGAGCCTGGAGCGCCTCCACGGGCTGGAGGCCCCCATGTTGGCGCCCTCGGCGGATGGAACCCACGTAGTGGTCGGCGGCGTGGCCCGGACGTGGGAGACCGACAGCATCTACAACGACACCCCCAAGAACGTGACCTTCCAGGCCACGGTCGTCCAGGCCGACGTGACCCAGCCGTAGGAGGCTGTAGACTGTAGGCTGTAGACGGTAGGGGCGAGGCTCTTCCGGTACGGAACTGCGCGCGATTGCACGAAGCGATGAGCCTTTGAACGGGCAGACCGCCTGTCCCTCGCGGGGTGCGAGCACACGCGCCGCTTCCCCCGCGACGAGGGGTTCGGCCTGATCGCCCAGCTCCGACGCGGGGCGGTGTCGATTCCCTCGACCCTCGTCGAAGGGTGCGCCCTCAGCTCCGAAGCCGAGCACCTGCACTTTCTCGACGTCGCCCTCGCCCCGGCTGGCGGCCGGACCCGGGGGGAGGGTACGATCCGCCACGGCTCGAACCCTCGAGGTGTGCGTGACCGGCCTGCCCCTGCTCTACGACGTCGCGGGCCTCTGCAACGCGATGGTGGACACACTCGTCCGGGTGGACGATGCCGAGCTCGCGGATCTCGAACGGGCGCGCGGGGCCATGCACCTGGTGGACCGTGTGGCCTGGGAGAAGGCGCTGGCGCGTTTCGCAACCCCGGACGCCGAGGTCCACGCTGGCGGCAGCGGGGCCAACACCCTGACCGGCATCGGCCTGCTCGGTGGACGGGCCGTGTTCCGGGGCCAGGTCGGGGACGACGAGATGGGACGGCGGTGCGCGGCGAGTCTCCTCGAGGCGTGCGGAGGCCACGCGCTGGCAATCGCACCCGGTCTCGACACCGGCGCGTGCCTCGCTCTGGTGTCCCGCCAGGACCACGAGCGCACCATGCTGGTGGATCTGGGCGCCGCGCCCCTTCTCGACGACCTGGGTCCCTTTGCGGAGACCATCCGCAGGAGCCGGGTGTTCCACTGCACCGGGTATGCCCTGCAGGGCGGGCCCATCCGGGCCGTGGCGCTCGAAGGCATGGAGATCGCGCACAGGGCGGGCCGGGCGGTGTCCGTGGACGTGTCCGATCCCTTCGTGGTCCGGGGCCTCGGAGACGATCTCTGGCGCATCCTGGAGCGCACGGTGGATCTCGTGTTCCTGAACGAGGAGGAGGCGGCGGCGCTCTGTGACGGGGCGGGACCCGAGGAAGCCCTCGAGCGGATTGCCGAGCACGTGCCCACCGTGGTGGTGAAGCTCGGTCGGAGGGGCAGCCTCGTGAAGCACGAGGGCGTGGTCACGCCCCTGGGGATCCACCCCGTCCAAGCCGTGGACAGCACAGGTGCCGGCGATGCCTACGCGGCGGGCTTCCTGTTCGGCTACACCAGAGGCTGGAGTGCGAGCCGATCCGGGCGTCTGGGCGCCCGCGTGGCCTCCCTGGCCGTGGGGCAGCTCGGCGCCGTCTGCCGCGACCGGTCGGCGCTCGCGGCCTCGGTGGCGGCCTGCTGGGAGCACCCGTGACCCTGCCCCTGGAGGTCCTCGAGGCAGTGCAGGCAGGGCGCTGCATCCTCGCGCTCGGCACCCACGCGAGCGAGGAGGCGGCCCGAGCCGTAGGCCGCGTGTGGCATCTGGCTCCCGATCTCGCCCGACGACTGGGTTGGGCGCCGCCCAGACGCCTCGCGGGCCAGCGGGGCCGACACCTGGTGCCCTCAGTGGAGGAGGGAGCCGCGGCTTTCGAGGCCACCCACGGCCGGGACGCCCTGGTGCGCCTCCTCCGAGGCCTCGTGGGCCTGGAGGACGTACCGCCCACCGCCGCGCACCGCACCGCACTCCGGCGGTTCCCCGTGATCCTCACCACCGCCTGGGACGGCCTCCTCCAGCGCTGTGCACGCGAGGAGGGGATTGCCGCCCGGTTCCTGCACCGGGGCCAGCCGCTGTGCGAGCCCGCGGACGGTCCGGTGGTGCTCTGCATGCGCGGAACCTTCGCGGAGCCGGCGTCGCTGGTGGTCACGGCTCGGGACCACGCCGTGCCTCCCTCGGCCGACGCCCACCGGGCCTTCCGCGCGCTGCTCCGCAGCCACCTGCTCCTGTTCGTCGGATACGGACCGGACGACGAGGAGCTGGACCGCCTGTGGGAGGATCTCACCGACCTGTGGGGCGGTGAGCTGCCGCGGTGCCACCTGGCGGTGGTCCAGGGCCGGATGGACGACTTCCTGTGGCAGAAGTGGATCTGGCGCGCATGTGCGCTCTTCACGGCGGACCCGATCGAGTGCATGGCCGAGATCGAGGCCGGGATCGCTGCGTAGATGGACCCGCAGATCCGCAACGCGGTCGTGGTGGGGGGGCTGGCCGTCCTCGTACCCGCGGCCGTCTTTCTCAGGCGACGGCACGGGCTCGTGGCCTGGATCGTCCTGGCCCTGGCCCTGGGCAGCGCCCTGTGCCTGGGCGTCATCGACCCGAGCGGTCTCAAGGTCCTGGCTGCGGCGGTACCGACCGAGGCGGCGGTCCGACTCGCGGCCTGGGCGCTGCTCGGCGTGCTCGTGCACGCGGCTCGAGGGGTGGGACCGGCGCGCTTCCCACTTCTCGGGGCCTTCGTGGGGGGTGCGGCGTTCGGCGGACCTGCCGCGGGGCTGGCCCTCGCGTACGGCCGCGATCCGCGGTCCGCCGCCCGCATCGTGGTATGCGCCGCCGGGGGTGGGCTGTGCGGCCCCCTCGGCAACGAGGCGGCCCTCCTCCTCGGCTTCCCAGGCATCGCCACCGTGCCGCTGGGGCTTGCCCTGGCCGGGGTCGCGGCCGTCGGTCGACCGCTGCCGCGCGAGGGTGGCGGCAGCCCCATCCTCGGGGTCGCGGCTCCCGTCGCCTGGGCCACCGCCTTGTGCCTCGGCGCGAACGTGGGCCTGCTGGTCGGCCTCCTGGCCGCCGGGGGGGCCGCCTGGATCCGTCGGAGCCCGGGCCCGATCCCCCGGCCTTCCCGCCTGGCCTGGGCCGTCGCCGTGCTCGGTTCCGCCTGGATTCTGGCCCCGTCGGGGGCCGTCACGTGGCTGTCGGATGCCTTGAGGTGGGCACCGTCCAGCCTGGGCGGCCTCGGCGTGCCGCTCGTCGGAGCCGCCAGCCTGGCCATGAGCCTGCTCGTCACGCCCTTTCCCGGCGTGGTGGCGGTGCGGGTGGCGACGTCGGCCGATCCCTCGCTCATCGGACCCGCCCTGCACGCGCTCGTCGTGGCGGGCGCAGGGGTGGGCAGCCTCCTGGCCCTCCTGGTGGTGGCGGGCCCGGGCGTGCTCCGAGCCGGCGCCCTCAGGCTCCTCGCGGCCCTCGGCCTCGCCCTCGCCTTCGTGGCCGTCGCGGCGTTCTAGGCGGTCCTCCAATCCCGAACGCAACGCCTGTCACCGTTCCGTCGGGGGGTTATCGGGGCGGCCATGTACAACCTCCTCATCGCTCTTGGGATCGCAACCGCCACCTTCCTGCTCGGAACCGCCGTGGCAGGATGGATCGCGGGCTTCATCCCCGCGACCCTCGCCCTCGGCATCGCCTACGTGCTGCTGGCCCGGCGCACCGGGAACCGCCTCCAGGCGGTGATGGAGAAGGTCACCGCGGCGCTCAAGAAGCAGCGCGTCGGCGATGCCAAGGCGCTGCTCGAGTCGGCCCGCTCGCTGGGCCGCTGGCAGTTCCTGGTCGAGGCCCAGGTGGACGCCCAGGTGGGCGCCCTCGCCTACTTCGAGAAGGACTGGACCCGGGCCCGGAGGTACCTCGCCAAGGCCTGGAGCCGGAACTGGCAGGCCCAGGGCATGCTGGCCGCCCTGGACTTCCGGGAGGGCAAGGTGGACGCCGCGCTTGCCCGCCTGAAGAAGTCCGAGGGCCCGGGCCGGAAGGAGGCCCTCTTCTGGGGCCTGTGGGCGTACCTGCTCGTGGAGGGCGGCCGGCGGGACGAGGCCCTGGCCGTGCTGGGCAAGGGGCTCAAGCAACTGCCCTCCAGCGAGCCGCTCAAGGCCCTGCACCAGTCGATCTCCAACGATCGGAAGGTGCGCATGAAGGTGTTCGGGCCCGGATGGTACGCCTTCTTCCCGGAGCACATCCCCATTCAGCGCGTGGCCGCCCAGGCCCCCCGGGGCCGTGGGTTTCCTCAGCCGCGGCGCTGACCCCTCCCTCCTCTTTGCCGAACGGAGCCCGTCCGCATGGAACACGTCTCTTTGAACCTGAACGTCCGCGGCATGCATCCTTCGGCGACGGTGGCCATCAACGAGCATGCGAACGCGTTGATCCGCCAGGGCCGTCCGGTGCGGAAGCTCGGGCTCGGACAGTCGCCTTTTCCCGTGCCGAGCTGCGTGGTGGACGCGTTGAAGCTCCACGCCCACGAGAAGGACTACCTCGAGGTCCGGGGCTTGAGACGGCTCAGGGAAACCGTCGCCGCCTACTTCCATCGCAACGAGGGAATCTCCGTGGACCCGGACCTCGTGCTCATCGGGCCCGGTTCGAAGGAGTTGATGTTCCTCCTCCAGGTCGCCTTCTACGGGGAGCTCGTGGTGCCCACCCCGTGCTGGGTGTCCTACGCGCCCCAGGCACGGATCGTCGGTCATCCCATCCGGTTCGTCCCGAGTTCCTTCGAGCACCGCTGGCGGCTGGTGCCCGAGGACCTGGAGGCGCTGTGCCTCCAGGACGAGGGGCGACCGAGGCTCCTCGTCCTCAACTACCCCAGCAATCCGGACGGCCTGACCTGCTCGGAGGAAGAACTCCGCCGGATTGCCGAGATCGCGCGGAAACACGAGATCATCGTCTTGAGCGACGAGATCTACGGGAAACTGGATCACCGGGGCCGGCACGTCTCCATCGCGCGATTCTACCCGGAGGGCACCATCGTGAGTTCGGGCCTCTCCAAGTGGTGCGGCGCGGGGGGCTGGCGCCTGGGCCTGTTCATCTTCCCGCCCCGCCTGTCCTGGTTGCTACAGGCCATGGAGGCTCTGGCCAGCGAGACCTACACGTCCACCAGCGCGCCCATCCAGTACGCTGCCGTTCGGGCCTTCCAGGGTGGACAGGAGATCGAGCGCTACCTCGCCCACGCGCGGAGCATCCTGGCCGCGTTAGGACAGCACTCCGCCGAGCGTCTGAGGAGGGCCGGTGCCCGTCTCCACGACCCGGAGGGAGCGTTCTACCTCTTCCCCGACTTCGAACCCCTGCGGGACCGGCTGGAGGCGTTCGGCATCGAGGGGAGCAGGGACCTGGCCATCCGGATCCTCGACGAGACGGGCGTGGCGTTGCTGCCCGGAGAAGCGTTCGGTCGCCCGCCCGAGGAACTGACGTTGAGGATTGCGTACGTGAACTTCGACGGTGCGGCTGCGCTCACCGCCAGCGAGGCCATGCCGCTCACGGAGCCGCGAGGGGAGGCGTTCCTGCGGCACCACTGCTACCGCACCGTGGACGCCATCGAACGGCTCTGCGCGTGGTTCGACGCGGCGCGCATCGTGGAGGATCTCCCCGATTGAACCTCCGCCCGGCGGCGCTCCGGAGGGGACGGTCAGTCCTGGGGCGTTCCAGCCGCCTCGAGCGCCCGGGTCACCCCCTCCCGAGCCCGCGCCGATCCGGGGCTGTTCCGAGCCACGGCACGGGCCTCCACCAGCGCATCCGGCTCCACGAGCCGCACCGAGGCGCGGATCCTGCGCCAGACGACCGCCCATCGGCCCGAGGGGCCCGTTTCGAGGCGGAGGCTGTGGACATAGGATCCGCGCACGACCACGCACGCACGGATCGTGGGGTCCCACCGCAGGTCGGATCCGGGCCGTGGAGAGGCAAGGACGACGTCCAAAGCCGGAAAACCGTCCACGAGAACCGGCACGCGCTCCCGGACCTGTGCCGCTGGTGACGTTTCGTGCACCGTGTCGAGGAGCGCGTCCACCGCCGTGTCCAGGTCGGCTCCACCCTCCCCGACGGTCGTCTGGAGCACCACGAGCGCGGTTCCCGACGGGTGATCCGCCCGCAATTCCCCGGGGGGCGCGTGGGCCGGGATCCAGGTCGCCGGACCCCTGCAGGCGATTCCGTCCATCGTCCATGGCGCCAGGGGCGCGATCCCAGGCCCGGCCCACACCGGGATGGCCAGGATCGCGACAGCGGGCGCGAGCACTCCGATGCGGGCCACGCGGCGCCAGCGGCCCGGTCCCAGGACCAGGCCGAGCAGGCTGCCCGTCCCGAAGCCGGCCAGGTGGCCCCAGAGGCCGATCTGGGCGGATCGAAGGCCGGACACGAGCGCGAGTGCCACGAAGATGAAGGAGAAGGTTCCGAAATGGAGGTGGGCCCGCCTCGGGATCGCCAGCCGGTGGCGCCAGCCGAACATGGCCGCCGCGCCGAGCAGGCTGCAGGCGACCCCGCTCGCACCGATGCTGGTCCGGTCCGGCGAACCCGCCATGGAGGCTACGCTGGCGGCAAGTGCGCCGGCGACGAGCAGGAGGGCGAGGTCCACCCGACCCCAGGCCCGCTCCAGCCAGGTGCCGGACCACAGCAGGAACAGGAGGTTGCCCCCGAGGTGCAGGAGGCTCGCGTGGACCCCTGTGGCGGTGAGGAGGCGCCAGGCCTCGCCCTCTTCGAGCACACTCGGCAGACGTGCCCCCCAGCGGGTCACGGGCTCGGCCTCGGGTCCGAGGGAGAGAACCCAGGCCAGCGCGAGGAGCAGGCCCACCGCGATCGTGAGCCAGGGGACGCGTCGCGTCTGGATCGCGTGCCGGATCGCGGCCTCCGGGCTTCGGGCGAGCCCCTGCCACGCCTCGAGATCCCCCGCGGGCACGAAGCGGTCGCCCGTGATCGGCGTGCAGCGGACCTCGGCCTCGGCCGGCACGGCCCCCGCTCGGACCGCGTCCTCGAAGGCGGGCCAGTCCATCCGCCTGGCTGTGCCACGGTGTCGGACCTCCACGTCCATGCATCACCTTCGGGGGTGGACGGCCAGCGTATTTCCACGGATGCCGAAGAGCCCGGATCGCGCGTGGACCGGCGTGGGCCGCCGCGATACGTCCCGTCGCCAGGCTGGAGACGAACCGTGCCCGGCGTGCGCGACGGCATCGATACCCTCCGGAGGGTCCTCGGCGGGGGCAGCGACGAACTGCACCGCGACGACCTGCTTCGCCGGGCCGAGGAGGGGATCTGGCACCTGGGCACCTATGGAGCGCGTGGCGAGTCGTGCTTTCCGCCCGCGGTCCAGGTGCGGGTCACCGTCGCGTCGGGCAGCCCCGACGTCGCACGCGCCCTGATCGAGGACCCCTCCTTCGCGCGTGACCTCGAGGCCCGCCTGCTCAACCGGCTTGCGGATCCCAGGTCCGATCGCCTGCCAGCGTGCCGATGGGAGGTGTCCGCCGGCCCGGTGGACGCCGTGACCGTGGCGGAGGATCCCCGGCCCCGCGTGGCCCGTCTCCGGATCCAGGGAGGCGATCGCGACGGGGTGTGCGTGTCGATCGGTGTCGGCCAGCGGGAGCTGCGTGTCGGGCGGGGTCCCTGGCACGGTCGGGATCGCGTTCTCGCCAACGACGTCGTGGTCAGCGAATCCGACGCGTTCGTGAGTCGCGCCGCCGCTTTGCTGGTGCAGCACGGAGCCGTCCTGGAGGTCGAGACACGCGACCAGGGGGAGTGTCTCCACGTGGTGCGCGCAAACGGCACCCGGATCCGACCCGCCCGCACCGCCAGGGGCCGCGTGCGGATCGGCCCCGGGGACAGCGTGGTGCTCGACGACGGCGAGGGTCACGCCATCTCGCTCGTGCTGGAGGACGCATGACCCTCCAGGAGGAGGCCCAGGACCTCTACCGGGTCGACCTCTCCGCTCTGGCCGGGGTGTCCTCCTGGAAGCGGCTGGTCTCGGGCCAGCGTGCGGCCATCGACCCCTTTGCGGTGGGTCGGGGCGTGCTGGCCGTCATGCAGCGGTGCACCGTCCGGTCCGCCCGGGGGGAACGGCTGCTCTGGAACGAGTACCGGGTGTTCCTCTCCCGGCGGGACCACGACCGGCTCCGTCCCCTGGAACCGCGCCTGCAGCGTGAGCTTCCTTTGCTGCTCCACGCCGAGATCCGCCGGCTCGAGGCCGACACCGAGGGCCCGCTCACCGTGCGCCTGCTCGTGGACGAGTCCGCGGATCTGCCCGAGGGGGTCGCCCGCATCCGTGCCGCGTTCGCCCCGGGTGCCGAGCCCTCCCCCGAGGACGGCGAGATCACCATCCGACTGGGCCGGATGTCGCCCGCCGCCTCGACCGAGCGCCTTTCCGAGCCCCTGGGCCCGGGCACGCTCGTTCTTTCCTGGCCGGGCGGCCACGCCAGTGTGCCCTCGGGCGTCCGCGTGGTCCTGGGCAGGCCGCACGAGGCTCCCCAGGGGTCCTTCGTGGCGCTCCACGGTGCGGGCTCCAAGGTCAGCCGGCGACACGCCTGGGTCGAGAACACCGGGGAGTCCGTCCTCGTGGGCCGCGTGCCCGCGGCCAACCCGGTCCAGGTGAACGGCCGCGCGCTGCAGCCCGGCGGGTCCCTCACCCTGGAGGCACTCCCCGCGGAGCTGTCGCTGTCGAGCGGGGCCCTGGTCGTACACATCCACGGACCGGAGGGAACCGCATGAGCCGGAAGGGCCAGGCGCTGGGCGGGGCGATCGTGAAGACCCACCGCGAGGTCAAGGCGGCGGTCCTGACCCACCAGGGTCGGGTCCGCAGCCACAACGAGGACGCCTGGGTCTGCGACCCCCGGCGCGGCGTGTTCGCCGTCATAGACGGCATGGGCGGCGAGAAGGCCGGAGAGGTAGCCGCGGCGTTCGTACGGGATGCCTTCGCGACCCACCCGGACCCGCGCGAGGCCATCCAGGTGGCCAACGCCGCCATCATCGAGCACGGGTTGTCCGATCCGGACGTGGCGGGGATGGGTGCGGTCGTCACCGCGGTGAGGATCGAGGGCGACCTGCTCGACGTCGGACACGTGGGGGACACGCGCGCCTACCTCGTGTCCGAGGCGGGATGCGAGCAGCTCACCCGGGACCACACCGCGGTCGCCCAGGCGCAGGAGACCTACGGCATGACCGAGCGCCAGGCCCGGTCCGTGGCAGGTCGGCACCAGGTCACCCGGGACGTGGGTCGCGAGATCCACCCCGACCTGCGGTGGATCGACCACAGCATGGTGGCCTTCGCGGAGGGGGATCTGCTGGTCCTGTGCACCGATGGCCTCCACGATCTCGTGGACGGCACCGAGCTGGCCCAGATCCTCGCGAAGTCCAGGCGCGAAGGAGAAGCGCCCGAAGCCCTGGTGTCCGGCCTGGTGACGCTCGCGCTCGAGCGCGGGGGGATCGACAACGTCACGGTGGTCGCGGTACGGCTTGGAAAGCACCCGTCGAAGCGAATGAACCTGCAGCGCATCCTCCCCCGGCTGGGCGGTGCCCCGGGTGTGCTCCTCTCGGTGCTGCTTGCCGTAATCACGGTGTTCGTCCTCTGGATCGGGCTTCGGGACACACGCTACGATCTCGTGGTCCAGGGCGTCACGCGGGCCCGGGCCGGCAGCATCGTCGCCGAGGGGCCGGCAGGATTGACCGGCTGGATGGACGCCGACGGACCCTTCGTGGCGCTGGGCCTGCTCTTCGTGGACAGCCCGGAGAGCGTCACCCGGGTCGCCCGTACACCGGAGATGAGGGGAGGGGAGTTCCGCTTCCTCGCCAGCCAGGCCCACTGGCAGCTCCAGGTGGAGGAGGGCGCCTCCCTGGTCCTCCGCCAGGTGGCGGTCCGGGGCGAGGCGCCCGACGTACGGGTGATCCTGGAAGCAGGCAGCCGCCTGGTTTTGAGATCGTGCGCCATGGATCTCAAGTCGCTCACGGTGCAAGGACCCGGACGCTTCGAGGTGGACGGAGGCCGCGTGCGGCTCCTGGCCCAGCCCGACCAGCCGATCACCTCGCGCGGGGCCGAGCTGGTCGGACTGCAGTGGATCGATGGCGGACCCTCCAATCCGGGCGGGGGGCCGGGGACGCCCCCGGTGGACCCCGCCGGGTCCTGATGCGGCGCATCGGCCTGGAGGTCGCGGCACTCGCGGCCGTGGGGCTGGTGGCCTGGGTGCTCGCTCCGGCTGCGCTCCAGGGCCTCCGGGAGGCGCACCCCGCCCAGGCCGCGACCGCCCTGGCCGGTAATCCGGCCGCACGAGCCGCGCTCTGGTTCTCGGGCGGCGTGCTGGCCGCATGCGTGGGGCGGCTCGTGAGTCTGCTGCGCCAAGGCGAGCACCTGCCCGCGTTCTTGATCCTGCCCGGGGCGTTCCTCGCGGCGGCCCTCGGGCTCGGGATCCAGTGCGGAACCCTGGCCCCGGCGCCCGGCGCCACCTGGATCTGGCCCGGCCTGGCCTTCGGACAGGGCGTGTTCTGGGGCGGCCTTACGGCGGGCGTCATCCTGGCGCTCCCGCTGGATCTGTTCCGCTGGATCGAACGGATCCATGTCTGGATCCTGGCTGCCTCCATCGCCGTGTTCGTGGCCCTCGGTGGGTTCGGACACGGCCCTGGGGGCACCCGCATCAACCTCCTGGGCATCCAGCCCCTGGAGGTGGCCAAGGTGGGGTTCGTCCTGTTCCTGGCGGTCTACATGGGCCGCCGGGCGGGGAAGATCCGCTGGCAGCGCGTCCGTAGTGGGATTCTGAGGTTCCCCCGACCCAAGCTGCTGCTGCCCGCGGTGCTCGCGCTCCTGGCCACATTCCTGGGGCTCCTGGCGGTGCGCGACCTGGGGCCCACGCTCATCCTGGCGGGTCTCTTCCTGGCCCTGTTCCACGTCGTGGCGCGGTCGCCGGGCTGGGTCCTGATGGCGCTCACGTTGGTGGGGGGCCTCGTTCTTCTGCTCGCGTTCCACCCGGATCTCGCGGGGTCCGAGATGCTGGAGCTCAGGATCCGCATGTGGCTCCATCCCTGGCTCAACGGGCTGCCCCACGGCGACCAGGTGGCCTCCGCCCGCTGGGCCCTCGCGGCCGGGGGGCTGCTGGGCCAGGGCCTGGGACACGGAGCCCTCGGAGCGGTGCCCGCCGGCCACACGGACCTGGTCCTGGCCCGCGTCGTGGAGGACGGAGGCGTCCTCGCGGCAGGCGTGTGGATCGCCTGTCTCGGAGCGGTCGTAGCGCAGGGCCTGGTCGTCGCCGCCCGCAACCGCACCCCCGAGAGGGTCCTCGTGGGTGCGGGCCTGGCCCTCCTGCTCATCGCCCAGGTGGCGGTCATCGGAGGGGGCACGGTGGGGGCGGTCCCGCTCACGGGGGTCGTGGTGCCGTTCCTCTCGTCCGGGAGGAGCGGCCAGGTGGTCTTCCTCGCGGTCGCCGCCCTCCTGGCCCGGCTGGCCGAGGACGGAGCCGCCCGCGCCCCCACCGACGACCTGCACGAGCTCGGCACGGGTGTCGTCCGGGTCGGCCTCGGGGCCATGGGGCTGCTCCTGGCGGGCCTGGCCGTGATCTTCGTGCAGGGCGTAATGCTGGGAGGCGCCACATCGATCCGGGGAGCGGTCACCACACTCGCCGACGGCACCGTGGTCCACCGCCACGATCCCCGGCTGGAGGCCATCGCGAGGGCCATCCCCCGGGGGGAGATCCGCGATCGCCACGGCGAGCCCCTGGCCGGTACGGGGCCGGACGGCCGGCGCACCTGGCCTCTCGGCGATGACCTGGGCACGCTGCTGGGGCCGCCCGACGACGCCGTCCTTCGGCCTGCCTGGTCCATGGAGCGGGCGTTCGACGTCGAGCTTCGCGGCTGGCCCGACCTCGCGGACGGCCCCGCGGTCTGGGTGGCTCGACCCACGGGAGGCGGGCGGGAGCGGCTCCTGTTCGCGCAATCCTCGCGTGCCGGGGTGCCGGGCGACGCCGACCGCGCACGGGTGCGGGCCGGCGAGGCGGGGCTCGACCCCGCCTCCGCGCGCCTCCTGCCGCTCCCGGCCCCGGACCTGTCCTCCCTCGCCGCGCTGCTCCACCGGCCCCGGCGCGGGCGCCAGGCCCGGATAGCCGAGATTGCGGCCGACGTGGACGGCCGGTCGGTCCAGGTCTCGCTCGACGCCCGCCTTCAGCGGGCGGTGGCCGCAGCCCTCGAGCCCGCCCTGCGACGGGGCCGGGCGGCCGCCGCCGTGGTCCTCGACGTGGACACGGGCCAGGTCCTGGCCCGGGCCCAGGTTCCGGACTTCGACCCTGCGGACGACCGGTGGCGGGATCGCTTGACCAGAGGCGATCCCCGGTTCACCGGCGTATACGGGCCCTGGCCCGACAAGACCGGGCTCCGGGGATTCTTCCAGGCCGGATCGGTCTTCAAGCTGGTGACCGCGATGGCGGCGGTCCGATCGGGGCATCCGGGGGAGGGACGGCGCTGCGCGCGCAGGGGAGACGTCTTCTTCTCCTGCACGGATGAGGACGCTCACGGCCCGATGTTCACGGCTCCCGGCTGGACCCGACCCATCCACGACCATCGGCGCGATCGGCCGCACGGCCGGCTGGAGATCACCGAGGCACTGGCCGTCTCCTGCAACGTCTGGTTCGCCCAGCTCGGGCTCGCCCTCGGACCCGAGCCGTTCCAGAGGATCGTGGCGGACGGCCTGGAGGTGGGGTGGTCGTCGGACTTCGATCCGGGCCCGGCGGGCAGCCGGTTGCTGGCCTCCACGGCCTTCGGCCAGGGATCCGCGGTGCTCAACGTGCTGCAGGCCGCTCGCGTGGCGGCCACCATCGGCAGCGGCGGGGTCTACCGCAGGTGCGACCCCACGATGCGCTGGAGCCCCGTCCAAGGGAGCGACTGCACCGAGACCCGGATCGTCCAGGACGACGCGGGCATCTCCATGCTCCTGGCTGGCATGCGCCGCGTGGTGGATGCCGGTACCGCCCGCTCGCTCACCGCCCTCCAGGGCGTGCGCATCTACGGCAAGACCGGCACGGCGGACGACCCCGGCCGGGCCGAGGAGGCACCCTGGGGCATCCGGAGACGGTCCGAGTCGGAGGCGCCTCACGCCTGGTTCGTGGCGCTGGCCGAGCCCGGTTCGGCCGATCCGTGCGAGGCCGATACGCCAGGGCGCCTCGCGGTGGCCGTGGTCGTACCCCGCAGCGGCACGGGTGCCACCGTGGCCGGGCCGGTGGCCCTGGACATCCTCGGGGCCGCCCACCGACTCGGGTACTTCGAGGCCCGGCCGTGAACGGCGAGAGCTGGATCGACGTGCTGCCGGGCCACGAGGTCCTGGCGATCCTCAAGGTCCGGGAGGGGCCGGGCGCCCGGGTGGTGCTGCGGACCCGGTACGGCCAGGAGGAAGCGGTCACGCGCATCGTGGGCACCACCGTGCCCATCCCGAGGCAGTACGGACCCATCGTTCGCGCCCTCGCCGTCCATGGCCGGGGCGCGGCCGCGGGTCTTCCCGAGGACGCCATCCTGGTGCTGGAGGGCTACCGCAGCGCGGCCCGGATCCGACACGTGCCGGGCATCCCGGAGGTCCTGGACGCAGGGGTGCTCTCGGTGGACCCGGGCGATCCCCGGGCGGCGTGCCTGCCTGGGGGCGCGGGTCGTCTCTTCGTCACGACCCGGTGGATGGAGGGCCAGGCGCTCGACGAGGCCTGGCCGCGACTGGCCGAGGCCGAGCAGGACGCCGCGCTCCGTGCGGTGCTGGATCGCCTCCGGGAGGTCCACGCGGCCCGGGTCGTCTACGCAGACCTCAAGCCGGGAAACGTGGTCCTCGGCCCCGATGGGGGGGTCTCCCTCATCGACCTGGACACGATCCGGGAGGTGGCCGACGACCACGCACCGGCGGCCACCGTGGATCTCACGCGCCACTACGCCGCGCCGGAGCAGCAGCGCGACCGGGTCTCCTTCCTGCCCTCCGACCTCTACGCCTTCGGCGTGATGGCGGCGCGGCTCCTGGGCGGCGTTCCACGGGACGATCCCTCGGTGCCTCGTATTGTGCGGGCTCCGTGGGACCGCGTGATCGCCGCCTGCCTCCGGGCCCGTCCCTTCGACCGGCCGAGGCCCGAGACCCTGCTCGCGGCCCTGCGAGATCCGGCCACCCCCCTGGACGCCTGGGACGGTACGCCTGCGGCCGGCGGCGACGACACCGATCGCGTGCCGGAGCCGGACGGGGGCGCCACCGAGCGGGTGGCCGAGCCCCCGGACGAGCCTCCGACCGAGGAGACGGGCACGCAGACCGCCGGGGGCGGCGGCCCGACCGGCTCCGCTCCGAGGCCCCGGCGGTGTCGCTGGATCTCGGGCCTTCTCCTCGCCGTGCCGATCCTCGCGCTGGCGGGTCTCGCCGGCCGGGTGGGCTGGGCGATCTGGGAACGGCGGGCGGCCGAAACCGAAGCGAGTGCGGCGCTGGCCGACCTGCGCGCGTTCAAGACCGATCCCGTGAAGAACCGCGACATCCGGGCCTTGGAGGACATCGTGGCGCGAGCCGGAGCGGCCCGGGAGCGATCCGACACGCCCCGCACCCGGGGCGCCCACGCCCTGGCCTGGATCTGGTCCACGCAGTGGCACCACAAGTCCGGCAGTCGGACCTTCACCGCGGCTCGGCAGGCCGAGGGTGAGGCCATCACGGCCCTCGGCTCGGGTCCGACGTCCGAGGGGCTCTTCGCACGAGGCATGTACGAAGGGGCCATCTGCATCCACCGGCCCTCGGCCGACGCCGAGCGCCAGCGAGCGTGCGATGCGGCGATCCGGAAACTCGAGGCTGCCCTCGCGCAGTTGCACCCGGGTCCCGAGCGCGACTGGATCCGCCTGGAGGTGCTCTGGGCGGCCGAGATGGTCGAGCGCAAGATCGCCTCTCGGATCTGGGAGGCCGGAGATCGAGCCGGAGCACGTGCCGAGGGGAGGAGGATCCTGGAGCGCTGCACGGCGGCCGAATCGCTCCTGGCCGCTGCGCCGGTGAACGGTGTGGAACTCGTGGAGGACTGCGTGAGGGTGGCCGCCCTCTCGGGGGATGTGGCCGCATACCTGAGGTGGGCCGACCGCCGCATCGCCTGGGATGCGCGCTCGGGTGTGCGTTCCTCCCCCGCAGTCGTGGCCTGGTTGACCCGCAGCGCCCACCCGGACTGCGCGGAGGTCCCGGTGCAGCGGAACACCGGCGTCGTGTGGGTCCCGGCGGACGCCACCCTGGAGTCCCCCGTCCTGTTCTGCGGCTACGCCGGGCTGCTGGCCCTCGGGTGCCGGGAGGATGCCGAGCGGCTCCGGGCAGAACACGACCCCGTCGTCTGGCCCTTCGCCCGCACGCTGTCCGAGATGATGGGCCTCACCGAGACACCTGTGGAACCCCCCTGGAAGGCCGCCTTCGAGGCTTCCCGGAACCCTCCGCGCACGTCCTGCCTGCTCCGGTAGCGGGGCGAGGGGCCCTGTCCTGACCGACCCCACCTCTTCGGAGAGGAGGAGGAACGTCGCCGTCGGAGGCCTCCGAGGCGGTCCGACGATCGAGCCTCGACGCGATCAGGCCGCCTCGCCCCCGGAGACGGCTTGCGTCACCTCCGGGCGGGCCAGGGTCACGACCGGCGGATGATCGGCGCTGGCCCAGTCGGATCGGACCGGGCGGGGGTCCTGGTTCACATCCAGCTTTCGGGCCATAGCCGCGATAGCGGCGGCCGGAAAGGAGGCCGCGCCCAACAAGGCGACCTTGGCGCGGACACCGAGGGGCGCTATCGCCCTGAGTCGGCGATTCAGGTCGCCCAGGTCCCGGCGCACCTCGGCAGACGGCGCGAGGGCGCGGGCGATCGGAATGAGCGCGGCCCCGACCGCACCCTTCCGGGCAAGGTACTCCGCACGTCGGGAGAAGGCGGGGATCGGGCTGCCCTTCAGGTGCTCGTACCCGGTCTGCCAGGTCTCCACCGACCGGAGAATGGCCGGGCCGAGCCGTCGGTAGTCCTCGGTGTAGCACCACCGCTGAAGCGCCTCGATCTCCTCGGGTGCCATGTGGGGGTGCGTGACGAGGCAGGTGAACCCATCGGACAGGCGCCAGCGCCGTTCGGGGTCGTCCCTCAGATCGGGCCGCCATCGCCCCTCCGCTTCGATCCGATCTCCCAACGGCGTCCCCGGCGTGGGGCCGTAGATGAGGAACTGGGACAGCGTGGGACGCAGCGCGAGGAGCCCGTCCAGTTCGGCTCGGACGATCTCGGGGGTCTGGTAGTCCAGGCCCACGATCATGCTTGCCAGGATGAGAATGCCGTGGCGGCGCAGATCGGCGAAGAGCTCGTCAATGGGCCTGCCCTGCTGCTTCTTGTAGCCCGCCCGGGTTCCCTCGTATCCCACCCACACGCCGCCCACGCCGATCTCCACCAGCTCCTGGGGCGTGTACATGGACAGCGCCCTGACCGAGGCGAAGACGAACAGGTCCAGGCGCATCTCGTGCGCCATGACCAGCTCGCGCAGCTCCATGGCCCGACGCCGATCGAGCAGGAAGTCCTCGTCCAGCACCGTGAACTCCATGTCGGGATCGAGCTCACGATAGGCCTGGAGGACCTCGAACACGTCGCGCCCGGTGGGCAGGAGCTTGATGTGGCGGCGATGGAAGTAGTGGCTCGTGGTGCAGAAATCGCAGCCGTTCACGCATCCCAGCCCGCCGAAGACCAGGCCGGTCTGGGAGAACGGCAAGCCCATCACCTTGAGGGTGCTCACGGAGAGGGGGTGATTGAAGGGCGGCATCTTGACGGGCTCGCCGAGGAGATCCCGCATGAACGCCACGCCCTCGCCCCGGCACCAGACGTCGCCGTGCTTCGCCAACTCCTCGTCGGGCTGGATGGTCCCGTACCCGCCGAGCACGATCGTGGCGTCGGGTGCGTGCCGTCGGACGAGCTGGGACATCCGCCGCATCCGGTGGGAGGTGGACAGGTTGAACGAGATGCCGACGTGCGTGTAGCCGCCGGTTTGGAGCTCCCGGACGAAGTCGCGCTCTGAGGGGTAGTGCAGGGTGGTGACCGGGGTGTCCAGGTTGGCCGCGATGTAGTCGATTCCGTACTGCACGTGGACGGCACGGGGGCTGAACACCCCCTGGGCACGCGTGACCTGGGCGTGGAGCAGTTCGTATCCGACGGCGACACCGTCTCCGTGACGGGGGCCGAGGGGGGCGGCGACGCTGGACATCAGGACGCGGGGTGTGGGCACGGGGCGCTCGGGGGGGGGAGGGGCGGCGCAACGTGCCCTGGCCCTGTCACGGGAGTGTCACGGCGGGGGCAAGGAGTCCCCACCCCTGCCACGATTCCTCGGATGGATGGTCTGCGGCGACCCGTCCACGCGCGACGCCCAGCGGCGGGGACCACCACGTGGAGGATCTCGGAGGCGAGGTGCACGCCGTCGCAGTCCAGGTCGTAGCCAGCGCCGGTGGCCGCCTGGTAGAGCGCCTCGATGTCGCCCTCGGGTCCGTCGCCGCCCTCGTGGTTCGGGATGCGCGCGATCGCCGCGGTCAGGAGGTCGGCGTCGGTCGTGACCT
>JAFGLY010000189.1 GCA_016927815.1 Deltaproteobacteria bacterium | reverse complement strand
CGGCGATGGCCTCTCGGACGGGGACGAGGTGCTCGTGTACGAGACGGAGCCGCTGGTGCCCGACACGGACGGCGATGGCCTCTCGGATGGGGACGAGGTGCTCGAGCACGAGACGGATCCGCGCGACGAGGACACGGACAACGGCGGCGTGCCAGATGGGGAGGAGATCGATGCCGGGACCGATCCGCTCGACCCGTCCGACGATGCCTCCCTCACCGGTCGGTACCTGGGGAGCGGCGGGTGCTCGACGACCAGCCGCACGATGCCCGGGGCCCTGCTGCCCCTCCTCCTGGCCCTCGTGGGTCTCTCGCGCCGAACCCGTCGGCAGACCCTTGCCTCCGATTCCTAGGAGCCCGTCATGCTGATCCTCCTCGCCCTGCTTCCCGCCACCCTGGCCCAAGACTACACGGGCGGCGATACTCCCGCCTTGAACGCGCAGAATTTTCATCCCACCATCGATGGGGCCTCCACGTTCGGCCTCGACGACTCCGGGATCCGGGATCGCACGTTCACCGTGAGGGGCCTGCTGCACTACGCGATGGATCCCCTCGTCTACGAGGCCTCCGACGGGACGATCACCGAGATCGTGAGCGACGTCGTCCAGCTCGATGGCACCGCCGGATACGGGTTCGGCCCGGTCCGCCTGGGTCTGCACGTGCCCATCTACCTCTTCACCGAGGGTTCCGGCGGGAGCGGAGCGGGTCTCGGCGACATCGCGTTGGACGGGAAGGTGCGGTTCCTGGACGGCACGGACGCACCGGTCGGCCTGGCCCTCGACGGGCGCATGGCCCTCCCCACCAACACGGCCTCGGCTGCACTGGGCGCGGACGGGCTCCAGGGCGACGTGGCCCTGGTCATCGACCGGTGGATGGGCGACCTCTACCTGGGGGCCAACCTGGGCGTGCGCTTCCAGCCCACGACCAAGCTCGAGAACACCACCTGGGACGACCAACTCCTCGTCCGCCTCGGCGGTGCGTACGCCCTGTCGCCTGAGGGCGGGCTCTCCCTGGAGCTGGCCGGATTGAGCACCTTCCAGGACTTCGGTGCGGCCGCGTCCAGTCCCGTGGAGGGCATCCTGGGAGGTTGGTACCGGCCGGAGGGAGGCGGCCTGGTGGTCCGGGCAGGGGCGGGGACCGGCCTGGACTCAGGCATCGGCGCTCCTCGCCTCCGGCTCCTCCTGGCCGTGGCCTGGGAGCCGTCGGCGGACCGCGATCGGGACGGGGACGGCTTGGTCGATGGCAGGGACGCGTGCCCGGGCGACCCGGAGGACCGCGATGCATGGGAGGACGACGACGGCTGCCCGGAGCCCACGCCGCTGACGATCCTCGTGGTCGATCCGAGCGGTCAGCCGGTCTTGGGCGCCCGCGTCTCCCTCGACGGGCAGGCGCTCGGCAGCGAGACTCGGACGGCCGCGACGGCCGGGACCCACCAGGTGGACGCGACGCTCGAGGGGTTCGAGGACGCCCAGGTGTCCTTCGACGTCCCCGCGGGTCCCCCCGTGGAGCAGAAGGTGGTGATCCGCCCCTTCGCCCGGGTGAAGGTCGTGGTCCTGGATACCGACGGCAAGCCGCTCGAGGCCCGCATCTCGGTATTGGGAGAAAAGGGCAGCCAGGAGGCCGAGGCGGCGAGCGTGCTCGAAGGCATGCTGCCCGCCGGGGGTGTGAAGGTGGACGTCCGCAGGGAGGGGTTTGCCCCGTACGTGAGCACCGTGGCCCTCGCCGCGGGCCAGGAGACCCTCGTCGAGGTCCGGCTGGCCCCCTCCAAGGCGAAGCTCGACCAGAAGGCCCAGCGCATCGAGATCGGGGACTCGGTCTACTTCGACCTCGACAAGGACACGATTCAATCCGTATCCTTCGCCCTCCTCGACGAGGTGGCCCAGATCCTCCAGGATCACCCCGAACTCCTCCGCATCCGGATCGAGGGACACACGGACAGCCGGGGCAGCGCGGCCTACAACCTCGATCTCTCCAAGCGCCGGGCGGCCGCCGTGCGGACCTACCTCGTGGGCAAGGGTGTGGCCCCCGAGCGCCTGGAGAGCGAGGGGTACGGCGAGAGCAAGCCCCTGGTCAAGGGCGAGAACGAGGCGGCCTGGTCCAAGAACCGGCGCGTGGACTTCTTCGTCGTCCAGCGCGCGGACTGACGCAACACGCCCGCTCGCTCGAGCGGTGGGTGCGTCCTGCACCGGACCCCTGGGAGGGGGGTGCACGTACCGGGCGACGGTGAGTGATCGAACCGGTGGTGTCCGGGCACTGAAGGGCTGAGAACACCCTGCTGCGTCAGTGGTGAAAAAACCCTTTCTCCGGGAGAAATCCACCATGTCTCCCTTCTGCCTCCGTCTGCTCGGAATTCCCTTCGTGCTCTCCGGTCTGCCGATGGCCGGGTGCGACGACGCGACCGACGACACCTCCCCCCCGGTGGACGACACGTGGGACACGGGCCCGGATGCGTTCGACTACGACGACGCGGACGAGGACACGATCATGGACATCCACGAGGGGGATCTGGACGACGACCACGACGAGGACGGCACGCCCAACTACCTCGACGAAGATTCCGAT
>JAFGLY010000188.1 GCA_016927815.1 Deltaproteobacteria bacterium | reverse complement strand
GGGGGGTGGAAGCGGTCACGAGGCACCCCCTGGGCCACGAACCGGATCCGACCGATGCGCCACGCCCGGGTCACCGGCGGCCGTCCGGGACCGTCTTTCCTCCGCCCGTGCACTCCGGCGCATCTCGTGTGAGTCGGCCGCGTCGTCTCACATTGAAGGCGTTCTTTCCGGCGCTCCGGCGAACGGGGCTTCGGGCACGGGACGGTGCACCGGCCGGAACGAGCAGCTGTCCGGTTCCCATGGACATCGTTCTTCGATAGGTATGACATGGAGGTCTATCCTCGTCGCCCAAGGAGGAATCGATGCTCGGGAGAGTCGCTGTCCTGTCCTTCCTGCTGGCCATCGGGTGCACGCCCAAGGGCTCCTTTCAGGGCAAGCTCGTCCACGCCATCACGGGCCAGCCCGTGGCGGGGAAGGTTCTGGCCTTGAAATCGGATCCGCCCGCACCGGATCTGACCTGCCAGAACTTCAACACGCGGACCGATGCCAGCGGCCTCTTCACGGTCGATGCCCTGTGTGGGGACGCGACCTACAAGATCGAGGCCACCGACAAGGAGATCCTGCTCGACGGCCCGGAGAAGGTCCAGGGGAGCGAGGTCGTCGGCGCACCTGTCGAGATCAAGGTGTGGCCCGCACCCCCCACCGGGGTCTACATCCTGTCGGCCGAGGGGGGACTCACCAAGCAGGCGGCGTCCTGGAAGGTGGAGGGCAAGAACATCCTGAACAGCGAGGAGAAGGCGTTCTTCCCCACCGAGTTGCCCAGCCAGGCCATCCGCGTGGGCCCGGACCAGTACCTCGTGCTCGCGGGCGACCGCACCATCGAGTCCCTCCACATCCAGCCCCTCATCGACTCCGGCCCCCGGACCTTCGGCACATCCCAGGAGCGCGACAAGGACGAGGCCTGGTCCTACATCGGCGTGAAGTTCTCCTCGGACACGGAGTTCGAACGGGTGGAGGTCACGCCCAGGGCCGACCGGGTCCTCGAGATCAAGAAGAACGGCACCCAACTCCGGTACATCGAGGGGACCGCGCTTCCGGCCGGCAAGTACACGATCATGCCAAAGGGCGGCAAGAGGGCCTACATCCTGGAGTTCATCGGAGGGTGACCGTCTCGGGCGGAGGCACCAGCCGGAGCGGGGCCGCCTTCCAGACGACCGCCTCCTCGGGGTGAAGCCAGCCCGCCTGGACCATGGCGTCCAGGATCCCGGCCAACCGCCGCCGGTCGGGCCCTCCCTCCAGGTAGGCACGCCGGTACCCGGCACGGGGGGCAGGCAGGAGCGCGGCCAGGAAGGCCGCCTCGAGGGGATCCAGGCGGGACGGATCCTTGAGGAAGGTGCGTTGGCAGGCCGCGCCGAGGCCATGGATCCCGGGTCCCCACTCCACGACGTTGAGGTAGAGTTCCAGCACGCGCTGCTTGCCGAGGGCCCGGTCCATCTCCACCGCGAGCAGGAGCTCCCGCACCTTGCGGGCCAAGGTCTGCTCCCCGTCGAGGAAGAGGTTCTTGGCGAGCTGCTGGGTCAAGGTGCTGCCTCCCCGGACCACCCGGAGAGCGGCGAGGTCCGCGTCGAGCGCCTCCTCCAGGGCCTTCGGATCGTACCCCCGGTGTGCGTAGAACGACGCGTCCTCCGCCGCCAGCACGGCGTGGACCAGGTGGGGCGACACGGCCTCGAGGGGGATCCAGCCAGGGGTCCCCTCCCCGCTGTGGCACGGGACGATCTCCCCCCGGGCCGATCGGCAGCGCCAGGTGAAGGGTCCACGATCGAGGCCGTGAGCCGGTGGCAGGGCTCCCTCCACGGACCGGACGTCGAGGCGAAGGGTGGCCTCCGGACGCCCGCCGCGACGCCACGCCAGGCGACCGCCCACGGTCCCGTGCACCCGGGCCCGGTCCACCTCGGGCGCCAGCCGGGCCAGGGGCCCCAGGACGGCCGCCAGGTCGGTGTCCGGCAGGACGGCCTCGAACTCGAGGACGCCCCCTTCCTTCTCCCGTACGGTCCAGGGGATGCTCACGCCCGGCCACCCGAAGAGGCCCTCGAGATCGGTGGGCCCCTGCACCCGCCCCCGGACGGTGGTTCGGGCAACGAGCCCCTGGAGCGGTGTGGACCCCAGGAGTCTCCAGGTCACGGTGAGGCCGTCGTCCGGGTCCGCCGCGGCGTGGCCCTCCACCCGGCCGGTTCCGAGGTCCCAGCGGGCCTCGGCCTGGATCCGGCCCGCGACCGGTGGGCCCGACAGCTGGCGTTCGATCTCCAGGTGGACGGCCTCCCCGTCCGCCCGCACGATCACCCCTGGGCCCGAGAGGTCCAGTGGGACGAGGTGGCCGGCGAGATTCCGGGCCAGGACGAGGCTCCCGGCCCGCACCTCGAGTCCGTCCACTCGAACCGTGCGCACCCGACGCGAGCCCCCCGGCCCGGCGCTCCCCTCCCGGCGGGCCCAGGTGGAGGCGTCGCACACCACCTCCGCCATCCGGACCGCACGGTTCAGGAGGCTCCCGTGCACCGACCGCGCCTCCAGGCCCGGGCAGACGAGACCGGTGGCCTCCCAGCCGAGCCCGGATGCGATGACGGCCTCCACGGTGCAGCCTCGATCGGACAGGTGGGCCCGCACGAGATCGGGCAGGGCGATCCGGACGCCGATCGCGGCGATCGCCAGGAGGAGGACGATGGCGCCTGCGACGAGGACCCGCCTGAGGACGGCACGTCCGCTCATGGGGCGGGGGCGGTGGCCGGGGGTCGAACCCCCTCGGTCACGAGCTCCGACACCGGGCGCACGAGGCGCCCGGCCAGGCCGGCCCAGGCGGCCTCGATCGTGGGGAGTCCTGGCGTGTCCTCCGCGAAGGTGGGGATGCACGCCCGCCTGCAACGGTTCACCACCTCCGCGCCCGTCAGGCGGTCCGCACTCTCGGCCAGCACCCACCGCCCCCGGTCGGTCTGCACGACGAGCCTGGCGGCCTCGAGGATGTCGAGAGCATCGACCACCAGGCGGTCCGAAAGCCCGATGCGATCGGCGATGTCCTCCCCCCTGGCAGGGCCTGCGCCCTCGAGCAAGCGCCCGACGAGCGCCACCAGGGCCAGCAGGGCGACGACCGGATCCGCCCGGAAACGGGGCTGATCCTGGCGGATCAACCTCGCACGGACCTCCTTGGCGAGCAGCCGGGCGTGGTTCACCACGTAGGCCACCTCCACGCCCACCAGGACCACCAGCCAGAGCAGCCAGACGTACAGGAGGAAGACCGGGACCAGGCCGAGGGAGCCGTACAACCGGGTGGCCGCCGACCTCGCGCCGAGCAGATCGGTGTACGCGCCGAACCCGAACTTCACGAACTCGAACAGGATCGCCGCCACCAGGCCGCCGGCCAGGGCAGCCGTCCACCGGACCTCGCACTGGGGCAGGAGCTTGATGGCCAGGACGAGGCCGGCCGCCGTCATGGCCACCGGCACCAGCCACCCCAGGACGTTGGCCGGCAGCCAGCCGCCCAGGCTCCCGCTGGCCAGGTACCCGAGGGTGAGCAGCAGCGGGACCAGCGTGACCACGGCGTAGAACAGGATGAGCCGCAGCAGGACGGGCCGGCGCACGCGAGCCTGGAAGATGTCGTTGAAGGCCTTCTCCACGGTGGCGTAGAGGCTGAATCCCGTGAGGAGGAGGCCCAGGAAGCCCACCACGCCCAAAGCCTCGAAGGAGATGCTCCGGACCAGGCCGTCCAGCCAGGGGCCCACGTCCGACACCGACGCAGCCAGGACGGTCTCGTAGAGCGACTCCCTCAAGTGCGTCGCGATCGAGTCCATGACGCCGAGCGGTTCCATCAGGGAGAAGGCGAGCAGGAGGACCGGCACCAGCGCGAACAGCGTGGAGTAGGACAGCGTGGAGGCCCGCACGTTCAGGTGGTCGCGGCGCGCGGATCGGACGAGCGCCACGCCGAACAGGAAGACGTCACCGGCCACGCGACGGGTAGGGTCGGGCGTGTCCAGGAGGCGCGCCGCGCGCTCGGAGAGCCACCGCCCGAGCGGCTTCACGACCCGCTCCTTCCCTCGGGGGTCGCGGGGGTGGATCCCCCGGGCGCGTGCCCGTCGCATCCGGATTCGAGGAGGAGCGAAAGGGCATGGAGCAGGCGCACGCTGGACCTCCGAAGGGCGACGGCGAGGGTGTCTATAGCCCCTCCTCCTCCACGGCCTCCCGGACCACGGACGCCTCGGGTCCGCCCCCCCAGGACCGCGGGGGTGGCAGGCTGCCCGCCCGCGCGCCGACCCGGCGGCCCAGGGCCTCCCAGTCGTAGGCCAGGAGGGTTCCCTCGTCGTCGAAGGCCAGGACCATGGCCCCTTCCGGCGGTGTCCACCGGAACCGCTGCACCGGGACCGGCCGACCGCCGATCTCGATCGTGTCGGGCTCCAGCGCGGTCACCGGTCCGTCCAGGACCTGCCCGGTCTCCGCCGACAGCAGGCGCAGCGTGTCGATCCGGGCCAGCAGGGGGAGGGCCCGCTCGCGGTCGTTGAGCTCCGCCGAGGTCAGGTCGACGGCGTCCCCTGCGAGGATCCAGGTGTTCGCCTCGCCCCCCGACGTGACCGTCACGCACCACGCACCGTCCACGCCGAGGCGCGCCTGTACCTCCCGGAGCACGCCGTTCGCGCGCGTGGAGGAGGCGAACCCCCGATCCCCGCCGAAGCGGGCGCCCAGCCGTTGCTCGAAGGACAGGCGCGCCCCCCCCGCCACCAGTTCCAGGGAGGTCCACGACTCGAGGATCCGCACCTCGCCCCGCTCCTGGGGCAGGTACCGGATGCCGACGTCCCGTCGTCCCACCGGCTGGTCGTCGGACAGGATCGTGTAGGCCAGAGGCTGCAGCTCCGCGGCGAGAGCCGGGCCGGGAGCGAGCACGGGTGTACCGGCGAGGGCGATGCACAGGGAGGCGGACAACGATCGCACGTGGCCTCCGGGGGGCACGACTGCCCGCACCCTAGCTCCCCTCCGGATCCGAGGCAATGCGACCGGCTCCGTGGCACAGGGTTCCGGGCGTGCTACTCGGGCAGGCGGCGGAGCAAGGAGGACATCCCATGAACGTGGGCATCTGCGGCTACCCCGGCTCTGGGAAGACGACCGTGTTCTCAGCCCTCGCGCCGGGTGCCCGGCCCCAGAAGGGGGTCTCGCTGGGCAGCATCAAGGTCCCAGACGACCGCGTGGACCGTCTCGCGGCCCTGTTCCATCCCCGAAAGACCACCTACGCCGAGCTCGTGTTCGTGGACGTTCCGGGCGAGGTCGGCCGGGGCGTGGGGGCGTTCCACCCCCAGGTGGTGCAGGCCATGCGCAACTCGGACCTGCTGGTCCACGTGGTCCGCGGGTTCGAGAGCCCCTACCACGACACGCCTCCGGATCCGGATCGAGACGTCGCGCTCTTCGACGACGAGAGCGTGCTCCTCGACCTCGCGATCCTCGAGAAGCGCGCCGAGCGCTGGCACAAGGAGGCGCACAAGGGACTGGACGTGGACGTCAACGAGCGCTGCGTGGCCTGCCTGTCGGAGGGGCGGC
Source organism: Deltaproteobacteria bacterium (assembly GCA_016927815.1). GTDB lineage: Bacteria > Myxococcota_A > UBA796 > UBA796 > JAFGLY01 > JAFGLY01. The sequence goes on along the minus strand of JAFGLY010000188.1, from coordinate 2,118 downwards.
CGCTCCGGACGCTCGATCTCGACGAAGGCGAGCGGGCCACGCTGTCCGGGATCCAGCTGCTCTCGCTCAAGCCTCTGGTCCTCCTCCACAACCTCTCCGAGGCAGCGTGGGAAAACGCGGCCTCGGCACCGCTACGGGCCGTCTCCCGACCGGCCCCACGAACGGTGCAGATGGGCATCTGCGGTGCCCTCGAGGCCGAGCTGGCAGCCCTCTCGCCCGAGGACCAGCCCGAGATGCTCGCAGGACTCGGCCTCGCCGAGCCGGCACGAAACGTCTTCATCCGCGTCGCCTACGATCTCCTCGACCTCGTCTCCTTCCTCACCTGCGGGGAGGACGAGTGCCGGGCCTGGCCCTTGCGCCGAGGCTGGAACGCGCGCCGCGCCGCCGGGCGCATCCACAGCGACCTCGAGCGCGGCTTCATCCGTGCAGAGGTCTACCGCCTCGAAGACCTCGAGGCGGCCGGCTCCGAGGCCGCCCTCCGGGTCCAGGGGAAGATCCGCGTCGAGGGCAAGGACTACGTGGTCCAGGACGGCGACGTCCTGCACGTCCGCTTCGCGGTCTGATAGGCTGCAGGCTGCAGGTCCGCGGGGCTACCTCCCGGTCAGCGTGATGTCGCCCGAACCGGTCCGCACGCGGATGAGCGACACCGCCTCGGAGTCGCAGGCCACCCGCTGGATGTCCACCCCGCCGGATCCCGTGTCCAGGTCGAGGACGTACGCGCCGGCCGGCACGGTCAGGTCCACGTCGCCGGAGCCGGTCCTCCCCTCGATCCGGTCGAAAGGCGCGGCCATCTCGACGACCAGATCGCCGGACCCGCTCTCGACGTCCACCGCCACGGCCCCATCGAGCACCTCCACGTCACCCGAGCCGGTCTCCACCTGGGCCGAACCGAGGCCCTCGATGCCCACGTCGCCCGAGCCGGTCCGGATCTCGACGGGGAGGCCCGCGGGCAGCTCCGCCTGGATGTCCACGGCGCACCAGCCCAGGGCGGGCTCCTGGCAGCCGCCCTCCACGTACAGCGTGCCGTCCTCGACCCAGGCATCCCAGGTGGGGCAGGCCCCGCCCACCCAGGCGAGATCGGCGCGCACGGTGACACTCTCGGCGCCGCCCCCGTTCAGGGTCACGTCCCCCGAGTCCAGCGCCACCACGACGCGGTCGAACGGTTCCTGGACGGAGACTCTCTCGCTCGTGTCGTGGACCTCCACCACGCAGGAGGCCAGGAGGAGGCAGGGCAGGCAGCTCAGGGACATGCTCGACTCCATCGGAAGCGGGTCCACGCCTTGTGACACCGGGCGGACTCGATCCGGCTACCCTTCGAAACCGGCACGCCTCCTGCGGTTCGGATACCGGGCTGTCCGAACGCAGGGCCCTCGCCGATCCGGCTTGCGGCCCCCCGAGGTGCCCGGTAGGTACCGCGCTCCCGGTGGAGGAGGACCCCATGAACTTCCAGGCCTTCTTCAGCCCCCGCTCAGTCGCGGTGGTCGGGGTCTCGCGCGACCCCGACAAGGTTGGCCACGTCGTCTTCCGGAACCTGCTCGAGTACGAGGGCGGCGAGGTCTGGGGCGTGAACCCGACGGGTGAGGAGATTCTCGGAAGGAAGACCTTTACCAGCATCGATGCGCTCCCGGGGGTGCCGGAGCTTCTGGTGGTCTGCATCCCGGCCCCGCTCATCCCGAGCCTGATCCAGAGAGCCGGCATGCTGGGCACACACGCGGCCGTGGTCATCTCTGCGGGCTTCAAGGAGGTGGGGGAAGAGGGGAGGGAGCTCGAACGGAAGCTCTCCACCGCGGCCCGCACCGCGGGCGTGGAGATCATCGGCCCGAACGTGCTGGGCATCATCAACACGCGCAACCGGCTCAACGCCTCCTTCGCCGCCTGCCTGCCCTTCTCCGGCGACATCGCCATGGTGTCCCAGTCGGGCGCGCTGGCCACCGGGCTGCTCGACAGCGCCTCGTCCAATCGGATCGGGTTCTCCAAGGTCATCTCCATGGGGAACAAGGCCGACCTCGACGAGAACGACTTTCTCGGCGGCCTGGCCGTGGATCCGGACACGCGGGTCGTCACCGGGTACCTGGAGAGCATCGAGGACGGAACCCGCTTCATCCGGCTGGCCAGCCG
>JAFGLY010000187.1 GCA_016927815.1 Deltaproteobacteria bacterium | reverse complement strand
CGGGCCACTCCCGGCCGCTTCTCGACCACCACGTCCGGGCCGGGCGGTTCCGCAGGCTCCGGCGTGGGATCCACCGGCTGGTCCATTCCCCTCGGGGGAGGATGAGGATCTCGTGGTTGCCTGGCTGTGGAGCGACAGGCGAGCGGTGGCGAGCCACGAGACCGCGCTCTGCGGCCCGTTGATGTTCCAGATCGGGGTGGTTCCTGGCACGTCGTGCGGGTCCGAGCACAGGTCCTCCCCCCGTGGCACCACTGCCGCCGAGCGGATCGCCGGCGCAATGATGAAACGCCTCCTCTCTGCCCAACGTCTCCCGCATCCAGCACCACTTCATTGACGGGCATGCCCGGATCCGCAACGTTGGAGCCATGCCCACCACGAGCGCGATCCTCAAGGACCACGGGATCCGGCCCACGCCCCAGCGCCGCGTGGTCCTCGAGTACGTCCGGGCCTCGGACCAACACCCCACGGCCGAGGACATCTACGCGCACGTGCACCGGCGCCGTGCGTCCGTCTCCCGGGCGACCGTCTACAACACGCTCCACCTGCTCGTGGATCACGGGCTGGTGCGCCGCCTGGTGCTGGCGGGAGGCACCGTCGCCTTCGATGCCCGCGTGCATCCCCACCACCACTTCGTGGACGAGCGGACGGGGGAGGTCCAGGACATCCCGTTCGAGGCCCTCCGGATCGAGGGGGTCGAGGCGCTCTCCGCGTTCGACGTCGAGCACGTGCAGGTCGTGGTCTACGGGCGCAAGAAGTCGGACAAAGGGGGTTGACGCAATTTTTTAGACATCGTACAAGATCGTGCGCTCTCCCGGAGGACGGATCCCATGGCCCACAAGACCCTCACCACCGCATCCGGAAGCCCGGTCGCCGACAACCAGAATGCCCTCACCGCGGGCCCGCGGGGGCCGCTTCTCGTCCAGGACTGGCAGCTCTTCGAGAAGCACGCGCACTTCAACCGGGAGCGCATCCCTGAGCGCGTGGTCCACGCCAAGGGCTCGGGGGCCTACGGCACCTTCACCGTCACCCGGGACATCACCCGCTGGACCCGGGCCAGCCTCTTCGCCCAGGTCGGCAAGCGGACGGACTGTTTCCTGCGCTTCTCCACCGTGGCGGGCGAGCGCGGCGCGGCGGACGCCGAGCGGGACGTGCGCGGGTTCGCCCTCAAGCTCTACACCGACCAGGGCAACTGGGACCTGGTGGGCAACAACACGCCGGTCTTCTTCATCCGCGACCCCTACAAGTTCCCCGACTTCATCCACACCCAGAAGCGCGACCCGAAGACCCACCTGCGCAGCGCCACCGCCATGTGGGACTTCTGGTCGCTCTCCCCGGAGAGCCTCCACCAGGTCACCATCCTCTTCTCGGACCGCGGCCTGCCCGCGAGCTACCGACACATCAACGGGTATGGCAGCCACACCTACTCGTTCGTGAACGCCGCAGGCGAGCGGTTCTGGGTCAAGTTCCACTTCAAGACGCTCCAGGGCATCCGCTGCCTGACCGAGGAGGAAGCGGCCCGGATCGTGGGCCAGGACCGCGAGAGCCACCAGCGCGACCTGTTCGACGCCATCGACCGGGGCGACTTCCCCCTCTGGCGCATGATGGTGCAGGTCATGACCGAGGCCCAGGCCGAGACCACCCCCTACGACCCCTTCGACCTGACCAAGGTGTGGCCGCACGGCGACTTCCCGCTCCACGAGGTGGGCATCCTGGAGCTGAACCGGAATCCCGAGAACTACTTCGCGGAGGTGGAGCAGGCGGCCTTCTCCCCGGGAAACGTGGTCCCGGGCATCGGGCACAGCCCCGACCGGATGCTCCAGTTCCGGATCGTCTCCTACGCCGACGCCCACCGCTACCGCCTGGGCGTCAACTACGAGAGCCTCCCGGTCAACCGCCCCCGCGTGCCCGTGGCCCACTACTACCGGGACGGCGCCATGCGCTTCGACGGCAACGAGGGTGGGGCCGTGAACTACGAGCCCAACTCCATGGGCGGCCCGGTCCAGGACCCCGCCACCAAGGAGCCGCCGCTTCCGCTCACCGGCCCGGCCGACCGCTACGACCACCGCGCCGGCAACGACGACTACACCCAGGCCGGTGCCCTCTACCGGCTCCTGCCGCCCGACGAACGGGCTCGCCTCCACGCGGCCCTCGCGTGCGCCCTCAGGGGCGTGCCCTCGGAGATCGTCGATCGTCAGCTCGCCCACTTCGCCCGGGCCGACCCCGCGTACGCCGAGGGCGTGCGGCAGGCCCTCCAACGGTAGACCCTCACCCCCAACCTCAAGGAGACCCGATGATCCGGACGTCCTTCCTCTCGGCCCTCGCGGCCGCGCTCCTCGCACCCCAGATCGCATGGGGCCAGGTGCTCGGTCCCTGCGGCACCCCCGATGCGAACAAGCCCAGCGCAGCGGCCGCCGCTCCCGCCGCAGCGGCCCCCGGCGCGGCGCCCGCGCTGCAGGTCGCGCGCATCCCCCTGCCGGGCGACCAGGCCCCCAACTTCGAACTGCCCGCCGTGGTGGGGGACCAGGTCAAGAACATCAAGCTGTCCGACTACGACGGGAAATGGCGCATCGTCTGCTTCTACCCGGCAGACTTCACCTTCGTTTGACCCACCGAGCTGTCCGCGGTCGCGGGCCGGTACAAGGATCTCCAGAAGCTCGGCGTCGAGGTCATCGCCATCAGCACGGACACCGTGTTCTCCCACGTCATCTTCAAGAAGACCTCGCCCACCGTGAAGGACGTCCGGTTCCCCATGGCCGCCGACCCCTCCGGGGCCGTGGCACGGGCCTACGGGGTGTGGCAGGCCGGCAGTGGCTTGAACCAGCGGGGCCGGTTCATCATCAACCCCCAGGGCACGGTGATGGGCGTCGAGGTGCTGGCCGGGCCCATCGGGCGGAACGTGGACGAGATGATCCGGCAGATCCAGGCCATGCAGGAGGTCGCCAAGAACCCCGGCAAGGCCGCTCAGGCGGGCTGGAAGCCGGGCGATCCGATGATCACCACCCGGGTGCCCGAGGACGTCGGCCGCTACTGATCGTCGTGCCCGGCCGCCGGCGCCCGCCGGCACGCTCGGAGCGGGTCCGGGTTGGCGACCCGCCCCACGAGCCGATCACATCTGCTTGTCCACGACCATGATCCGCCCCGCGACCAGGAAGCCGTGGGCCAGGGCCCGGGCCCCGGCCTCGACGGTGCCGGGCTCGACGTCCCCCACCGCGAGCCGGCCGTGGACGGATCTCAAGCCTCCGAGCCACCAGCGATCCTCGGCCACGTAGAGGATGTCGCCCTCTCGGGCTGCCAGCCGATCGGCGTCCTCGCGGGCGAGGCGGACCGGGAAGAGGTCGTCCGCGTGGTCGGGGACCTCCGGATCCTCGGGGGCGAGGACCAGCCGGAGGCGGATCCGGCGTCCGGGCGCCGCGTCGTTCGGCTCGCCGCCCTTGAAGGCCCGCCGGGCTGCGGCCAGGGTCCCCACCCAGTAGCCCTCGATCCGGGAGGCGTCCTTGAGAGGCCACAGGAGCGCCGCCAGGAGCGCCACGACCCCGCACACGAGGAAGCCGTAGAGGGCGCGCATGTAGTCCACGCTGTCCGGATCGTGCATGCCGTGGAGTCGGGCGAAGGGCGTGACCAGGTCGGGGACGACGAAGCTCGCGGCCATGATCGCGGCCCCGGCCACCAGCGTGGCCACGGCGGCGCGCGCCGAAAACCGCTTCCACAGGATGCCCAGGACCACCACGAGGATCAGCGGGGGGCTGATGGCGGCGGTGAAGGTCGCGTGCGCCACGTAGATGGACTCCTGGGCCATGAACAGGGGCACGAGCGCGAGACCCACGGAGGTGAAGCCCAGCGAGAGGAGGCGGGCCACCCGGAGGTAGTGCCGGTCGGACCGATTCCGTACCAGGAACGGGCGGTAGAGGTCGTTGATGCCGATGGCCGCCACCGCGTTGATGAGCGCGTCGATGGAGCTCATGAGCGCGGCCACCAACGCGGCCAGGATGAACCCGAACACGCCAGGAAGCGCGATCATCTCGGTCACGGCCATGAACACGCGGTTGGCGTCGGTCCCGGCCGGCAGGAGACCCCACGTCTCCATGGCCCGGCCGATCCACCCGCCCGAGGACACCGCGACCGCGGCGAGCGGCATGAGCACCAGGCACGTCGTGAACATGGCCTTGCGCGCGTCGTGGACGCTGCGCGCGGCCTGGAACCGCATGATCATGCCCTGGTTGGCGAAGTAGAGGAACATGGAGGACCCGAAGAGGTCCTGCCAGAAGACGCCGGCCATCGGGAACTCGGCCGGCTCGGCGAATCCCGAGAACGGAAGGCGGTGGGCGAGCGGCAGCCCGCTCCAGAAGGCCTCCCAGCCCGGAAGCCCCAACCCGTTGTGCGCGCCCAGCCAGGCCACGCCCAGGAGGAGCACCACGAACCCGGCAAGAAGCAGCAGGACCGCCTGGATGAGGTCGGTCATGATGACCGCCGCCTGCCCGCCCGACGCACAGTACACGGAGGTGATGACCGCAACCACGACCGCCCACTGGAAGACGGTCAGGGAGGGGATCACGGCCTCGAGGGCCACGCCCATGGTGTAGAGGTTGATCCCGATGTACCCGACCAGGTACACGAGGATGAACAGCACCCCGAGCAGCCGGGTGGGCCGGTCGAAGCGCCGCTCGAAGTACTCCGGGATGGAGCCGACGCGGGCGTAGTAGACAATAGGCAGCCAGCCCAGCGCGAAGAGCGGCACCAGGAACCAGTCGTTCAGGTACGCCTGGGTGGAGGAGAGCCCGAACCGGAACCCCACGGCGGAGTACTTGACGAACGAGTAGCTCCCGACCACCACCGACAGGGCCGACAGCGACAGGATCCACCAGGCGAAGCGTTGGCCCGACTGGAAGAACTCCCGGGTGGTCCGGGTGTAGCGGGCGAAGAAACTCCCGAAGCCCAGGATGGCGAGGAAGTAGAGGCCGAGGACGACGTAGTCGACGGGTTGACCGTAGGCGACCTCCATGGCCCGTCCCCCTAGGTGGCGACCGCCAGGATCCAGGCTGCGTGGCCGAGCAGGACGATCCCCAGTCCCCCCACCAACACCCGGACGGCCCTCCGATCGGAGGGAGGCAGGGGAGCGCCGTCCGTCGGACGCATGCACAGCCGGAGGGTTGCGAGGAAGAAGGCCCCACCCACCAGGTACTGGTAGGCGAACTGAAGGCCGTTCATGCGACACCTCCCGGTGGTCCGGATGGATCCCGTAACGGGTCCGGTGGACCTGGGGGCGGGAGCCCGCGCCTCGGGCCTGCCCCGGACCTGTCGCCAAAACGCCACCGGATCCCCTTACGCTCGGGTCGCTCCAGGCATAGGAGAAGGCTGGTTGGCATCATGCCCGAAACCCTCCTGATCGTGGAAGACGACGCGGATCTCGCCCGGGCCCTCTCCTGGGCGGCCCGCAAGGAGGGGTACGCCGTCCGCGTGGCCCGAACGGGACGGGAGGCCCTGGAGGCGGCGTTCTCCCCTCCTCACCCGGATCTCGTGCTCCTGGACCTGATGCTGCCGGAGATGCCCGGCACGGAGGTCTGCCGCCGCCTCAAGGCGGATCCGCGGACCGAGCGGGTCCCCATCGTGATGGTCACGGCCCGGGGCGAGGAGGTGGACCGGGTGGTGGGGTTCGAGCTCGGAGCCGACGACTACGTGGTCAAGCCGTTCTCGACCCGGGAGTTGCTCCTCCGGGTGCGGGCTCACCTCAGGCGTGCGCCCGCCATACCGGCCTCGGTCGTCTCCAGTGGGGACCTGCGCGCCGATGCCGCCTCCTGGCGCGCCTGGGCGGGCGAGGACGAGCTCCAGCTCACGGTCCTCGAGTTCCGCCTGCTGCACGCGCTGGTGTCCGCCCCGGGCCGCATCCGGTCGCGCGAGGCGCTCATCGACGCGGTCTGGGGCGCCGGCACCGCCCTGGAGGCACGCACCGTGGACACCCTGGTCAAGCGCCTGCGTCGCAAGCTCGGGCCCGCGGGCCAGCGCCTGCAGACCGTGCGGGGCGTAGGGTATCGCCTGGACCCCCCCCAGTCGGGGAGCATCTCGTGAAACTGGGCGTACGTGGCAGGCTCTTCGTCACCTCTGCCGCTGTGATCGTCGGCATCGGCGCCGGTGCGATGGGCCTCGCGGAGCGCGAGGTCCGCCGGGTGCTGGGGGACTGGACGGCCACGCACCTGCAGGCCGAGGCCCGGATGGTGGCACCCTGGGTGCGCACCCGGCCGGCCGGCGAGGTGATCGAGATCGCCCAGGGACTGGCCCACGCCACCGGGGCCGAGGTCGCGGTCCTGGCTGGTGCGGCCGACGCCCGTTCGCCCGCGGCCCTAAGGATCGTGGCGGACTCCACGAAACGCGGCATGGACGGCGACACGATCGCGGGCCTGCCCGAGGTGCGGGCGGCCTGGATCGCCGGCGAGGGTCGATGGATCGGCCGCGAGAAATGCGCCTCGCCCGTGGAACACGGGGTACCCTGCGTGGAGGACGGCGTCGCCGTCGCCCTCCGCTGGAAGGATCCTTCGGGCACGGGCATCGTCCGCCTGCGCCGGAACCTGGTCGAGGTGAACCGGGCCGTGGCGTACGTGCGGCGGGTGCTCCTGCTCGCAGGCCTGGTCGGCCTCGGGGCCGCACTCGTCATGAGCGGACTCGCCTCGCACCTGCTCTCCCGTACCCTGTCCCGGATCGTCGAGCGTTCCCGGGCCATGGCCCGGGGGGAGGGCGGCCGCATCGTGGTCCCTCCGGACGACGCCCTCGAGGGTCTGGCCGGGTCCATCAACACGCTCGGAGCCGAACTGGAGCGCACGCTCGACGAAACCACACGTCAGCGCGACCTTCTGGCCACGGTGCTGGCGGGCATGGCCGACGGGGTGGTGGCCCTGGATCGGGATCTCCGGGTGACCGCGTCGAACCCGGCTGCCGAGGCGCTCCTCGGGGTGCCCGGGCACGACGCCCGCCCATTCCTCATCGAGTGGATCCGTTCCCCGGACCTGCTGGCCGCGGCCAGCCGCGCCCGGGACGGCGTGCCGGACGAGGCGGAGTTCGACCTGCCCTGGCCCCACCACCGGCGGGTCCTGGCCGGGGCGCACCCGCTGTCCCAGGGCGGCTGCCTCCTCGTGCTCCGCGACGTCACCGAGACCCGACGCCTGGAGGCCGTCCGGACGGACTTCGTGGCCAACGCCAGCCACGAGTTGCGGACCCCGGTGGCCGCGATCCGGGCCAGCCTGGAGGCCCTGGCCGAGGGAGCGGCGTCCGACCCCGAGGCGGGCCAGGCGTTCCTGGAGGCGGCCCAGCGCAACGCCCTGAGGCTCTCCCGGCTGGTGGACGATCTCCTCGACATCACCCGGCTGGAGGCGGGCCGGCGGGAGGTCACCCCCGCGGCCACCGCCCTCGCTCCCCTGGTGGCCTCCGCACTCGGTCCTGTCCGCCACGCGGCCGAGGCGAAGGGGCTCACCCTCGTGGTGGACGTGGCCCGCGAGGTCGAGGCCTGCGTGGATCCGGCCGCCCTGGAGCAGGTGCTGGCGAACCTGCTCGACAATGCCGTCAAGTACACACCCCAGGGCGGGCGGGTCGAGGTCGCGGTGGCCCGGGAGACCGAGCGAATCCGCATCGAGGTCCGCGACACCGGACCCGGGATCCCGCCACCCCACCGGGGTCGGGTCTTCGAACGCTTCCACCGGGTGGATCCAGGCCGCTCCCGTGAGCTCGGCGGGACGGGGCTCGGGCTCGCCATCGTGAAGCATCTCGTGGACGCGATGGGTGGGGACGTCTCGCTCGAGTGCCCGGATACCGGGGGCTCGATCTTCCGCGTCCGGCTCCCCGCCATCGAACCGTCCTCGACCTGCCATCAAGACGCCACGGACGGGCGATAACAGGTCTCAGCGGAGGCATCCCGCCTCCTTCCGGAGACCAGAGCCATGTTCGTCCTCCTCCTGTCCTCCCTCGCCCTGGCGGCCGACCCGGGCGCGAAGCCCGACACCCCTGCCGTGAAGGTGGGGGGCACGATCTACACCCACTTCGGGTACGACCTCTCGGAAGGAGCCGACGGGTACAACGCGTTCGCGCTCGATCGGGCCTACCTCACCGCCACCGCGAAGCTGCCCGAGGGGTTCGGCGCACGGGTGACCCTCGACACGGACCGGGTCTCGTCCACCTCCCTGCCCGATGGCAGCACGGTCACGGTGGACACCAAGTACCGCACCTACGTCAAGTACGCGTACGTCCACTGGCGCGAGGCGCACACCGGGATCCAAGCCCGCGCCGGTGTCGTGGACACACCGTATGCCCCCTTCTACGACTCCTTCATGAAGATCCGGTACATCACCAAGGGCTTCGCGGACCGGAACAAGATCCTCGATACCGCAGACATCGGGGCGGGCCTCCAGGGCACCCACGCGAAGGGGCTCCTGGAGTGGAACGCCGCGCTGCTCAACGGCGAGGGCTACGGCAAGCCCGAGTCGGACGCCGGGAAGGCCGTCCAGGCGCGGATCACGCTGGACCCGCTCGCGTCCGGGGGCGAGATGAACCTGCCGGTGACCGGGTTCGTCTCCTACTCGGGTGAGCAGGACGCCGATCCCGTGATCACGGCGCTCGGCGCCGTGGGCTTCAAGCAGGGCCACGTCGCAGCGTGGGCCGAGGTCCTCACGATCCTCGAGGGCGACACCACCACGCTGGGCTGGTCCGGGACCCTGCATCCCGTGCTGCCCGACGTCGGCGGACTCCTGGTCCGCTACGACCACCTCGATCCGGACACCGAGCAGGACCGGGACGCGAGCGACACGCTGATCGCGGGCGTGACCCACGACTTCGTCCCGAAGGTCTCGCTGGCTGCGACCTACGAGCGCACCACCCGAGAGGACGACTCGAATCCCTCTCATGGCGCTTTCTTGCGTTTCCAGGCGGGATTCTGATCAATTGAGGCAGGAGGCGGGCACAGCGTCCGTTCCTTGCCGGACCCCGCACCCCGGGTCTGCCTCCTGCCTGCCACCCAATTGCCACACACCGCGCATACAGACACACCTCCCTCGAGAACGGAGACCGTTCCATGCATCCCCTCCTCCTCTCCCTCGTCCTCGGCGCCTGCGGCGAACCACCCACCGAGGCCGTTCCCCCTCCCCAGCCCGTGTCCATCGACGGATCCAGTACCGTCTACCCCATCACCGAGGCCGTAGCCGAGGCGTTTCGGGCCATCGAACCCGACGTCCGCGTCACGATCGGCGTAAGCGGCTCGGGTGGCGGCTTCAAGAAGTTCTGCTCGGGCGAGATCGTCCTCGCGGGCGCCTCCCGCCCCATCAAGAAGTCCGAGGTGGACGCCTGCGCCGCCAAGGGGATCGCGTTCGTCGAGCTCCCGGTGGCCTACGACGGCATCGCGGTGGTGGCCCACCCCACCGCTACCTGGCTGGATGACGTCACGGTCGAAGAGTTGAAGGCCATGTGGCAGCCGGAGGCCCAGGGCACCGTGACCCGCTGGGCCCAGATCCGGGCGGACTGGCCCGATCGGCCCTTCCACCTGTTCGGCCCCGGTGTGGACTCCGGGACGTACGACTACTTCACCGCAGCGATCGTGGGCACCGAGCACTCGAGCCGGGGCGACTTTACGCCGAGCGAGGACGACAACGTCCTTGTCCAGGGCGTCGCGACCGACCCCGACGCGCTGGGGTTCTTCGGGCTGGCCTGGTACGAGGAGAACCATGACCGGCTGCGCCTGGTGCCCGTGGAAGACGGCAAGCCCGACAACGGCGCGGGGCCGATTGCGCCCAGCATGGAGACCGTCCGGAACGGGACCTACCAGCCGCTCTCCCGGCCGCTCTTCCTGTACGTGGCCTCGAGCGCATTGGATCGACCCGAGGTCGCGCGGTTCCTTTCCTTCTACCTCAAGGACGGCCGGGCACTCGTCTCCGAGGTGGGCTACGTCCCGCTCTCGGACGTCGCCTACGAACTGGTCCAGAAGCGCCTCGCCGCGCGGACGAGCGGTTCGGTGTTCGTGAGCGGGGGATCCCAGGTCGGCCTCACCGTCGAGGGTCTCCTCGGCAAGGAGCGATGAGCCCCTCCGGGCGCGCTCCCGGACCGTTCCACGGTCCGGCGACGCCCCCGTTCGAGCGGATCCTGGAGTTCGGGCTCGTGGCCTGCGGGCTGTTGTCCATCCTCACGACGGCAGGCATCGTGGCGGTGCTCGCCGGAGAGACCGTGGCGTTCTTCCGGGAGGTCCCGGTGCGGGCCTTCCTGTTCGATACCCAGTGGACCCCGCTGTTCGCGGACAAGCACTTCGGGATCTGGCCGCTCGTGGCCGGAACGCTGCTCACCACCGCCATCGCCGTGGGCATCGCCCTGCCCTTCGGCCTCCTGTCCGCCATCTTCCTGGCCGAGTTCGCACCCGCCCGCGTGCGGAGTGTCGTGAAACCCCTCCTCGAGGTGCTGGCCGGGATCCCCACCGTGGTCTACGGCTACTTCGCGCTCGTGACGCTCACCCCTCTGCTCCAACGGGTCGTTCCAGGTTTATCTGGTTTCAACGCCCTTTCCGCTGGACTCGTTATGGGCGTGATGATCGTGCCCTTCATCTCCTCGCTGGCAGAGGACGCCCTCTCGGCGGTCCCGGACGCGTTGAGGGAAGGGGCTCTGGCGCTGGGCGCGGGACGCCTGCCCACCGTGCTCCGGGTCGTGGTCCCCGCCGCGCGCTCGGGCATCCTGGCCGCGCTGCTCCTCGCCGTGGCCCGGGCCATCGGGGAGACCATGATCGTGGCCATCGCCGCGGGTCAGCAGCCCATCCTCACGCTGGATCCGCGCTCGAGTGTGGAGACGATGACGGCCTACATCGTGCAGGTGAGCATGGGAGACGTGCCCGCGGGCACCCTCGAGTACCGGACCATCTTCGCGGTGGGCACCCTGCTCTTCCTGATGACGCTCGGCTTCAACACGCTGGGCCTCCGTCTCGCCCGCGGCGCGCAGAGGGTCGGATGAGCACCGCCCTCTCCCCGACCGGGCGCCGCGCGGACCGGGTACGCGAGCGGTTGTTCGTGGCCCTCTCGGCGGTGTCGGTGGCCGTGCCCCTGCTGGTCCTGGCCCTTCTCCTCGGAGACGTGCTCCGGACGGGGCTGGGGCGCGTCGACTGGGCCTTTCTCACGTCCTACCCCTCGCGCCACTGGGAGCGGGCCGGCATCCTGCCCGCACTGGTCGGAACCCTGCTGCTCAACGCCACGGCAGCCGCCATGACGCTGCCGGTCGGCGTCGCTGCGGCGATCTGGCTGGAGGAGTACGCCGAGGCGGCGGCCGGTCGGGGGGGTCGAGCCCGCCGGACGGCCATGGGCTGGCTCGCACGCCTCGTGGAGGTCAACATCGCCAACCTGGCGGGGGTGCCCTCCATCCTCTACGGCCTGCTCGGCCTGGGGCTGTTCGTGCGCACCCTCGGCATGGGGCGCTCGCTCCTGGCCGGGGCGTGCACGCTGGCGCTGCTCGTGCTGCCGGTGGTGGTCCTCGCATCCCGCGAGGCGCTGCGCACCGTGCCGGACTCGCTCCGCGAGGCGGCCTGGGCACTCGGCGCCACCCGCTGGCAGTTGGTCCGGCGCGTCGTCCTGCCGCTCGCCCTGCCCGGCATCCTCACCGGCACGATCCTCGCCGTCTCGCGCGCCGTGGGGGAGACGGCACCCCTCGTGGTCATCGGCGCGCTGGTGTACCTCACGTTCCTGCCCACGAGCCTGTCCTCTCCCTTCTCGGCCCTGCCCATCCAGATCTACAACTGGACGAGCCGGCCCCAGGCCGGCTTCCAGACCAACGCCGCGGGGGCCATCGTCGTCCTGCTCGCCACCCTCCTCCTGCTGAACGCGGCGGCCATCCTGGTTCGAGCCCGCCTCCAGCGGCGTTCCCGGGCCTAGAACATGGACCCGTCCAACGACAAGATCCGCGTGGAAGGACTCTCAGCGGGGTTCGGGGACCGCCGGGTGCTGTTCGACGTCTCCATGGCCCTGCCCGCCCGCCGGGTGACCGCGATCATCGGACCCTCGGGCTGCGGAAAGTCCACCTTCATCCGGATCCTGAACCGCATGCACGAGCTGGTGAGGGGTGCCTGGGCCTCGGGCGAGGTCCACCTGGACGGCGTACCGATCCACGGGCCCGGTGTGGACCCGGTGCTGCTGCGCCGCCGGGTGGGCATGGTCTTCCAGAAGCCGAACCCCTTCCCTCACCTCTCGGTCCGCGAGAACGTGCTCGCGGGGCTTTCCCTCACCGGCCGCCGTCGTCGCTCCGAGGCCGAGGCCGTCATGGAGCGGGCCCTCGCGCAAGCCGCACTCTGGGACGAGGTCCGGGATCGGCTGGACGCCCCCGCGGGCGGGCTGTCCGGCGGTCAGCAGCAGCGCCTCTGCATCGCCCGTGCCCTGGCGGTCGATCCCGAGGTCCTGCTCATGGACGAGCCGTGCTCGGCCCTCGACCCCATCGCCACCGCCCGCATCGAGGACCTGATCCATGCGCTCTGCGCGGACTACACCATCGTGATCGTGACCCACTCCATGCAGCAGGCCGCCCGCGTGTCCCACCGGACAGCCTTCCTCCTCCTCGGCGAGCTGGTGGAGCACGACGACACGGATCGGCTCTTCACCTCGCCCCGGGACTCCCGGACCGAGGACTACATCACCGGGAAGTTCGGGTAGGAGATCTCATGAGCCGACGGCACACCGACCGGGAGTTCGAGGCGGAGCTCGCCGAGCTCCGCCAGCGGATCCTGCTCATGGCCGGCCGCGTGGAGAAGATGATCGCGCTGGCCATGCAGGCGCTCGTGGAGGAGGACCTGGAGCTCGCCCGGACGACCATCCGGCGCGACGACCGTGTGAACCAGGACGAGATCGAGATCGACGAGCGATGCCTCCTCATCCTGGCCCGCTGGCAGCCCATGGCGTTCGACCTGCGGTTCATCACGCACGCCTCCAAGATGGGCACGGACCTGGAGCGCATCGGCGACATGGCCGTCCACATCTGCGAGCGGGTGGAGGACCTCTACCAGAGCGGCTACGGCGGACCCTTCGTCCGCATCCCCCGCATGGCCGAGATCGTGCAGGAGATGCTCCACGACGCCGTGGACGCCTTCGTGGCCGAGGACGTGGAGCAGGCCGAGGCCGTGCTCCGCCGGGACGACGAGGTGGACGCCCTGTACCACGACATCTTCCTGGGCCTGCTCCAGCGGATGTCGGCCGGCATCGAGCCGGTAGCCCGATGCGTGGCCGTGCAGAACATCGCGACGTACCTCGAGCGCATCGGCGACCACGCCACCAACCTCGCCGAGCAGGTCATCTTCGTGCTGCGCGGCCGGGACGTGCGCCACGGGGGGAAGCGGTCCCCCTCGGACCCCCCTCCTGTCAATTCTGTGTGAGGGTCTATCCCGAGGCCGGACCCGCGTGGGGTGCCTCATGTATGAGGCCTCATGGCGGCTCGCGGGTCCCGGGCACACCCGATCGCATGGTGGCTCCTGGCGGGGGCGGTTGCCCTCGTCGTGGCGGGGTGGGCGACGCACCCGGCCTGGCTGCACCCGGCATCCTCGGTCCCGTGCCACGTCGTCCACCCGGACTGCGGGGGCAACCAGTGGCTGCTCGCCTGGGTGGCGGAGCGAGTCCTCCACGGGGGGGGGTTGCTCCACAACGACCGGTACTACTGGCCCGTGGGGGACACGCCCTTCCTGGCGGGCAACGGGGGCGAGGGGCTGCTGTACGCCCCCTTGCACCTCGCGTTCGGCTGGCCGGTGGCCGCCAACCTCCACCTGGTGCTGCTGGTCGGGCTGAACGCCCTGGCCGCGGCGTGGGCCGCGCGGGGGGCGGGAGCGTCCTGGCCCGGCGCGCTCCTCGCGGCCGCCGCTTTGGGGGTCAGCCCCTACGCGATGCGGGAGTTCACCGCGGGCCGGGCGGTGCAGGGGGACCTGTCGTGGTGCCTGTGGTACCTGGGCGCCCTCTTGCGGCTCCTCGAGGCGCCCTCGGTACGCCGGGCCGTCCTGGCGGGCGCGCTGCTCGCGGTGGCGAGCTGCCTGTACTGGTACCACGGGGCGTTCTTGGGGCTGGCCTCCCTCGTGCTGGTGCTGGGTACGCTGCCCGGCCGATGGCGGGCGGGCGGGCTGCCCTGGTGCCCGCTCGGGGTGCTCGCGGTCACGGCCGCCCTGCTCGCGGCCGGTCCGCTGGCCTGGTCCTTCGCCCACTGGGGCCTCCTGCCCGGCACGGCCGAGACCGGCACGTTCCCCCACCCGGAGGCCGTGGCCGACAGCCTCCGACCCGCCTGGCCGTTCCTCGTGAAGG
>JAFGLY010000001.1 GCA_016927815.1 Deltaproteobacteria bacterium | reverse complement strand
TTCAGTCCCCCTTCCAGCTTCCCCCAGACCAAGAGGGCTTTGCCCTCCTGGACCTCCCCCACGATCACCCCAAGGAGATCCCCCAGGAGCTACCCCGAGACCTTCGTACACCACTTGACGGGACGCAACACCGGCCGGCCCCCACGGGTGGAAGTGCCCGTCGAAGGCTTCCACGTCCTCGGACGGAGGAGGGGCGCCTGGGAGCGCGCACGGGGTACGTATCCGCACGAGCGTTCCCCTTCGGCACCTCCCATGCACCTCGTCATCCACCGCGGCTCACACGAGATCGGCGGCAGCTGCGTCGAGTGCGTGACCGACGACGGGAGCCGCCTCGTCCTCGACCTGGGCCTGCCGCTCGCCCCCGTCCTGCGAGACGCCCTCCTGCCCCGCGTCCCGGGCATGTGCCCCCCCGGAGATCTTGGCCCCACAGGACGGCCGCTCGCCCTCCTGCTCTCCCATGCCCACCTCGACCACGCCGGGCTCGCCCCCCATGCCGATCCCGCGATCCCGGTGTTCGCATCCCGGGGCACCGTTGCGATCCTCGACGTGAACCGCATCTTGCAGCCGGACGTGCCCACGCCGGCCCGTCCCGTGGTCCTGCCCGACCACGTTCCCTTCCGGATCGGACCGTTCACGGTCACCGCCCTGCCCGTGGACCACTCGGCGCCCGACGCCCAGGCCCTCCTCGTCGAGGCCGGCGGCCGGCGCCTCCTCTACTCGGGGGACCTGCGCGCCCACGGCCGCACCGGCTGAAAGTTCGACGCCCTCCTCGCTGGACCGCCGCGCGACGTCCACCTGCTCCTCCTCGAGGGCACCCTCGTCGGCCAGACCACCGGCTCCCACGGGCTAGTGTCCGAGGCCGACGTCGAGGAGCGGCTCGCCGAGCGTTTTGCCAGGTGGCGGGGCCCCGTCGCCGTGGCGATGTCCGGCCAGAACCTCGACAGCCTCGTGTCCGTGTTCCGAGCCGCTGCCCGTGCCCGCCGGATCCTCGTGCTCGACCTCTACCAAGCGTACGTGCTCCACCGCCTCGCCTTCCTCTCCGCTCGCCTCCCCCAGCACGCCTGGGCCGGCGTCAGGGTCAAGCAGGGCCATCGGCACCGGCGCCTGATCGAGGCGGCCGGGGAGGACGACTTCCTCGCCGACGTCGGTTCCTCCTCCATCCGGATCGACCGGCTCGCGGCGATGGCCGACCGGGCTGTGCTGCTCGTCCGTTCCTACGCCCACAGCGTCCGGGTCCTGCAGGCCGTCGGCGCCGGCCCCGATACCCTCCTCGTCTGGTCGCTCTGGCGCGGGTACTGGGATCGGCCCGATCGCGACGAGAACGACCCCTTACGCTCCTGGGCCGAGGCCTCCTAAGCCCGTGTCGAGTTCATCCGTTGCAGCGGCCACGCCACCCCCGAGGCGCTGCGCCGGCTCGTGGACGCCGTCTGTCCGGGGCGAGTGGTGCCGATTCACACCTTCCACCCAGATGGGTACCGGGAGGTGGGGATCGAGGCGGGCCCCGTCGTGGACGGGGAGGTCGTGGCGGTGTAAGGCTGGCCAGCCGAGGCCCACCGGGCGTAACCGAAGACCACGTACCGGTAGCGGTCCACGCCACCCGCTGACGGCCCCCATCGGTTCTGCCTCGGTTCCCGTCGAAGGCAGTATGGAGGCCCAGGTGGGAGGTTCCGTCGTCTGCGCCGTCCCCGCCTACTGGACCTATCGTGGCCTCCTCCGGTTCCACGTCACCTCGGACCGTCCGATGACCCTGGAGGTGGCCGCGATGGAGGCGGATGGGAAGGCGCCTGGCCGAGCACAAGGACCACGGCGCCGAGGCGAGGTGGGTGCCCGCACTCCGGGCGTCGGGCGGGTTCTGCAGGTACCTCGCGGTGGACGCCCACGGATGGGTCGTGGTGGACCGAAAGGCCGTGGCGGAGGCCCCGAAGCTCGACGGGAAGTAGGTGGCGATCACGAGCGACGACACCCTCACCACCGAGGACGTGGCCACATCCTACAAGGCGCTCCTCGTCATCGAGCAGTGCTTCCGGACGCTCAAGTGCACTGAGCTCATGATGCATCCGGTCTACCAACGCCTGTCGGCCCGCATCGAGGCGCACGTGAAGATCTGCGTGCTGACCCTGTCGCTGGAGCGGTCCGCTGAGCTGACTGCGGGTCGCTTGTAGCCCCACCTCCGCCGCTTATGTGCTCGTTGTCTACGCTTCGCCGGTCGCGTCTCCACGACCCGCGCAAAACACACTTCCGTCTGGTGGCCTGCTCTGCCGGGCGGGAATGGGTGCCCGCTGGGTTCCTCTTCGATGTTTCTGCGCTTCTACATCACTTTCTCATCGTCCAGGCTTCGCCTGGCGCACCGACATGTCAAGGGTCCCCCTACATTCTGTCCACCCAGCCGCAAACCCGCCCACGATACGGCCCGGGTGAACGGTTACCAGGCTTCTTGCCGGGCACAGCTCAAGAATGGCTGGGCCGGCTCTTGTGCGACAGGCCGGGCGCCCGATGGACGGGAGTGGTCGGTTTCACGTGCTGTGCCGCCAGGAAGTCGGAGGTCTCGTCGACGGAGAGTGGCCGGGAGAACAGGAAGCCCTGCACTCGGTCGCAGTATAGCGTACCGGACAGCTGAAATTCGATCGAACGCAAGTAGGCGAACTGCTCCTCGGTCTCGACGCCCTCGGCCACGACCTGGAGGTTCAACTGTCGGGTAATCGCAACAACCGCCATCACGATGGCCGCGTTGCATGGATCCTCGGCGAGGTGCTGGACGAAGAACCGGTCGATCTTCAGGACGTCGAACGGCAAGGTCCTCATGCGCTGGAGGGAGGAGTAGCCGGAGCCGAAGTCGTCGATCACAAGAGAGAACCCGAGCGCTTTCAGGCGCCGGAGGACGGCGGTGGCGGCCTCGAAGTCCTTCACGATGCCGCTCTCGGTGATCTCCAGTTCCACGTCACTGGGGGCGATGCCCGTGCGGGCCACTACTTGGCCCAGTGACTCGACCAGGCTCGGGTGGAAGAGTTGTCGAGGGGAGAGGTTGACGGCGACGGGCGTGGCGTCGTACCCGGCGGTCTTCCAGGCCCGCACCTGACGGCAGGCCTGTTCGATGGCCCACAACCCGATCGGTACGATCAGGCCCGTCTCCTCGGCAATGTGGATGAAGCGCGGCGGATGGATGAGGCCGAGCGTCGGATGCTGCCACCGCAGCAGCGCCTCCACGCCGGCCACCTTGCCGGTGTCCATGCTCATGAGCGGTTGGTAGTGTAGTCGGAGTTCGCCGTTCGGGATGGCCGAGTGCAGGGCGGTCGTCAGCTTCATCCGCTCGTCGGCATCCTCGCTCATGGCCGACAAGAAGGCGACCATGCGATCCCGTCCGCCCTCCTTCGCAGCGTACAGCGCCAAGTCGGCGTTCTTGAGTAGTTCCTCCAGGTCGTCGCCATCCTGCGGGAAGAGGCTCACGCCGATGCTCGCACTCACATGGACAGGTGACGATTCAACGTCGAAGGGCTGTCGCATTGCCGCGAGCAGGCGCTGCACCACGGGCAGGTAGGCGTCCTGGGAGGCTACATTCTCCAGGAGTAGCACGAACTCGTCCCCCCCCATGCGTACCACCGTATCTGTTTCGCGGACGCACGCCCGGACCCGACGCGATACCTCCTGCAGCATCCGATCGCCGGCTGGGTGCCCCTGCGTGTCGTTGATCTCCTTGAAGCGATCGAGATCGATCATCACCAAAGCCAGCATCTGTCCTGCCCGCACGGCACGCGCCCGTGCTTGTGAGAACCTATCGTGGAGAAGGAGGCGGTTCGGCAACTGGGTCAGGTGGTCGTGGGTGGCCAGATGCTGGAGCTCCTCCCGCGTGGCCTCGTCCAGGCTGGCGATGAGGTCTCGCATGCGCTGCAGCAATCCCTCGCTGAAGAATGCCAGGTAGATCCCGATGAAAACCGGTGCCAGCAGGTTGACTGCCAGACCTACTGGCAGGAAGTCGGCTAGGGCGTCGAAGCGCGGCCAGGGCACGAAGGTCTCGATCAAGGTGGCGATCAGGACCACCAGCGTCAGGGGCGCGACCAGCAGACGGATAACCCGTGGGGGCGCCACTAGTGCCACCAGCAGGAGGCTCAGGATGGTGCCTGCGACTGCCGCCGTGAGCAGGTTCGCGGCGACGAGTGGGAGCAGGCAGAAACAGGTGTTGAGAGCGGCAACGAAAGTAAGCACCGCGGCCTGGAGGTGTCCACGGCGGCTCAGGAACCGGGCGATTGCCGAGCCCACCCCAATCAGAGCCGTGACGACACCGAGCCCGACCAGAACACGATCCCCGAGAAGAACGCCAGCCCCGATCTCGGGGAGGACGAACAGGAGGGCTGCTGCAAGGACCAGGGACATCAGGACCGAAAACCGCTGGGATAGCGAACTCCAGGGGCCCTTAATGCGCTGTACAAGGTCGTCGGGGGACACGGCGGCTCGTGTGGCGATACCGGTCATGCAGGTTCGACCTCCTCCACCCGTCCGGAGCGCGGGTAGCCTGCTGCGGAAGCGACGCAGGGGGTACAGGTCTGGCTGACGATGGGTGATCTCACGATGCGGTCTCGGCGGTCCTCGTTCCACGGAGACTAAGGCTCGGCCTCATCGATCGTGACCGGAGCCATCGTTCTTAGAGGATGTCCTGCCCGATCCTGCGGGGTCTTGGGGTAGAGTCCCCGGGAGTGGTATACGAGCACGCCAGGGATGACGACGTGAACTCCAGCCGTGGGGGTGGAGGAGGGCATCGAGAAGCTCTAAGGGGAATTTGCGGAAACACCCTGAAGGAGCGACCCGATGCCCACGAGACCCGTACC
>JAFGLY010000186.1 GCA_016927815.1 Deltaproteobacteria bacterium | reverse complement strand
CCTGACCTTGCGGAGCATCGCTCACCTCCGCAAGGAACTTCACGCGTCCCTCCCCGCCGATCCCCCGGCCTTCGCTGATGGGTCACGCCGCTCGTGCCGATGCTGCGCGAGCTGCTGGGGAAGCCCGATGGGCTCTGCCACGGGCGGGGGGGGCACATGCACCTCTTCTCGCGCCCCCACCTCGCGGCGACGTCCGGGATCGTCGGGTCGTCGGTGCCCATCGGTGTCGGCTTCGCGCTGGCGGCCCGACGCCTACGGTCGGGTTCGATCGCTCTGGCATACACCGGCGACGGGGCGATGAACCAGGGCATGCTGCTGGAGAGCCTGAACCTCGCGGCCGCCTGGGCGTTGCCTCTCCTGGTCGTGTGCATCGACAACGGGTGGGCCATCACGACGCGTTCCGAGGCGGTGACCGGCGGTGACCTCGTCGATCGGGCGCGCGCGTTCGGATGGGCCGTCGAGCGGGTGGACGGGACGGACGTCGTGAAGGTGCACGAGCAGGCCGGGGATCTCGTGGGGCGGGTCCGCCACGGCAGGGGCCCCGCGTTCCTGTACGCGACCTGTCCGCGACTCGACGGCCACTTCCTCGGCGATCCGCTGATCGAGCAGTCGAGGCACCTCACCGGGGACGCCACCCGC
This sequence comes from Deltaproteobacteria bacterium, assembly GCA_016927815.1. Lineage (GTDB taxonomy): Bacteria > Myxococcota_A > UBA796 > UBA796 > JAFGLY01 > JAFGLY01. The sequence goes on along the minus strand of JAFGLY010000186.1, from coordinate 1,944 downwards.
AAGACGATGGGAGGCGTGATCTCGGCGGCGTTGAAGGCCAACGGGGGAGCGGCCGGCGCGAGGGTCGCGAGCATGGCGAGGATGATGGGGACGATGGCGCGCGCACGCGTCGGTCCCTCCCGGGACAGGCACGGGGATCCCATGCACGCGGCGGCGCGGGCCATGGCGTCGAGGGCCGAGGAGCGCCAGCGGATAGACGCCGAGGTGGAGCAGGAGGTCGCGGCGGCCATCGAGGCTGCCCTCGCGGGCGGGGAGGTGGCCCATGCGTGAACTCGGATTCGGACAGGCGATCGACCAGGCCATCGAGGACGCGATGGCGCGTGACGAGTCCATCGTGCTCATGGGTGAGGACTTGCCGCTCCTACGTGCGGCACTCTATGCCCGGTTCGGCGCCGAGCGCGTCCTGGCGGCGCCGATATCGGAGGCCGCGTTCCTCGGCACGGCGGTGGGAGCGGCGATGGCTGGGCTCCGGCCGATCATCGAGCTGTACATGGTGGACTTCCTCGCGGTCGCGCTCGACGCCCTCCTCAACCACGCGGCGAAGCTCGCCGGGTTCTCCGGCGGGCAGTGGCCGTGCCCGCTTCTCGTCCGAGCGCCGTCGGGCGGCGGGTACGGTGACGGTGGCCAGCACGGGCAGGCGCTGTGGGGCATGCTCGCGGGCATCCCAGGCCTGACGGTCGTCGTCCCGTCCACGCCGGCGGATGCTTACGGGCTCACGGCCACGGCGCTCTCCCACGACGGGCCCGTAGTGCTGCTCGAGCCGAAGCTCCTCTCGGAGGAGTGGCTCGGATTCCTCGGCAGGGGTGGTCGTCAGACCGTCACGTTCGACGTGCCAGCGGCAGGGACTCGCGGGCCGGTCGAGGAGCCCGGTGTTCCCGTCCCGTTCGGTTCGGCGGCGATCCGGAGCGAGGGCATCGACGTCACGATCTGCTCCGTCGCGGTAGGCGTCCACCGCGCGCTGGCGGCCGCGGCGAGTCTCGCCGAGGAGGGAATCTCCTGCGAGGTCGTCGACCTCCGGTCGCTGCGGCCGCTCGACGAGGCCACCATCGTCGCATCGATACGCAGGACCGGGCGGCTCGTCGTGGTGGACGAGGACTACCGGGAGTACGGCTTGTCGGGCGAGATCGCTGCGGTCGTGCTTGAGGCGGGACTCGGCCCGCGCTACGCGCGTGTCTGCGTCGAGGACACACTGCCGTTCGCCCGGCCGCTCGAGGATGCGGCCCTGCCGAATGTCGAGCGGATCTGCACCGCCGTGCACTCGGTCCTGGGGCGATAGCCTCGCGGGGAGGCGTCGCGTGCTGCGATACGTGCAGGGGGGCGTCGGGGAGGAGCCCCGCGGTCGGGGCCGGATGCTGGAGCAAGACCATCGACGGCTTCCAGCGACCGGAAGCGTCCCGGACCCGACGGGGAGTCGGACCAGGCGGTTATCGCGCGTTCTATAGGTAGAACCTACCACACCGCCCGACTTCGGTCGTTGGCAGGATGGACATGAGCCACATGGTTCTGTCGACACAGGATGGCCGCAGAGTGTGTCGACAGGACCATGTTCTGATCTTCATCCCGCCAGGCACCTCGTAAGGCGGTTCTTGGGTGGGAAGGAGGTGGTGCCGATGCCGCATGGCGATCCGTCTTGGCTGGCCGCCTGTCGAACGGCGTCCGTGCTGTACAGCCGATCGAGAAGGCTCGATCGGACGAAGTTGAACATATGTTTCATTCTCCCCAGCCACCCAAACGGATTCGGTAGATATGGGTACAACACCTGGCGTGCGTGCCTGGCTGCGAGATCTTCTGGACCTGGTCGAGCGCGCCAAGACCACACCGGTTCGTGCTTGCGACACGCCAGCCTTATAGGGTACCCTCTGGATACCCACGGAAGGTGGTCTGCCATGCACGTTCCGTTCGTCCTGCTGGCCCGTCCGTTCGCCCTCGCAGCCCTTCTCCTCT
>JAFGLY010000185.1 GCA_016927815.1 Deltaproteobacteria bacterium | reverse complement strand
GCCTCTCATCCGCTCACGCTTCGTTTACAGCCGAGAATCCAGACAACGAGATCGGCAGGTCTCTTGCCTCCGGAGATGTAGACGGCGATCTTACAGATGACCTCCTCATCAGCGACTACGTGGACGATGAGGCAACCGATAGTGCTGGAGCCGTCTACCTTGTCTACGGAGTGGGATTGTAGGAGCCACCATGCCCTCCCTCCTCACCGCCACCGCCCTCCTCGCCCTCCTCCTCTCGGGCTGCGATTCCCAGGAGGAGGACACCGCGCCCCCCGAAGCCGACACGGACACCGACGTGGACACGGACACCGCCTCGGACACCGATGTAGATGCCGACGGGGACACGGATGCCGACTCGGACACCGACTCCGACATGGACGTGGACACGGACAGCGACGTCGACACCGGCCCTACCGACGCTGATGGTGATGGCTGGACCCCCTCGGACGGTGACTGCGACGATGCCGACCCCGCAGTGCATCCGAGCGCCGTCGAGGTCCACGACGGGATCGACAATGACTGCGATGGGCTCGTGGACTGCGAGGACGCGGACTGCGCCTCGGACTACGCCTGCTGGGAGGGCGCGAACTGCACGGACGGCATCGACGGCGACGGCGACGGGCTCGTCGACTGCGACGACGACGACTGCTGGACCGCCGTGTGCCACCCTCGCGGCGTCAACTCGAACGCCTGGGGCGGGAACCTGGTGCGGGTGACCCACACCTCCTGGTGGGGCAGAACCGACGACCGGGACACCTTCCTGTTGAGCGGCCGGGGCTCGGGCCGTGCCACGAGCGTGTGGGGCACGGTCCAGGTGCTGCCCGAGGGCGCACGCTGGTCCACCACGTCGGCCCGCACCACCTGCACGTGGACCCTGGCGGCGGCCACCATGGGCGGATGGGGGCGCCTCAGCATCGCCTTCTACGGCTCCCACATGCGCTCCGTCTACTACGACGGCGGCGTGTACGAGGTGACCCGGTCGGGATTCGGCGGGGCCTCGGACTGCCGCATCGGATCCCCCTGGTTCCTCCCCCCCTGGCTCGTGCCGCAGGGCTACTTTGTCGACTCGGACTGGTCGCATTGGACCCACGGGGTCTCACGCTCCCGTCTGTGGTACCCCTGGGGCACCGTCACGACGGCGAGCACGTCCTCGGTGGTGGACCACGCGGGTTCTGGTACCACCACCTGGACCGGCACCATCGAGGGTCCCGGCCAGGAGTACGACGCGAATCCCTACAGCGAGGTCCGCTTCGACGAGATGGACGCGGTGCTCGTCGGGGCGTCGGGCCAGACCGACCTGGAGCTCGCCCCGGTGGGCGACGCGGACGGGGACGGCATCGACGACCTCCTCGTGGCAGAGACCTCCGACGGCCTGGGCAACGCCGCCTGGTTCGTGTCCGGAGCGGACCTCTCCGGCGAGGTGGACCTCTCCTCAGTCGCCGCCGAGTTCGCTTACGTGCTCGGCACCAGGCCGGACCCCAGCGAGTTCGTCGAAGTCGCGGCCGGGCCGGGCGACTTCGACGGCGACGGCCTCACCGACCTGCTCGTCGGCACTCCCTGGACCACCGCCGGGGGTCTGGCCGACTCCGGCGCCGTCTGGCTCGTGCTCGGATCGTCCTCCGGGTTCTCGGGCGCCTCGACACTCGCCGACGCGGCGGCCATCGAGTGGAGCGGGGGTGCGGCCGACGACATGGCCGGGTTCGCGCTCGCCCCGTTCGGGGATCTCGATGCCGATGGCTATGACGACTTCCTCGCCGGCGGGTACGCCAGCGACGTCGCCTGGCTGGTGCGGGGCGACCCGTCCACGTCCGGCACGGCGAGCCTCGCCTCGGCCGACGTGGTCTTCGACGGCGCGTCCACCACCGGCGAGGCGGGCATGGCGCTGGCCGGCCTGGGCGATGTCGACGGTGACGGCGTGGGTGACGTCCTCGTCGGTGCGCCCTCCGTGCTCGCCGGGGAGGCGGGGAGGGTCTTCCTCCTCCTAGGCGACGCCGCGTGGATCGCCACGGGCACGGTGGACCTCTCGGACGCTGAGGCGGAGTGGGCCGACGCGGCGGCCGAGCCGTACGCGGGCAGTACCGTGGCCGCGGCAGACGACGTGGACGGCGACGGCTACCGGGATGCCCTGGTGGGATGCTCGCCCGAAGCGGATGTCAGCGCGGCCTGGCTCGTCCTCGGCGGTCCATCGCTACCCGCCGGAACCCTCGACGAGGTCGCGTACACGCGCTTCGAAGGGGACGAACTGCCTGGCGCCGCGATCGCGAACGGCGGCGACGTGAACGCGGACGGCCTCGCCGACGTGCTGCTGGGCGTGGCCTCGTCCGGCGGCAGGAACTACTCATCGCAGTACCAGGCGATCCTCTTCCTCGGCCGCCCGGGCGGCCTGCCCGGCACCCTCGACGTGGAGGACGCGGACTGGCGGTTCGTGCACGACGGCGTGGGATTCTCCCTCGCCCTCGACGGCGACCTCACCGGTGACGGCGTGCCCGACGCACTGGTGACGTCCTACCGGTATGGGTCCTACCCCCCAGGCGTCGGGTGGGGTGCTGTCGGCATGTTCGCGGGCGGCGGCCACATCTGGTGAAGCAGGCGCCCTTGCCGCGAACCCCAGCCTCCGACGAGCACGCCAACGCCCGCGAAGCGGGATTCGAGGGGTATCGGGACTCGTACGAGGCCGAGCCAGCCGCCCGAGGCCCTTCGACCACGCTCCCCCACCCCACCGTCTCCGAGCCTCTTCAGGCTGCTGTCCCCCTCCTGGTCCCCGTCCGCCCCTGCAGACGAGTGCCCGCAAGGCATCGCCAACGGGCTCCCTGCTCGACACAGAGACGTTGTCCGTCGCCCATTCCTCAGATCACGGTCGTGCTGAGCCGCTCACGGTAAGTAGTCCGGGGTGTGCTCACTTGAAGTAGTCCCCCCCGGCATTGGGTCCGAGGAGGCAGAAGGGATCGCAGGAAACGCAGATGAAGCGTCGACGGCGATGCCTGGTGTGCGGAGAGCTCGTTACCTCCGAGGCCCGGGTGGGCGGGCGGCAGAAGGCGTGCGGGCGCCCCGAGTGCCAGCGGGAGCGGCACCGGCTGGCGTGTCGTGCGTGGCGGGAGCGGGAGCGCGGGGCGGTCGGGGAGGAGCGGCTGCGGCGCCGGCTCGGGGCGCCGGAGGGTGAACTGCGGCTGGGGGTGGTACGAGACGAGAGCCCGGCGAAGGTGTTGGAGCAACGCCGGGAAGTCATTCGCTTACCGGAGCGGCCCCGGCGAGGACGCGCGTCTTCCCTGCGGACTGCAAGCACTGCGCCGATACAGGGAACCTCGCCTCCGGTCCTGCATGGCCGCCGAGCCCACGTGCAGGCCGACAGCGACGGGCCGAAGGCCCAAGGTCTCCCCCGGGCCGAAGGCCTCGCGTGCACTTCGACGCCCGGAAACGGGGCCGATGTCCTACAACGAAAAGAGGTTATTTTCGTAACTACGTGAAAATGCGCCGCCTTGGCCCGTTTCCAGAGGTTTCCTCGTGCGTGCACCTCGGCCCGGGCGGTACGCGCCCGTGACGTGGTAGGGTGGATGATCCGCGACGCCTCTCGACAGCACTGTGGAGACGAGGACCCTACGGGTCCTCCGGTAGGAGTCATGGATGAGGCAGATCCTGCGCCAGACGCTCCTGGCCCTCGTCTTCGCGCCCGTCGGTGTCGCTTCCGCGTCTGCTGCGGCCGGGGACTGGCACGGAGACGTGGCGTACGCAGCGACCGCATCGGCCCCGAACGCTGTGGGGATCCGCATCGATGACGAACGCATGCCACAAGAGGAAACGCCCTTTGACGGCGGAGCGGTTGTGGATGTCGGGGTCTACCTCACCCCTCTGATCTCACCCGTCATCCAGATCGCGGCGGACGTTCAACGCATCGCCTGGGCATCCGAGGACATCGAGTTCGATCTCTCGCTCCTCCGGGCGGACCTCTTGGGTGGAGTACGCCTTCTACCGCCTGGGTCCGGAGAGCACCCAGTCGACGTGTTCGCGGACGTACTCGTAGGCGTGGAGAGGGTCAGCGTCCCGAACTACCACCTACCAGAGGACCTCCTGATAGACGCGGAACTCGCTCCCAGCGGGGTTCTCTCCCTCGGCGTGCTGGCTGGATCCGGTCGGATCCGAGGCATGGTCGCTCTCCGATTGAGGTTCACCTACATAGGCACGGCGCACCTGATGATGCCCTCCTGCGTGGACTCGCCCTGCATCTCCTGGGGGTATGGCCTCGGTGGCGGGACAGTCCAGGTTCTCCTCGGGGCGGCGTTCCGGTAGGGGCACCAAGGTCCTTGGTGCGCGCCCGTCGGCCCGCGCGATTCGCGCGCGCAGGCTCTACCTGCGCTCCTCCCGAGCGGCCCGGATGACGAGTCGGTCGTACCGACCGACAAGGTCAGGCGCAGCCTTCGCGAGGAACGCCCGGACGCCTTCGGCGTCCATCCCGGCCTGAAGCAGACCGACGATGGCTGCCATGTCCCGTTGGCGGCCCGCCACCAACTTCATGTAGACGAGGTGCTCAATGGGGACGACATGCAGGTTGCGGTCCCCTCGGGCCTCCTCGATGAGCCGCTGTTGATCGACGTGCGCGTCCGGAGAAACGTAGTCGATGACCACGCCGCCCACCTGGATCGGGACGCCAGGAGCGTGCAAGACAATGGCCCCGTGAAACTCGAAGGCATCGTCTCCGACGAGGAAATCAACGTCCTGGGTCGCGTAGGGGTAGCCATAGGCGCCGACCGCGAGGCCCCCGACGAGAAGGTGGGGAACACCGGCGGCGTTGAGTGCCTCGTGTGCTGCCCAGACCGCGCGTCGGACACGCGGGCTGACCGCCTCCAGCGCCCGGTCGAGGTCCATCGCACGGGGCGGGGGGTTAGGCCGCAGCCCTTGGCGAGACTGGACACGGGGAGAGGAGGAGCGAGTAGCGCACATGGGATCACGCTATCCGGAAAAATGCATCTGTCACGCCCTGTTTGCTCCGTTGGTGTCCCTACCAGTCGAACCCCTCGCGCGTGGGTGTCGGCGTGGTCGATGTGCGCGTGATCCGCACGACGGGCGGGTCGATCCCCGACGGTCCGGTGGTACACTCCAGGCGCGAGGACCCACAGGGTCCTCGGGTGGAAGGAGGCCGGCATGAAGATCGTGTACGTGACGCTCCTGGGCCTGCTCGTCGCATGCGCACCGGACCTCCCTGCCGGCTGGGAGGACGCCGAGGGCATCGAGGACTTCACGCAGGACGAGTGCGGGGGTAGTCCCTACGACACCGGCTGGGAGTCCACGGTCGAGGCCAACGCCGACAACCCCGGACTGCGTGTCGTGGGCGACGATCTACACTTCCGGTGCGAACAGGACGTCGAGGGCTTCTACAGGGTGGATGGCACCGCCGTGGACGTGCTCGTCCAGCCCGTGGACATGAACCCCGGCCTCGTCGCCGGCTGCGACTGTCTCTACCGGGTGGAGGCGAGCATCCCGGAGGAGCCGCCGGCCACGGTCACCCTATACAGGCGCTGGGACAACCTGAACGACGAGAACGACCCCGTGCTCGTCGGGTCGGTCGAGGTGCCCTGACGCCGACGGACCACGACAGGAGGCGTCCCATGGCCCGATCCCCAATCCTCGTCCTCACCATGTTCACCCTCGGAGGAGGCTGCGGCGGAGGAGGCTGTGGCGGCGACGACACGGGCGCCACGCCCGAGAGGGATGACACGGGCGCCGCGCCCGAGAGGCTCACCATCCTCCACACCAACGACGTGCACGCCCACCTGATGGGGTACGGCCCCGAAGCCGACTACACCCCGGACGTGGCCGGCGACGACGACACCATCGGCGGCATCGCCCGCATCGCGGCCATGGTCGACCGGATCCGAACTGCGTCCGATCACCCGGTCCTGCTCGTGGACGCGGGTGACTGGCGCGCCGGCTCCCTGTTCCAGCTCCTCGACACCACCGAGGCTCCCGGACTGCAGGTCTTCCAGGCCATGGGCTACGACGCCACCACCATCGGCGACCACGAGTGGGACTGGGGGTCGGACGACCTGGCCGCCACCATCGCGGCCGGCGACGTTCTCGGCGTCAACGTGCCCATCGTGGCCTCGAACATGGTCACCGATCCCTCGAACCCCGCCGACGACGCCGTCGAGGCGCTCCTCGAGTCGGGCCGCGTCACCTCGACGTGGATCGCCGAGAAAGAGGGCCTCCGGGTGGGCCTGATGGGCCTTCTCGGAGAGGGAGCGGCGGCGGTCGCACCCGCTGCGGCGCCCGTCACGTTCACCTCCATCGCCGAGGCCGCCGCTTCGGCCGTGACCGACCTTGGGGATACCGACATCATCGTCGTGCTCTCGCACAGCGGGCTGTCCGAGGACCTGGCCATCGCCGAGGCCGTGCCCGACGTGGACGTGATTGTGGGTGGCCACACGCACACCGTGACGGAGGAGGCGATCCTCGCCGGCTGGCGGGACACCGTCATCGTGCAGGCCGGTGCCTACGGGGCTTGGCTCGGGCAACTCGACCTCGTCCGGAACGGCGATGGGTGGGCCGTCGACTCCTTCAGGCTGCACGCGGTGGACGATGGTGCAACAGGCGACGCCGGAGTCACCGCCCTCGTGGACGGGTTCGTGGACGACCTCGACTCCGGTCCGCTCGCTGCGCTGGGTACGAGCTACTTCGGCCCAGTGGCCGAAGTGCCGGGCGACGTGACCATGATGGAGTCCTGCAGCGAGTCCGGCCTCGGCAACCTCGTCACGGACGCCTTCCGGGCCCGCACGAACGCCCTGCGGCCCGACGACCCCGTGGACTTCGCCTTCGAGGCCCACAGTATCATCCGCGACGACCTCCTCTACGGTACCGACGGCATCCAGCGGTTCGCAGACGTCTTCCGCGTCCTGCCGCTGGGCTCCGGCTGGGACGGCCGGCCGGGCCGCCCCCTCGTGGCCTTCTGGATCACTGCGGACGAACTCGTGGACGTCTGCGAGATCACCGCCAGCATCTGCCCGACCTACGGCTGCGACTACTTCGTCGAGGTGAGCGGCCTGCGCTGCCACCTGGACATGGAGCGCTCCCAGTTCAATCGAGCCCGGTCCGTGGACCGCTGGACCGGTACGGATTGGGAGCCGATCCCCACCGGTACCGAGGACCTTTACCACGTCACGGTGGACACCTACGTCGGGAGCGTCATGGGCAGGCTGGAGTCCCTCACCTACGGAGGCATCGTGATCACACCCAAGGATGCCGTCGGGAAGCCAGTGCCCTCGGTGGCGGAGATGGTCTTCGATGCCGATGCGAAGACCGACGGCGTACAGGAACTTGAACTCTGGGAGGCGCTGCTCGACTACCTCGCATCCTTCGAGGACACCGACGGCGACGTCATCCCCAACGTCCCGGACACGTACCTGGAGCCCGAGGGGCGCTACGTGGGCTGGTAGCCCCTCCCGTGGAGAGCCGTGACCCATCAGCGAAGGCCGGGGGATCGGCGGGGAGGGACGCGTGAAGTTCCTTGCGGAGGTGAGCGATGCTCCGCAAGGTCAGG
>JAFGLY010000184.1 GCA_016927815.1 Deltaproteobacteria bacterium | reverse complement strand
GGGTCCGCTCCTGGACTACGTCCTCGGGACCATGAGTCTCGCCCAGCGATACGCGGAGCGGCTCCCGGACCTCAAGGCGCCGAACGCCACATACAGCGGCGCCTTCGACCTCACCTTCCTCGTGACCGGACGAATCCTGGGCGTCATCCGGCCCGAGGACTACGGATCCATCACAGGCGATCCCTTCTTGTCCCAGCGCTTCGGAGTGGAACGTCTCCCGGATCCCACCCCGATCCATCGGACGCTCCACCGGTTGGAGGGCGAGGACGAACGGGCGACCTGCCGGGATGTCCACCGGTCCGTACTGGCCGACGCTCTGCGGCTCGATGGGTTCGAGCCGTACGCCATCCTGGACGCCGACTCGTCGGTGGAGATTGTCTACGGCGATCAGATGGAAGGCGGGGTGGTGGGCTACAACCCGAACGCCCATGGGCGAAGGAGCTACCGACCCCTGCTGTTCACCGACGGCGTGCGCCAGCTCGTCCTTGGGGCTTGGCTGCGCCCCGGCGACTCCACCGAGTCCACCGACCTCTTCGACCGCTTCAAGGAGACGTGCTCCGAGATGGAGGCACTCGGCCATCCCGTCCTCTTCTTCCGCGCGGACCGGGGGTTTCAGGGAGAGGAGGTCTTTGCCCTCTGCGAGGGCCGGAACATCGGGTCCGCGGTCAAGATCCGCGAGACCAGCGGTCTGGGGAAGGCGCTCGCCGAGGCCACGTTCGTCCCTGTCAGCGGGCCGGATGAGGCCGAGAAGATCGAGGTTGCCGACCTCCATGTACGCCTTCACGGGTGGAGCTGCATCCGCCGTGTTGTCGCTGTCCGTCGCCGGTTCGAGGATCCGGCCAGACTCTACCTGCCCCGCCTCGGCTGGCGCTACGAGTTCGTCGCCACGAACATCGAAGGAGACGCCTGGGCGGTCGCGGACTTCTACAACAAGCGCTGCCGGGCGGAGAACGTCATCAAGGTACTGAAGGCCGGCTTTGGCATCGATCGCCTCTCCACCGCCAGCTTCGGCGCCAACGATGCCGACCTCGTCCTCAAGATCACCGCCTACAACCTCGTGTGGGCCTTCCGGCACCAAGTGCTCCCGGCACACTGGCGCCCGATGACGATCCGTCGGCTCCGCCTGGCACTCCTTCACGTCCCCGGCGTGCTCGTCCACCACGCCAGACGGCTCTTCCTGCGCATCGCCTCCTGGTACCCCCACCAGGAGGAGTCCCAGGCCATCCGGGAGCGCCTGGCCCCGCTGCTCGCATAGCAGGCAGATCGCCTCCGATACATCGAAGCATCACATGGCGTTCAACGCGGGCTCGACCTGTGTCCCAAGTTCGCCATGAAGGTCCATTTCTCGCTCGTTCACCCCTTGTGTTCACGCCCGACAGCCCTTCCACAGGTCCCAGGGGACCGGTCCGGCTCCCACATGCCCCCTCTCAACGGCCTGGGGTGCTCTGAAAGGGGTTGTGTAGACGCCCGACCAGTGAGGCCTGCAAGATACGGGTTGAAGCAGCACGGGGTTGAACTCTGGTCCTTCGACGGCCAGCAGGACATCTACTCGGCCGCCGGCCGGCTGGGCGTCCGCGCCCAGGCGATGGTCGGCGCGTTCGAGGTCGAGCGCACCGGCGAGCGCGTTCGGGAGATGAAGCGCCAGAAGGCGAAGCAGGGCTTCTACATGGGGCCCACCCCGTTCGGCTTCACCTCCCAGGCCCGGGTCCGGCGGGACCTCGAAGCCCGCTACGGCGAGGCCGAGACCGAGCGGGCCAAGACAGAGGCACAGCAGGCCATCCCGGTCTCCGGCCACCTCTTCGTCGACGAGGTCGAGGCCCAGGTCGTCCGCGAGGTCTTCCGGCTCTACGTGGACGAGGGGCTCGGCTGCGGTCGGATCGCGAGGCGGCTCAACGCCCGCGGCCACCGGACCCGGCAGGGCTGCCTCTGGTGCTCCCAGCAGGTCCAGAAGATCGTCAAGGACCCGAAGGTGGCCGGGCACGTGACGTTCGACGAGGACGCGTACGACAGACGCGTCCCCTCCAAGGCCCAGGTCCACGAGCAGACCCTCTACCCGGCGAAGCACGAGGCCATCGTCCCCATCGAGCAGTGGCGCGAGGCCCAGCGGGTGCGGAGCCAGAACGGAGCGTCCAACCGTGGCCGGGACTTCACGCCCCGCTCCTTCGCGCTCTCCGGCGTGCTCGTCTGCCGGGACGGCCACACGGCCAAGGCCAAGTCCTGCGGCATGGTCTCCGGCCACCTGTACTACGGCTGCCGCCGCCGGTTCATCGACGGGGCCGACCCCGCGCTCGGCGGATGCGACGCGCCCATCATCCGGGTGGAGGCCGCCGACGCCGCGGTGCGCCGGGTGCTTGCCGACCTGCTCTCCCACCCGGAGCAGGTCCACGCATACCTCGATGCCGCGAGCCGCCAGACGCGCCGGGACCGGGTGCCCCAGGCGGATCGCAGCCACGACCTCGACGAGCAGATCCAGAAGATGGAGCAGGCGGTGGAGCGCTACTTCAAGCTCCTGGAGGGCACCGAGCCCGGGTCGGACGAGGAACGGGTCCTGCTCGACCGGGTGGTGGAGCTGCGGCGCCGGCTCGCGGAGGCCAGGGCCGAGCGCGAGAACCTCCGGTGCGAGGTGATCCCCCTGCCGCCCAGGGTGACCCGGGAGCAGGTCGAAGCGTGGTGCCGAGACCTCACGCGGCACCTCGAGAGCGACGCCCGGGGGTTCCGCCGGCTGGTGGAGGAGCTCCACGACCGGCACGACCTCCGGGTCCAGATCCTCGACGCGGACCGGGTCCGGGTCTCGCTCGCGATCGACCCCGCAGACCTCACGGGAGGCCATCGGCTCGTCGCAGTCGCCCGGGTCGAACTGGAGGGCAGCGAGGAAGCGGCGCTCTCGACCGACGAGTGGGTGCAGCGCGAGCAGGCCAAGGACCCCCGATGCGCCTGCGGGTGCGGGGGCTCGATCACGGTCCGGCCCCAGCACCGGGCGGCTTCCAAGGGGATCCCGACGTACCTGCCCGGCCACGCCAAGAGCCCGATGGAGAAGGTGATCGACGAGATCCACGCCGCCGGATTCCGCACCGCCCAGGACGTGATGCGGGTCCTCGGGTGCGGGGAGAGCCAGATCTCGCGGCTCGTGAAGGCTGGGCGGCTCGTGCCGGCCGGCAAGTGGACCGTGGGCGGGAGGCGCGTGAGGTACTTCGAGAAGGGGGCGGGGTAGGCGGTCGTCGGCCTGGTCGCCTCCCCGCCCCGACATCCGCGCGGCTCCCAGGCCGCCGCCGCCGCGCTCGTACCGCCACCGACGTCCTCCCTCGGCGACCGGCGAGACGAGGTGCTCCAACGTCCCTGGGCTGTGGTATCCTCGGTTCGAAGGGGCTCGTCCCATGCCCTTCGCTCTGACCAGCGCCGCGCTCCTCACCCTGCTGCTAGGGGGGTGCGACGACGAACCGCCTGTGGACGACACCCCGGTGGACACCGGTCTCTCCGACGCCGACGGAGACAGCTGGACGGTGGCCGGAGGTGACTGCGACGACACGGACCCGTCGATCCACCCGGGTGTGGACGAGCGCTGCAACGGACGGGACGACGACTGCGACGGCTCCGTGGACGAGGACGATGCGGTGGACGCCACCGCATGGTACGCCGACGCGGACGGCGACGAATACGGGGACCCGGCGACCCTGTCGGTTGGGTGCACGTCCCCAGAGGCGTACATCGCGGACGGCACAGACTGCGACGACGCCGACCCGTCCATCCATCCCGGTGCCGAGGAGGTCGTAGCCGACGGAGTCGACCAGGACTGCGACGGGGGTGAACTCTGCTACCAGGATACCGACTGGGACGGGTACGGCACGAGCGTGACCGTGGCGTCTCCGGACCTGGACTGCGCCGACCCGGGGGAGGCCCAGTTTTATACCGACTGTGACGATGGCGATGCGCTCGTCCATCCGGGAGCCGCCGAGGACTGCAACGGTCGGGACGACGACTGCAGTGGCGGTCCGGCTCCGGAGGAGTC
>JAFGLY010000039.1 GCA_016927815.1 Deltaproteobacteria bacterium | reverse complement strand
CCTCTCCCGGGGGGAGAGGCGACGGTCAGGCTCCCGGGACCAGGAGGCGCTCGATCGCACCCGGAGCGAGGTCCGCTACGGACACGTCGGCGGCCACCCGACCGCCCGAGAGCAGCACGACGCGGGAGGCGAGGCGCTCGACCGTCTCCAGGGCATGCGTGGACAGGAGGACGGCTGCACCGGCCGCGCAGCGCGTGCGGAGAACCTCGCGGACCCGGGAGGCCGAGGACGGGTCCAGGCCGTTGAGCGCCTCGTCCAGGAGGAGGACGGGCGGATGGCCCAGCAGGGCGGCGGCCAGCGCGGTCCGGCGGCGCATGCCCTGGCTGTACTCGCGGATGAGACGCTCGGCGTCCTCGCCCAGATCCGCCACCTCCAGGGCCTCCCCGAGATCCGGTGCCCCCCGGACCTCTGCGACGAAGCTCAAGAACTCCCGGGCAGTAAGGTACTCCCAGAGGGCGGGCTGCTCGGGCACGTACCCCATCCGGGCACGGGCCCCTCGAGGGTCGATCGAAAGGTCCACACCCGCAACGTGGACCGTGCCCGAGCCCGGCGCGAGCTGGCCGGCGAGGATCTTGAGGAGCGTGGTCTTGCCCGCGCCGTTGTTGCCCACGAGGCCCACGAACTCGCCGGGGTGGACGCTCAAGGTGACGCCCCGGAGGACTTCCAGTCGGCCGTAGGATCGGTGGATGGTGTCGGCGAGGAGGGCAGGCGTGGATTCGGTCATGGGAGGCACCGGGTGGCGAGGATCCAGACGCCCACCGCGAGGGGGGCATAGGCGGCCACGGAGGCACGGCGCAGGGGTCCGGCCGCAGTGCCCAGCACTGAGCAGGCCAGGACCGTGCCCTCGAGAACGGCGAGCAGGGGCAGGGCGGGCCCTCCGTGACGGAGGAGCACGGCCAGGCATGCCGGGACCACGGCGCCCTGGATCAGGAGCAGGAGTGCGCCGGCGCGCCCCGCGAGGTGGGGCAGCAGCGGGAGGCCCACGGCACGGCCCAGCCAGGGAGGATCCGAAGCCTCCAGGCGGATTCCGAGGGCTCCAATCAGCCCTGCGGCCGCTGCGGAGACGGCCAGGGCCCGTCCCGGAGCGGCCGGATCGGGTCCCCATCCCGCGACGGCCCCCAGGAGCCCCAGTCCCCAGGCCCCCACGACCCAGGTCCGGAGCCCCCGCCACGCGTGCCGGAACGTCCTCAAGACATGGACGCGAAGGGGAGGGGGAAACCACCGAACCGTCCACTCGAGGTGTACGTGCAGCCGGTCCTCGGCACCCTGGACGCGAGCCCAGGCCGCGTCCACCTCGGCCAGCACGAGGGTCGTGGCCACCCAGGCCCGGTCCAGCAGAGGACCCAGCAGGGACCAGCTCGCCAGGGCCAGGGCGAACGGCACGAGGAGGCCCGCCACCGAGAGAGGAGGGCCGCCGGTGGACAGCAGGGCGGCCCCGTGGCTCCCTGCCAGCACCGCGCCGGCACCGACTGCGAAGGCGACACCGGGAACCCAGATCAAAGCCGCCTGCATGGGAGGGCTGGTCCCGCGGAGCAGCTCCAGGGCGTGTGCGTAGCGGGGGCTTCGGGCAGCATGGACGGCGGCCAGGCACCCTGTGCAGCCGAGCGGTGCGGCGGCCAGCCACGTCCCGAGCAGGAGGAACGCTCCCGTAGCCACGGCGCCTGGGCGGCCCACCGCGCCCAGGGGGAGCAGGATCACCACGCTGGCGAGGAAGACCCCGGCGGTGGAGCGGAGCACGCGCAAGGTGAGGACGGGCCGGAGCAGCGATGCATCCAGTGGCAGGGGGTCCAGCACGGGCCGGTCCGGAGGGCGCAGGGCGACGCCGTGGGCCACCAGGAGGCCGGCCCCGACCAGCAAGAGCCCGAGGCGGACGAGAACTCCCTCGAAGCCCTCGCAAAACGCCCCCGAATCCGAAGGCCCGAACCCAAGGAGGATCGGGCCGGTCCAGCGGAGCGAGACCAGCGCCAGCAGGGGAGGGCCCAGGAGGCCGGCAGGCCCGGCCAGGGGCTCCACGACCCGCCGGTGGCTGAGGGCGAGGCGCTCGGCACGAAGGAGCGGATTCACGGCGCGGGCCTCCCAGGGCGGGCTTCCTCCCCACGGCCCCCCTCCAAGACCGTTCTTCCCACGAGGGAATGCGGAGCGCTGTGTACGATCCGGACCGGCACGAGGCGACCCACGAGGTCGGGT
This sequence comes from Deltaproteobacteria bacterium, assembly GCA_016927815.1. Taxonomy (GTDB): domain Bacteria; phylum Myxococcota_A; class UBA796; order UBA796; family JAFGLY01; genus JAFGLY01. The sequence continues at coordinate 16,999 of JAFGLY010000039.1, read as the reverse complement.
CCGCCGGGCAGGTTGACGGTCCGGAAGCAGGAGGTGCGGCCCGTCACGCTGCCGTCGCCGTGTCGGCTCGGACCCTCCACGAGAACCTCCATCTCGCGGCCCACCAGGGCCTCGAGGGCCTCGGCCGAGATGCGCGCCTGCGCGGCCTGGAGGCGCAGGAGACGGGCGTGTGCCCGGGCCGGGTCCACCGGGTCGCGGTCGTGCAGGTGCGCCGCAGCCGTGCCCGGGCGGCGGGAGTAGACGAACGAGAAGGACCCATCGAACCGGATCTGCTCGAGGAGCGACAGGGTGTCCTCGAAGTCCGCCTCGGTCTCACCGGGGAAGCCGGTGATGAAGTCCGTGGTGAGGGAGAGGCCGGGGCGAGCGGCGCGCAGGGCGGACACGCGCCGGGCATAGTCGTCTCGGGTGTAGCCACGGCCCATTCGGCGCAGCACACGGTCCGAACCGGACTGGACGGGCAGGTGGAGGGCGCCGGCGAGTCGAGGGAGCACACGGAAGGCCTCGATGACCCGGGTGGAGAGGTCCTTGGGGTGGCTCGTCGTGAAACGCAGGCGCAGCAGGCCGGGCACCGAGTGGACCTGGTGGAGAAGATCCGCAAAATCAGGTTCTCCCGGGGTCTTTTTCCCATAGGCATCTACGTTCTGGCCGAGAAGGGTGATGTCGCGCGCCCCCACCTCCACCAGGCGTCGGACCTCGTCGATCACCTCGGCGGCGGGACGGCTGACCTCGCTCCCGCGGGCTCGAGGCACGATGCAGTAGGTGCAATGCCGATCGCAACCCTTCTGGATGGTCACCAGCGCGGCCACCCGTCCCGCGGCGTCGGGGGGGAGGTCCGGAACGAACCTGTGGTCTGTGGGCTCCTCGCACCGCGTGTCGAGCACCCGCTGGTGGGCGGCCCTGTGCACGAGCTCCCGGATCCGCGGGACGGCATCGGGCCCCATCACGAGGTCCACCTCCGGGTGATCCCGGAAGATGCGGACGCCATCGATCTGGGCCGTGCAGCCGGCCACGGCGAGGAGACGACCCTTCCGGCCCTTCATGCGGCCCAGGAACGAGTTCAGCTTGTGCTCGGGTTTCGCTCGGACGGAGCAGGTGTTGAAGAGGACGAGATCCGCCTCGTCCGGCGATCCCACGGGCTCCCAGCCGTCCAGGGCGAGCAACGCGGTCATCTTCCCGCTGTCGTACACGTTCATCTGGCAACCCCAGGTCACCACGTGCACGCGGCGTGTGGGGCCCGTCACGGTTGCAGCGCGTCCCAGTCGAATCGGTCGAGGGCCACCACGGACAGACGGCGGTCGATGCGACGGACGAGTCCGCAAAGCGTGGCCCCCGGTCCCACCTCCACCACCCGCACGGCCCCGAGGTCGACCAGCGTGCGCACGCATTCCTCCCAGCGAACCGGCCGGGACACCTGGGCCACGAGCCCGGCACGGATACGCTCGGGATCCGAGCGGGCGGAGGCATCCACGTTCTGGACCACCGGGAAGCCGGGGGGGCGAAGACGCACCGCTCCCAGGGCCCGACCCAGGGCGGCCCCTGCGGGCGAGAGAAGGGACGTGTGGAAGGGTGCCGAGACCCTGAGGCGCACGACGGTCGACGCACCGGCCTCGCGGGCGCATGCCTCGAGGCGCTCCACCGCGTCCGCGTGGCCGGCGACCACCCCCTGGCCCGGTGCGTTCCAGCAGGCTGGCTCCAGGACCCGACCCTGGGCGGCCTGGGCGCACAGGTGGACCAGCGTGTCCCGGTCGAGGCCGAGGATGGCCACCATCGCGCCGGTGCCGGGCTCGAGCGCGCCCTCCACGATGCGGCCACGGAGGTGGACGATCCGTAGCGCGTCCGCGTAGTCCAGCGATCCGGACGCCACGAGGGCGGAGTACTCCCCGAGCGAGTGGCCGGCGGCGGCGACGGGCCGCATCTCCGGACACACCTGCACGAGCAGGCGCCACATGGCGACGCTCACGGCCAGGATGGCGGGCTGGGCGACGGCGGTCTCGGAGAGTCGATCCGGAGGCCCCGTGGCGATGATGGCCGCAAGGGGCAGGCCGAGGACCTCGTCCGCCTCCGCGAGCGTGTCTGCGACCACGGGCGCCAGGGCCGCCAGGGTCGCGCCCATGCCCACGTACTGGCAGCCCTGTCCCGGGAAGACCACCGCGGTCCCCAACCCCTCCAGGTGGGGGTTCAGGACCCTCACGGGGTACCGGCCCCGGCGTCCGGCACGCAGCGATGCTCGGATCCTTCGAAGCAGGTCCAGGATCCGGGTCCGGCTGCCTTGACGACCGCGACCAGGCGCGATCGATCCGCGCGGATCGCGGTCACGGTGCAGGTGTCGTCGTCCTGGACCACCAGGCTGACCCGGTCGGCCCCCGAAGCGGCGGTCTTCGTGCAGTGGACCTGGAAGGTCCGGATATCGGGAAGGGACGTCCGGAACTCCGAAGCCGGCCCCGTGATCGCCGGGGGCATCGAGGATGTCGGCTGGGCGGTCCGAGCCAGGAGGGCCCTCGGGAGGAGGAGATCGAAGGCGACGGCTCCCGTGAATGACCCGGCCACCGGTCCGGCCATCAGCACCAGCGTGGCCGCCATCGACCCGAGGCGACGCCGGAGGGGAGGGGCCCTCCGTGCAGGCACAGGAACGGGTGGAGAAGGCCGGGCCGCAGGGAGCGGGACGACCGCCGGGGACCCGAGTGCAGGAGGGGGAGGGGGGCTGGACAGGCGGAGGTCGAGCGGAGCAGGCTCCTGGCCCGTCCTGGACCGGGTCCGGCCCGACAGGGAAGCCCGTCCGTAGAAATCCTCCAGGGTGGAAGCTTGGAATATAGGGATCCCCCGGGAGCTTCCGGAAGAAACGGTCCGGCTGCGTACCGGCCTCGGAGCCTCGCGCTTGACCCGCATCGCATCGGGGTGCTGGAGGTCGCCACCCGGAAAGAGCCTCGGGACTCGGGGTTCGGGTGCCTCGGTCGGAGGGTGCGTGGTGTGCGTGGGGACGCGCAGGTCGACCGGCGGGGGCCGGGGAGCGGGTTCCGGGGGGATGAGCGGAGCGATGGGGGGGATGGACTCCATCGCCGACAATGGCAGGGGTGCGAAACGGGAAGGCTGGAGCAGCTCGGGCTCGGGTTGAGGCGGCGCCGCACGCCGGGTGGTCCGGACGGGTGGAGGCGCAGGCTTCGGCGGGGAGGACTCTGCCGGCGGAGTGGAGATCTGGGACCTCAGGGCTGCCAGGGCAACGGTCCCGAGGTGACGTACACCGTCGCCGGGCGGCCTGGTGTCGGATGCTGCAGGCTCGTCCGTAACGGGTGTGCCCGGACGCTTCTCGAGAACCTGGCCGTCCTCCGCGACGATCCGATCGTTCAGGGGATTGGGCGGTCGCTCCGACTCCCGCTGTCGCGTCACGATGGGAGGGATGGCGGCAGAGGCCCAGTCGTGCAGGTCGATGCCTCCGGCCTCGCGACCCAGGTCTCGGCAGGTCGTGGCCACCTGGGCCGCGGAGGGCCGGTCCGTGTCGTCGTAGGCGAGCATGGAGGAGAGCAGATGCTCCAGGTCGCTGCCCAGCCGACCTTCGAGACCGCGCGAGGCCACCAGGAAGGACAGGCGGTCCAGGACGAACCCGGCGTGGCGGTCGGGCCGGCCCTTGGCCTTGCCCAGCTTCTCCAGGGCGAGGATCTCGAAGAGGCTCGCGCCGAGCGAGTACAGGTCGCTCGCGGGCGTGTCGGGCTCGAAAAAGAGACGCTCCGGCGGCATGTAGTTGATGGAGCCGAACTGCAGCTCTCGGGTGTTGGACTCCCGCGCCTCGAAGTCGGCTCGGGCCACGCCGAAGTCCAGGACCTTGACCTGGCCGCCGTCGTCCACCATCACGTTGGACGGCTTGATGTCCCGGTGGATGACGCGCAGGGGCCGTTCGCCCGGGAAGGGCGGACGGTTGAAGGCCGCGTCGAGCGCACTCGCGACCGAGGCGCCGATCTCCAGGGCCGCCCTGAGCGGGACGGTCTCCTGCCGTTCCTTGAGATCCCCCACCACCACGTGGAGATCCGCCGCCTCGAGGTACTCCATCACGATGGCGGTCCGGCCGTCGATGGTGGTGAGGTCCAAAACCTCCACGATGTTGCGGTGTCTCAGTCGGCCGAGGAGGCGTGCCTCGTCCCTCAGGCGCCGGGCGATGTCCTCGGACTCGCTCCATCGGCGATGCAGGATCTTGACCGCGACAATCCTCGAGAATCCGTCGGCATGCGTCTCCTTGGCGAGGTACACGCTTCCGAAGGTCCCGGACGCGATCTCGCGCAGGACGTGGAACCTGCGAGCGGTCTCTTCCGTCTCCATCCGGTCCTCGAAAGGGGATCAGTAGAGCAGCGCGTCGAGGGACTGGACGGCGATCCGCTCCCTGGGCTTTCCAGAGCAGGTGCGGTACCGAAACATCTCGAAGTGGTGGTTGCCCGAGTAGGGCGCGTACCAGGCCGGCACGTACCAGTGGCGGTAGCCGTCCTGGACCTCGCCCGCAGCCAGCCGCTGTCCGTCGGAGAGGTTGCCGGACTCGCCCTTGTACGGCTGGTCGTCGAAGTACAGGTCGAAGTCGTAGGTGCAGGACGGGTCGCCGTCCTGGTCGGCCGGGACGAACACGCCCACGGGAATCGCCGTGGAGTGCGTGCCCTCCGGGTTGGGTCCTCCGCGTTCCCGGATCTCGGCCTCCATGGCGGTACGGCTCTTGGCCGCGGCGTCCATGAAGAGCGGCCCGTCGGGTGGATCGAAGGTGAACGTGAAGTCCTCGGGGAAGGTGACGTATTCCTCCACGGCGCCGGTACGTGTCCGCTCGACGCCGTTCTGGACGCTCACCATGTCGGTGCGCACGCGCAGTGCGCACTTGGCCTTGGTGGGTCGCACCGAGAGGCGGTTCCGGATGCGATCGCCCGAGAGGACCTCGCCCTCCTGCTCCTCGGTGAGGACCTGCTCGAAATCCACGCTCTCGCCGCTGACCCGACCTCGCAGCCGGACGCGATCGAAGTTGCCGGGGACCAGGATCATCTCGTAGGCATCGGGTGTGCCGCTGATGCGCATGCGGGAGCGGTGATCGGCCTTGGAGCCGACCACCTTGATCCAGTCGCCTGCCAGTTTCTCGACGTGCACGTTGGGGCAGGGATCTTCGGGCGGCGGCGGCGGCTCCTTGCCCCCGCAGGCGGAGATCAGCAGGAGGGCGAGGCCGACGAGGCAGGAGCGTGAGGCGGGCATGGGGGACTCCTCGAGTGGGGGGCGCTCGAGAGAGCATATCCGACCACGGCACCGCGGTCGGATCGATGCCGGCGCGGAGCGCCGCGGTGATACAGGGGGGTGCCGGCTGCTCGTACGGCAGCTTCCGGAGGTCTCCTGGCCACCATCCTCGCCACCGGCGTCAGTGTCCGACACGCGGTCAGCCGCGCACTGGCCACCGCCAACCTCTCGCCGGGGGAGGCCACCTGGCAGGTGCTCACGGCTCGGGCCCAGGTGGATGGGTCGGGCCGGGTGGTCCGGGCCGACGTCACGCTGAGGATCCGGCGGCCCGAGGTCCTGGAACACCTCCCGCTTGCCGAACGCGTGGGATGGGTCAACCCGGACGGGCAGCATCCACTGATGGCCCTGGTTCCGGTCCCCGATCCGGCCGGGCTGCGGTTCGTCCTGCTGGACGTGCTGCCCGTCACGTGGGATGGGTGGATGGCCTGCAGGCAGGACGCGGCGCTTCCGGACGATGCGGACCCGTTTTGCCCCTTCCTGGAGGCCTCCTGGGACGAGGCGAGGGCGTTCGCCCGGCAGCGTGAGGCGCGGCTCCCGTCCGTGGACGAGCTCCGAGCGGCCTGGGGCCCGGCCGCCTACCCCTGGGGTGCCCGGCCGGACACCCACCTGGGCCTGGAGGGGCGGCCCCGGTTCGACGTCTGCCCCGCGGTCGGACTGCATCCTCCCGGATCGTTCGGGCACTTCGACCTGGGTGCCTGGCTCTGGCACCTCACGGACAGCGGTCGCCTGTTCGGAGGAGCGGCCGGGCAGGAAGGTCCGCCCGAGGCAGTGGCCCCGGAACCAGGACTCTGGCCGGTGGGATTCCGCTGTGCGGTTGACGTGCCCTGACGCCCGAGGGGGCCGATGCTGGGTTACTGAGCCCCTCTGGCGAGGTCTCCGCCCGATGGCCCTCCTTCTTCCGCTCCTGCTGGCCGGCTGTTGGAAGCTGGACGATGCTTCCTTCGACACGAGCGTCGTCCCCTTCGACAACCCGTTCGTCGACAGCCAGACCGCCGTGGTGACCGCCTTCACGCCCCAGCCGGCCTTGCCCTGCCCGGACGGCCAGCCCGCCACCTTCTTCGTGGTGCACGACGACCAGTGGACCACAGCGGTACCCGTGGCCATCGTGTTCCACTCGGGCGCCTTCGACTACGTCCTGAATCCCTCCTGGGAAGCCCCCCTGGAAGGGACGCACTACGCCGGGGAGAACCGCCTCGACGCGACCTGGGCCCGAGAACGCATCTTCCAGTTGCTGGGCCTGTGGGAGGGCACCCCGGACCCGGGGGAGGTCCACGAAGGGACGCTGGCCGCAGCCCTGGTGGACGGCGGCATCGCGGCGCTCTACCCCGGGAACTGCTGGGGCGACCTCTGGCACAACTACTCGACCCGTACGGACAAGGACAACGACGTCAGCACCGACCAGTTCTACCGCAACGGCCTGGCCTTCGGCTCCTGGATGTTCCGGATCCTCGTGGACACGGAGTTCACGACCGAGCATGGCCTGACGATGCCCTTCACCGCGGACGCCTCCCAGGTCGCGCTCCTCGGAATCGGGGACGGCGGGCGCGTAATCCCCGATCTTCTGCCCCTGTTGCGCGCCGAGGACTGGTCCTCGGGCCTCCCCGTACCCGCGGTCCTGATGGACTCCACGCCCGACGACCTGAGCTGGTACGTGGACAACCGGACGGTCGAGGGCGCCTACTACGATGGACTCAGTCGGATTTTCACCGAGGAGGGCGATCTCGAGGACATGGCCGCGTACTCGTTCGCCCGCTACCTGTCCTCGGGGGGACCGGGTCGCTGGCCACGCCGCGTGCTCGTGGTCTCCTCGGTCGCCGACCCCCAACTGCCCGCGGAGACCCTCTCGGCGCTCAAGGGCTGGATCAGCCGCCAGGACAACCCCGACGTCTACGCATCCTGGGACGGGGGTGGGACGGCCCACGTCTTCACGAACCGGGACCTCGGGGTCTCGCAAGACGTCCGCGACTTCCTGTTCCCGTAGCGGCCATGACCTTTCGACCCTCTCCATGCCGTAGATGCGGACGGGTTATGGCACGACGGCGGGATCGTCCGGTCGGACTCCCCGCGGCGGACCCAAGGTGCGGATGGTGGCGATGAAGACCGGCGACATCGTCTTGGACGGCCAGGGCACGCGGTACCAGGTCGCCTTGCCGCTCGGGCGCGGGCTGTGGGCACGGACCTACCGCGTGCGGCGCCTGGACGACGGAGCGGACCTCGTCCTGAAATGCGCCTTGACGGCTAACGACTTCCCTGCGGACACGCCCGACCTGGAACGGCTCGAGGGAGCCTGCCGGGAGGCGCTGGACGAGCAGGTGCGACTGCTGCGACAGCCGGGGCACCCCTTCCTGCCCCGCCTCGAGGATGCCTTCACGACCCGGGATGGCGAGCACGTGATGGTGATTGCCCACCTGCCCGGCAGCCTGGAGCAGCGCCTCTCGGCCGGTGCCTGCTTCGGGGAGTGCGTGGACATCCTGGTACGTGCCCTGCGCTCGAGCCAGCAGCTCCGGGACAGCCCGGGGTTCCACGGGGCGCTGCGCCCCACCAACATCCTCCTCGGCGAGAAGGGCGAGGTCGTCCTTTCCGACGTGGCGACGCCCTCGTCGAGGCGGGTGGTCTCGAGGTTGCTCCCCTTCCTGGACGATCCCCTCCGTACCCTGCCCCCGGAGGTGACCGAGGCCACCACCGAGCCGCCGTTCGCGCCACAAGTGGACACCTACGCGGCCGGCATGATCCTCTGGCGGGCGGCCATGGGAGGGGAACGAGCCCTCCCGAGGAACGGCCTGGACCGGGTCGGTATCGTGACGCTCAAGGATCGTCTCCACGCCCGCATCCGCCAGGAGGACTCCAATCCCAGGTTCCACGGACGCCTCGCCGATCGGGTGGCGGCCGTGGTGGAGCGGGCCATCAGCCTCAGGGCCACCCCGTCGCCGCCCTACCGGTTCACCCGTATCGACGAGATGATCCCGCGACTCGAGGAGATCCTGGCGCTCATCCGCCCGGTCGTGAACCAGCTGGGAAGGGTGATGCTCGATCGCCCGCCGCACGACCCGACCTTCGCCACGGGCGAGCCGGTGCGGTTCAGCGTGGGTGTGACCACCTCCGCCGGGGTGGAGAACCACGAGGATCTCGCCTGCGGCATCGCCATCTTCAACCAGGACACCGGGACCCGGCTGCGTGAGGTGCCCTGCACCTACGACGTCACGCGACATCCGCCCGGCCGGTTCCGCTACGTCTTCACCCTGGAACGCATGCCGCCGGGCACGTGGCGGATCCGACTGGCGTTCGCCGTGCGCGACTCGGGTCAGGAGCCCGCCGCCCGGGAGGTGGAGATCCGGGTCCGAGCGGCTCCAGGCTATGTCCCGCCCTACGAGGAACCACGCCACGAGCCGATCCCCATCGAGCGAGCGGTCGAGCCCCGCGAGGACACGCTCCCGGGTCTCGCCGGTCCCCGAGGAACCCAGGAGCGACCGCCACCCGTCGCCGCGGCTCCTCCGGCCGCGCGGACCGTTCCTCCGCCGGAGCCCCCGACCACCCCCGCCCGGCCCACTCCCGCCCGGCCCGCCCCCCTACCCGGGATTCCCCCCCGCACCCACCTGAAGGGAGGACGCGTCGAGGACACGATGGAGGAGTACGTGAGCCCGACCCCACCCGGTCGGCCCTCCAGACCCGCGGTACCACCCTCCAGGACCCCCGAGATCCCGCCTGCCTCCAGGCCAGCGGGTCCGCCACCCGCCACCCGGCCTCCGCCGTTGGACGCCGCTCCTCTCCCGGTGGTCCCCAAGCCGACCGAGGAGACGGCGGGCCGTACCCTCGTGCCCGTGGAGCCTCCCCCCAAAGCCTCCGAGCCCTCCCCGACCGGGACGCCGGAGGCGGGACGCTGGGAGCCTCTCCCCCTCTCGCCCGCGTCCGACCGGTCCATCGTGGACCTGCCCGAGGTCACCACCGACGACGGATCGCTCCCCGACCTGAGGCCCGCGTGGAGCCGCGCCTTCGACCTCGTCCGGGGCGACGCCTACTTCATCTTCATGGTGGTGGCCTTCGGCATCATCCTGCTCCTCACCGCCCTCCTCCTCCTGCTCAGGCACTGACCCGGAGCGTCCCATGCGTTGCGAGGTTTGCACCGATCTGTCTCCGGACCTCGACTGCGATCTCCTGGCGATTGGCGTCCTGGAGGGCGATTCCCTGCCCGATCCGCTCCTCGCTCTCTTCGGGCCACACCTGGAGCCCTCCTACGCCGCCGAGTCGTTCACGGGGCGGGCGGAGACCACGTTCGAAGTCCACACCCTCGGCCGCATTCCCGCCCGGCGCCTGGTGCTGGTGGGGCTCGGCAAGGGCAGCGACGACGAGGTGCGCGGGGCTGCGGGCAGGGTGGGACTCACTGCCCGCAAGGCGGGTGCCGCGCGGGTGGGCCTCGACCTCGGGGCCGCCGGGAATGCGCCCGAGTCCGTGGCCGCGGCCGTGGAGGGCTTCGCCTGTGGCAACTACCGGTTCGACGGCTACAAGGACACCGCAAAACGCAAGCGCGCCTGCGACCTCCTCGTGATCGAGGGGGAGTCCGACGTGGCGGAGCGGGCCCTCGTGGTGGCGGAGGCGCAGGCCTGGGTCCGTGACCTCGTCAACGAGCCGGCGGACGTCCTCCATCCCGAGTCGCTGGCCGAGCGCGCCGCCGCGCTGGCCGGCCCGCACCTCTCGGTGGACGTCTGGGACGAGGTGCGCCTGGCTGCGGAGGGCATGGCCGGCACGCTCGCGGTGGGTCGGGCATCGGCGCATCCTCCTCGACTCATCCACCTGCACTACGCACCCGAGTCTCCACGTCGCCGCGTCGCCCTCGTCGGAAAGGGACTGACCTTCGACGCGGGAGGCCTGTGCCTCAAGACGGCCGAGGGCATGGACACCATGCGGTGCGACATGGCCGGAGCGGCCACGGTGCTCGGTGCCCTCAAGGCGGCCTCCACGCTGAACCTGCCCGTGGAGATCCACGGGATCGTAGGCGCCGCCGAGAACATGCCCGGGGCCGAGGCCTACAAGCCGGGAGACATCCTCCGGATGCGCAACGGCCGCACCGTGGAGGTCCACAACACCGATGCGGAGGGCCGGCTCGTGCTGGCCGACTGCCTGTGTTTCGCGAGCACGCTCGGGGTGGAGTCCTGCCTCGACCTGGCCACCCTCACCGGCGCCTGCGTGGTGGCCCTCGGGTTCCGCTACACCGGGCTCTTCACGGAGGACGACGACCTCGCGGCGGAGATCGAGTCTGCCGCGGCTGTGGCGGGCGACGGGTTGTGGCGCCTCCCGCTCGCGGAGCACTTCCGCAAGCTGCTCGACGCCGAGTGGGCCGATCTCTCCCACACCGGACCGCGCTGGGGCGGCGCCAGCAGCGCCGCGGCTTTCCTCTCGGCGTTCGTGGACGGGATGCGGTGGGCCCACCTGGACATCGCGGGCCCGGCGTTCCTCGAGAAGGCGGACCGGTACTACGTCAAAGGTGCCACGGGGGCGCCGATGCGCACCCTTCTCAGGTGGATCGAGGCATCGGGCTAGAGGTCCGCCACCGGGTCGGGATCCACCGGGGCGAATACGGCCAGCGGCAAGGGGGCGTCGCCGATGTCGGGCACGGGCAGGACCGTCCGGGGGACGCGGCCCCGTCGGAGACCGATCCAGGTGGTTTCGTGGGGGACGAGCACGACGTCGTCGGGCACGCAGAAGCGTTCGCCCGCAGGCTGGTCGAGCGCGTCCACGATGCGCATCCACGCGGGCAGCGCGGTGCGCCCGCCCGTCTCCCGGTTTCCGAGCGTGAGCGTCCCGTCGGTGCCGATCCAGATCCCCACGGTGTAGCGCGGCGTGAAGCCCACGAACCAGGCATCCAGGAAGTCGTTGGTGGTCCCGGTCTTGCCAGCCCGATCGAAGCCCTCCTTCCATGCCTTGCGGGCCGTTCCGGCCCGGACCACCTCGCGCATCATGTCGATCAGTTCGTAGGCTACGCCCGTGGGCAGGGCCCTGGGACGGGGCCCGCCGGGCAGGCGGGCCGTCACGTCGGGGCCGAGGTGCACGACCTCCCCGGCACTGGCCAGCGGATCCCCCAGGGCATCCGCCAGGCGGTCCACGAAGACGGCCTCCACGGGCGTACCCAGGCGCGCGATGGTGGCGTAGCCGAGCGCCTGATCCAGGAGCGTGACCTCGCTGGACCCGAGCGCGAGCGTGAGGTCCGTGCGCAGCGGCGTGGCCACGCCCATGGCTCGGGCCGTTTGGGCCACGGCCTCGGGGCCCTCGGCCAACGCGAGGCGGACCGCCACCGTGTTGAGCGAGCGGGCCAGGGCCGTGCGCAGATCGACGCGGCCGAAGAACTCGTTGTTGTAGTTCCGAGGCCGCCAGATACGGCCGTTCGTCCCGAGGAGGGCGAGGGGTGCATCCACCACGACGTCCACCTGGCTCGTGCCGGACAGGAGCGCCGTGGCGTAGACATAGGGTTTGAAGGAGGATCCAGGCTGACGCCTGGCCTGGATCGCCCTGAGATAGCCTTCCAGCGTGGGTGCGTAGCCTCCCACGAGGGCTTGCACGCGACCGGTGGCGTTCTCCAGCACCACCGCAGCCCCCTCGCCCCAGGGGCGGGGATCGAGACGGACCCGAGAACCGGTCGTCCGGCACACCCGGAGGATGTCTCCCGGGACCAGCCCCTGGCACAGGGGACGGGGGACCGGCTCGCCGGTGGAGAGTCCGGTGCGCACCCGGGTGTCGCACTCGCCGGGCTCCAGCGCGAAACGCCAGGTGGAGGCGAGGAGCTCGTCGGGACGACCCGAGGGGCCCACCAGGGCCGGGAAGCACGCGCCAACCTCCGGAGGCACCAGGCGACCGCTGGCCGCGTCGTGGCTCAGGCCTTCGCCACGGTCGAGGAACGCCTGCCAGTCGGCGGGCCCGAGTCGTTGGACGGGCCCGCGGCGACCCTGTCGCTCCTCGAGGGCCCGCACGGCTTCCTGCACGGCCTCCTGGGCCACGGCCTGCACGCGGACATCGAGCGGCGTGTACACCTGGAGTCCGGCACGGAACGGCATCTCCGCCCCGAACAGTTCCCGGACCCCGCGCCGGACCCAGGTGAGGTACGCCGCGTTGGCGTCGTCTCCCTGGGGGACCTCGCGGGGGACGATCACGGGGTCGTCGTCGAAGGAATCCGCTCGGTCCGACGGGAGGAGACCGTCCTCCACCATGCGCCGGAGAACGATGGCTCGGCGGGCCCGAGCCCGCTCCGGGTGGTTCCGGGGCGAGTACCGGCTGGGCGCCGGCACCAGACCGGCCAGGAGCGCGGCCTGACCCGGGTCGATGTCCCGGGCCGACACCCCGAAGTAGTCGCGCGCGGCCGCCTCCACCCCGTAGTTGCCGGACCCGAGAAATACGTAGTTGACATACAGCTCGAGAATCTCGAGCTTGGTGAGCTGGCGGTCGAGGCGCACCGCCAGGATGGCCTCCTTGAGCTTGCGCTCGATAGAGCGCTGTTGACCCACCAGGAGGTTCTTGACCAGTTGCTGGGTGATGGTGGACCCGCCCTGGCTCACGGTACCGGCGCGCAGGTTGACCCAAGCGGCCCTCACGATGCCCATCCAGTCGACCCCAGGATGCTCCAGGAACCTCCGATCCTCGGCTGCGACGAACGCCATGTACGTGGACGGTTCGAGCTCGGTGACGGGAACCCACACCCGGCGCTCGACGTAGAACTCGTCGACCTGGACCCCGTCGGCGGCGTAGACCTGGCAGGAGGTCAGGGGTCGCCAGTCCCGGAGCTTGGATAGATCCGTAGGCAGCGTCGGCAGTACGAAGCGTTGAAGCCAGATCCATCCCCCGGCGGCCACCAGGAGGACCCCCACGAGAAGGAACGCCCCGAAGCGGAAGATGCGCACCCCCTTCTGCCAGGCCACACGCCTGTTCCTCGCCGTCGTCTCGGCCATGGTGTCGGCCTGCGCTCCGTCCGTCGAACCGGGTCCTGTCTCCGATAACACGGTTCCCCCTTCGCCTCCGTTCGTCCCCGGGCGGGCGGTCCTGGAGATCCGGGTGGAGCCCCCGCCCGACACCGGGGCCTTCCAGTGGGAGCCTGAGACCGTGGGCCTGGTGACGATGCTGCTCGAGACCGGGCTTGCCGATCTGCGCGACGTCGTGCCTATCGTCGAGGGCGCACCCCCGGCGATCGCCTTCGACGGGCGCGTGGGTGTGGCCGCGTCGCGATGGACGGCCCGGCTCGAACTGGGAAGGGACCCCGCGGCGCTCGCGATGCGCCTCCACCTGTGCGACGCCGAGGCCTCCTGTACGCGCCTCGAGGCCCTCGGCACGCGCGAGGATCCGACCGAGGCGGTGGCGGACCTGGTGAGCCAGGTCGCGGGGCACCTGAGGTTGAGGACCGATCCACGGGTCCGCGAGCGACAGTCCCGTCCGCTGTCGCAGGATCGCTACGCGGTGCTCGTGTGCGGCCGGGCTGCGGCCACCTGGTACGGACGCCTCCCGCCGGTGCCCTCCGAGCAGGTGGGGGATCGCGGGAGGGACCCCTTCGAGCGGGCTGTCTACCTCGATCCAGGCATGCACCTGGCCTGGTGGGTCGTCGCCCGGCAGGCGGAGCAGGAGGGACGTCATGCAGAGGCACTGGAGGCAGTGGACCGCGCCCTGGTGGGCGAGCCCGACCGGATTCCGTACCTCGCGGAGCGTGCAGCCCTCCTACAGCGCACCGGCGATGCCGAGGAAGCCCTCGCGACGTGGACCGACGTGTCGAATCGGCAGAGACGTGGCGACTTGAGGTTCCGGGTCGCCCGCGCCCGCTCGGCCTTGGAGGCCGATCGGGCCCAGATGGCCAGGGATCTCGTGACGAACCTGGCAGCGCCCTTCTCCGACGATCCGGGAGTGGTTCGACTCCTGGCGGACATCGCGGACGCCCAGGGTCGCTCGGACGACGAGATCGCGCTGCTGGCCCGCTGGCAGGCGCTCGACCCCGCGGACCCGGAACCCGTCCACCGGCGCGTGATCCGCCTCCTCGACCGGGGACGGCGCCGGGATGCCTGGGACCTCCTGCCGGTGCTCGATGCGCGGGGGAGGCGAGAGGAGGCAGCGGCCCTGCAGGTCCCGCTGGGCATCGACGTCGGCGCCTTCGACCAGGCGGCCGAGGCGGCCCGGGCCCTGGGCCGACCCGAGATCGCGACGCGGATCGAGGCGCGCCGGGACCTCGCCGCGAACCCCTCGGCGCAGGTGCCGATGCTGGCCAGCGCGGCCGACGTCGCGGGCGTCCTGGCGCGGGGGGAGGCGCGGCTGGCCCGAGGCGAGCCCGACGGGGCGCTCGAGGACGCACGGCTTCTGCTCGAGGTGGACCCCTGGCTGCCCGAAGCGCTGTCCCTGGAGGCGAGGGCCGAGACCGCGCTGGGGAACGTAGAAGGGGAGGGGTCGGCCCTGGATCGGCTGGCCCTTGCCGACCCCGAGGGTGCCTACCTGCTCGCCACCGGGCGTCAGCGGCCGGCTGGCGGCGCAACCGCCGAAGGCCTGTCGGGCGTGGGCCCGAGCACGGCACCGGGCAGCACGGGCTCCCCGAAACAGGCGCAGTCCTCGGGTCCGTAGCACGCCTCGGGCGAGGGGAGGACGACCACGCTGCCGTCCGCGGGGAGGTCCACCGGGCACACCCGTCCCCCGCCGACCCCGAGAATCGCCACGGAGCCCTGGGCCGGGCGATCCGGGTCCAGGGGGTCGGGCAGGCCGGGTCCCGGCACCAGTGCGGGACGACACCGTTCCAGGATGGGAGCGACGAAGCGCGACTGCCAGGCCGAGGCCTCCAGCCAGGTGGACGCCTGGGGACGAACGCGCTCCTCGAGAGCCTCGATCCGGGCGCGGGTACGCGCATCGAGCACCGGGGCCAGGGTCGCCGAACGCGCCAGGCGCTCGAGACGCGCGAGGTCCATGCGAGCGGTCTGGGCCGAAGCCCGCCAGGCCGCGAGGAGCGGCGGCGTACGCCCGAGGAGGGGGAGCAGGGCGATGTCGTCGCAGGGAACTTCCTGCCCCGAGGCGAGCCTTTCGGCCAGCCGGTTGTGGATGCGTGCGGTCGCGACCTGGGAGGCCTCCGCGCGATCCGCCTGGGCCTCCAGCGTGGCCATGGCACCCTCCAGGTCCTCGAAGCCGGGGGCGAGCGCCGAGGGCCCGGCGGGCCCGGGGTCGGCCATGCAGAGGAACGGGAGGAGGAGGGCAAGCATGGGGTGCCACGAACGTATCCCGACCCGGGAAGGTCACACTCAGGGAGGCCGAAGGCTCTGGAAGGTGCACACCCCCCTCGTTCCCGGACCGCTGCGCCTCGACGGGCACGCAACGGCGGGAGGAGGGGGGTGTACCCTGAAAGGCCCCCCGAAGACCCTGGGAGGTACGGATCTCTACTCGCCGGGCCTTCGGGCGGCGGGGCTCCCGAGCAGCACGTGGGCGAAGCGCGCGACCTCGACAAACCCAAGGCGTTTATAAATAGCGTTAGAAGTCGCGTTAGCTTCATCTGCAAACAGCAGGCACATGCGCTTCCCGCTCGCCAGGACGTGCCGGCAGGTATCCGAGACCGCTGCGGACGCATAGCCGCGTCCCCGGTCCCCGGGAGGGGTGTAGACCATGGAGATCCGCACGCCCCGGAGGGTCTCGCCCTGGCTGCACACCAGCGATACCGGACGGCCGGCATCGTCCCACAGCCAGGTCGCCCCATCCTCCACCAGCCTGCGGGCGACCTCTGTGGGAGCGCCGTGGAGGGGGAGGCCGACCTCCTCGTGGAAGGCCTCCACCCAGCGCGTCAGGAGCGGGTGGTCGGAGTGGAGGGCGAGCCTCAGTCGACCGGAAGGTGGGGCCCGGTCCGAGGATTGCACGGCCTCGAGCCGGTAGACGCGCATCTCCAACAGCACCGTGGGCGATCCGCTCCACGGCGCAGTCCAGGCAGACGCGAACGCGAACGCGGTGGCACGGGGGGCCAGGACCTCGTGGAGGGATGGCAGGAGGCTCTTGAGGTCCGCGACGAGCGCGGCCACGTCCTCTGGGCCGGCCTCGGTGACGACGGCACCATAGGGCGGCGTTCTTAGGAGGGCCGCCGTGCAGGTTCCGTCCGGCTTGTGGACCGTCACCAGCGTATTCGGGTTGGAATGGCGGGATGGATCCCGGTTCAGTTCCAGGGCCACGCCCACGAGGAGGTTGTTCTCGGCCTCGGTGGCCTCCAGGAGCGCGCTCGCCGAGGCCAGGAAGGAGGCGGCGGAACGGTGGTGGCGCAGGTGTACGGACACGTGGGCTCCGCGGTGGGCCGGAACACCCGGCCCGGGGCGGACAGGATAGCGGGGACTCGACGGTCCGGCACCCGTGGGCGACCCGCAGGGACGGACCCTGGAGGTTCCATGCGCAAGGCGCTCGTCTTCCTCCTCGTCCTCCTCGTCCTGCTCCCGGCCTGCCGGAAGCCGTGCGGCCCCGAGGATTCCTACGAAGAGGCCGATTGGAACGGGGCCCGCCCCGGCCAGGCACTCATCGAGAACGAAGGAGTTCGCAGGTCCAAGTCCGCCGCGTACGCGGACCAGGCCATGCCCAGCGCCATGCCGGAGGCCTCGGCACGCACGATGTCCGCCTCCGGAGGGGCACCCCCGCAGGAGGTGCCCTCGACCCCCGCCGCTCCGGGGCAACCGGGGGTCGAGCGCAAGGTCCACTACAACGGCTGGGCCCGGCTCCGGGTGGCCCGTACCGAGGCGCTCGTCCAGCAGGTGGCGGACCTGGCCACGGCCGCGGGCGG
>JAFGLY010000038.1 GCA_016927815.1 Deltaproteobacteria bacterium | reverse complement strand
GCTCTACTCCAGCATCGTGGGCGGAGACCTGGTCGTCGAGTCGTGCACTGCGCAGGAAGGGGTCGGTGGCGGCCTGCACGCCGAGGGGTCAAACGTGGATCTCGCAGACGCCTGGTTTATCGATGACAGTGCCGACCAGGCGGGGGGGGCGATCCACGCACGGTCCGCCTCGACCGTTTCCCTGACGGGCGGCGGGATCTCGGGGTGCACGGCCGGGGACGGAGGTGCCCTCTTCGCCAGCCGGTCCTCGATGGTGTCCCTGGCGGGCACGACGGTGCAGGCCAACCGGGCCACCTCGGGGAGTGGGGGGGGGTTCTCCCTGCTGGCCGAGACTCCGACGGACATCACCACGCTCACCCTGACGGCCTGCGATCTCGGGGAGAAGAGCTCCGACAACGAGCCGGCAGACCTCCAGGTGACCGCCGAGGACGGCACCACGGCCACCTGTTCCTACGGCGGCGTGACCACTCTCTCGGTCACGGTCGACTCGCCGGCCTGTCCCTGATCCCCGGCCGGGCCGCCCCGGCGGCTTGACGGCGAGAAGGCGCCCCCCGTCCCCCTGGATCGGGTCGCCGCCCGTGACCTCAAGGGGAGAGCAGGCCCACGCGCGCCCCGACGGCGACGACCACCGCCTCGCCGTCGGTGAGCAGCCGTGCGGAGTCCAGGTCCACGGCCTCGGCACAGGGGTCCTCGGGCAGGGAGACCGCGCCGTCGGGGTGCACCGCGGCCAGGCCGGACAGGTAGCCGGCGAACCACGGAATCACCACGCGATCGTCATCGAGCAGGGCCCAGGTCCGTGCGTCGTGGCGCTCGGGCGGTGTCCCCTCCACCCACACGTCCCCCTTCCGCTCCCAGGCGCGCGACCCGGAGAGGATGAACAGGCGACGGCCCTGGGGACACAGGGCGAAGTCCTTGGCGTTGGACCCCGCGGGCAGGGGCTCCTCGGCCCAGGTGGACGCGCCCGGCTCGACCACGAGCACCGCGGCCGGGCGGCTATGCCGGTCGAGGAAGATGCGCCCATCGTGGAAGACCGCACCCGCCCAGGGCGGAACGGGCAGGCGTACGCTTCTCCAGGCCCCGCCGTCCCAGGCCAGTGCCTGCTCCCGTCCTGGCCACCACGCGGCAAGCAGCCCGTCGCCCACCAGCACCTGCGCGAGCTTCACGCCCGGTGGCTCCGGCAGCTCCAGGAAAGCGAGGGCGTCGCCGGTGGCCGGGTCCACCGCGAGCAGCCCCTCGCGGAGGTCGAGGGCCCCCTCGTCCCAGATCGCCACCGATGCCCACAAGGTGCCGTCGTGCATCTCCAGGTCGTAGGGGCCGAGATCTGCCTCCCCCAGCGGCAGGTCCACCCAGCGTGGCGCGAGGTCCAGGGGCTCCGCCAGCTGCGGTCGCAACTCGGGGAAGGCCCAGCGGTGCACCAGGGCGATGCCCTCGTCCTGCAGGTGCAGGTCGCACGCGTCGTCCACCAGCGCCTCCAGGGGCGCGAGCGCCTCCTCGGTGCACAGGATCGCGAAGACCTCGGCGGCCTCGTGGCCCTCCTGCCAGATGGCCCGTGAAAGCAGCCGGTCCGGGAGGAGGTCGGCGTGAAGGGTCGCTTCGTGCTCTACGGAGATGCCGGTCGCCCGGTCGAGGGCGTGGCACAGCTCGTGGCGGGGAGTGTAGGACTCGGCCTCGAGAGCGACCTCGATGCGGCGGCGGTACACGATATAGCGCCCGCCGACTTGGTAGTCCGAGGCCTCGGGATCCAAGTGCTCCCGGTCCTCTTCTTCGGGTCCCGGGATCTCTGCCACGACCGCCAGCACCTTCACCGGCACCCCGTCCACACCGGTCACCTCCGCCATCCACGCGATCTCGTCCTCCGCGACCTCCACCAGCCACGCGCCTTCGCCACCGGTTTCGTCCACCACCTCGATCTCGGACCAGACGACATCGCCGCCGCAGGCGACACACACGAGCAGGGCGGGCAGGGGAGGCATGGGCGGTGAAGATACCTCGGCGACGGTGCCACAGCAGCGCCAGGTCAGCGAGCTCGTGGCCCCCACCGGCGCGCCCGGATCCGAGCCGCCCCAGGCGGGCGTGGAGGGGGGAGGTCGGCTCGCCGCTCAGCCGCGACGGGGTCCAGGGGAGGCTAGGGCCGGGTCGTGGACCCTCGTTTGCCGGGCATCCGGACCAGGCGACCCCTGGGTCGATCCGCCGGACGGCCCATCCCGAAGTTGCGGATGGCCAGCCAGGTCAACGTCCCCAACACGACCATGCCCACGACGAACGTACTGTAGGCGACGGGCCAGGGAATCCCCTCCGTCATCATCGTGTACTCGGACATGCCGCCGATGGAGGCCAGCACGTTGAGGGGCAGGAACACGATGTTGAGGATCGTGAGCTGCCGGAGCAGCATGTTCTGGTTGTTGCCCACGATGGTGCCGCGGGCGTCCATCAGGCCGGCCACGATGTTGGAGTAGATCTCCACCTGCTTGAGGCACTGCTCGTTCTCGATGAGGATGTCGTCCAGCACCTCGACCTGGTCCTCCGTGAAGCCGAACCGGCTCGCGTTCGCATGGAGCTTCCGCAGGAGACGGGCGTTGGAGGTGACGGCGTTGAGGTAGTAGACGAGGCTCTTCTCGAGGGCGAACATCTCGATGAGGTACCGGTTCTCCATGGACCGGACGATCTTGTCCTCGAGGGCGTCGGAGAGCGCGTGGATGGCCCTCAGGTGGGACAGGAAGTGGTTGATGGTGCTGTAGAGGATGCGCAGCAGCACGTCGTGCAGGCTGGACAGCCTCTGGTTCATGCGCTCCTCGAGGAGGTCGGCGTCCTCCTGCTGGACGAGGATCATCCGGCCGCCGCCCAGGCAGATGCCCACCGAGGTCACGCCGATCTCCGACGGTTGCTGGCCCGGTGACTGGCGGGGACGCTTGAGGATGAGGACGAGCGTTCCGTTGTCCTCCACCTCCAGTCGGCCCAGTTCGTCCGGGTCGAGGGCGGATTGGAGGTTGTGCTCGTCCACGCCGAACGTGTGGACGAGTGCGTGGAGATCCGTGCTGTCGGGGGCGATGTACTTGAGGATGGAGGCGTCGCCCGTCTCGACCTCGATCGCCCTGCCGTTCACCAGGTTGTAGCGTCGCAGCATGGCGTCCTCCGGCCTGGTGGAGGGGGTCCGGGCCGCCGCCCCGCCCGGGCGGCAGGCGCAGGGAGGTTAGCCCCGCCGTCCTAGTCGCGCACGCCCTTCTTCGTCCGGATGGGTGTCCCCGAATGGACGTGCTCGCTCCAGGTGACGGGGGGCAGGCCGTTGTCCACACGGACCATCGTGATGCCCCCTTCGACGGGGCAGATCTCGGCACAGAGGTTGCAGCCCACGCAGGCGTCCTCGTCCACGCGGGGCTTCTCGCCCGGGTTCACGTGGATGCACTGGTGGCCGCCGTCGTGGCAGGCCGTCACGCAGCCTAGACAGCCGTTGCACCGTTGTGGATCGATGCGTGCCACGGTCTCGAAGTTGAGATCGAGATCCCCCCAGTCCACGAGGTTGGGCACCGCCTTGCCGATGAAGTCCGAGAGCCGTGCGAACCCGTGAGCCTCCATCCAGCAAGACAGGCCGTCGATCATGTCCTCCACGATGCGGTAGCCGTGGTGCATGACCGCCGTGGCCACCTGGACGGTGCTCGCGCCGAGCAGCAGGAACTCCACGGCGTGGCGCCACTCCGAGATGCCGCCGATGGCCGAGATGGGGAGGTGGAAGTCTCGACTGCGCGCGAGGGACCCCACCATGTGGAGCGCGATGGGACGGATGGCCGGGCCGCTCAAGCCACCGTGGGAGCCCCTGTCCCCGACCGAGGGGTACGGGACGAACCGATCGATGTCCACGCCGATGATCGAGTGCACGGTGTTGATGAGGGAGACGCCCCGGGCGCCGCCTCGCTGACTCGCGAGGCCGTGCGGCACGATATCCGCCACGTTGGGCGTGAGCTTGACCAGCACGGGGATGGGCGACGCCTCGGTGACCCACCGGGTGATGCGCTCGTTGATGGGCGGCTCCTGGCCGACCACCGAGCCCATGCCGCGCTCGCACATGCCGTGGGGGCAGCCGAAGTTGAGCTCGAGGCCGTCCACACCGGCGTCCACGCAGCGCTGGACCGCATCGATCCAGGCCTCCCGGCTGTCGAACATGAGGGACGCCAGCACGGCGTGGTGGGGATAGCGGCGCTTGACCTCGGCCAGCTCGCGCAGGTTCGCCTCGAGAGGCCGATCGCTGATGAGCTCGATGTTGCCGAGTCCGAGCAGACCCGGGCCGCGTTGGGCCAACGCGCCCAACCGGCTGGAGGTGTTCTGCACGGGATCGCACAGGGTTTTCCAGACCGCACCGCCCCAGCCGAGGTCGAAGGCCCGCATGACCTGGTCGGCCGTGTTGGTGGGTGGCCCCGAGGCGAGCCAGAACGGGTTGGGCGAGGAAATGCCAGCGATGTTCGCGCCAAGATCGGGCAAGGCGCCTCCTTTCGGGCACCCGGGAGGACAGAGGACCGGAGAGGATCAGACGTGGGGTGGCGGTCGGTCGCCCCAGTCGGTGATCCCGCTGATCCAGCGGGAGGGATCCTCGATGAGCTCCTTGGCTCCCGCCAGCGCGATCGCGCAGGCGAGGCCGTCCTCGATCCGCTCGTCGAAGGTGTAGCGGATCTCCACCATCGGGCGGATCTCCACGCGGCCGTCCACCACGGTGGGGACGTCCTTGATCTTCCCGATGACGGCGAAGAAGGGGCAGTTGCCGTACTCGTAGAGGTGGTGGTAGGCCGCATCCATGCCCACGGAACCGAGGTTCGCGACCACCAGCGATGTGAACATGGGGTCCGGATCCACGAAGAAGCCCGGCAGCCAGTGACGCCGGTCGAGCCAGATGAAGACCCGGACGAGCAGGGAGAGGATGCAGTTCGGGATGAGGAGGAAGCTCGACACCTCCCTCTCGACGCGGAGCTTCTGGCCCGACCGTCCCTCGCCCACCGTCGTGGTGATCCGGTTCGCCACCGCGTCGGGGTCGTCGCCCGGCAGGATGGGGATCTTGAGCATGACGAGGTGCGCGCCGTCCCGAAGCTCCTTCTTGGTGGACAACGTGACGAACACACCGTCACGCTGGAAGAGCTTCCAGCCCGAGGCGTACCGGTTGAGCCGAGGGTGCTCGTGGAGCATCCGGCCGGCCGAGGCAACGAAGAGGGCCAGGATGCCGAGCTTGCGACCCGTGGCCGCCTGGTGGGCCTCGATCCATGGGAGCGTTCGGGAGAGGTCGATGGACTGCGAGAAGAATACCGCAGCGTGATCGCGGTCCGGGGTGAGATGCGCCAGGATCCGCCGATAGTCCGGGGATTCCTTCGTGACGTCACGGTCGGTGCGGTAGGCCATGGTCCCGCCTATCCGGTGGGCGTCGGGTTGTCGTCTCCAGGAGAGGGTTCGGGCGCATCCGAGGGCAACGGGCCGGGTTCCGGGGTCTTTCCTTCCCCCGGGGACGGAGGGACCGGATCCGGCTCTGGACGAGGTGACCGCCGCCCCCGCCGGCGTGTGGTCTCCCGTGGGCCTCGGAGGACCGGAGCGGTCTGGGCCGGCTCCGAAGGCACGGCCTCGTCCGCGCGGCGTTCCATCTCGATGGCCGCGCCGCTGTCGATGAGCGCCCTTAGCATGGACAGCATCCCTTCGTAGGCGATCCGCTCGGGGGCATGGGGCGGGGCCGCTTCCTGGGCGCGTTTGCAGGCGTCGTGGGCGGCGAAGACCTTGCCGCGATGGAACAGCAGTTCGGCCAGGGCCGCTCGGGCCTCCCAGTGCGCCGGCTCCCGGCGGAGCAGGCCCTCCAGTGCGGCTTCCGCCTCCCCCGCGCGGCCGGAGCGCGCGGCGAGGCGTGCGCGCAGGACCTGGAGATCCGGCGCGCCGCGCTGGGACGCGACCTGCTTGAGCAACCCGCCCACCTTGTCGAGGTCGATCGGGTCCGGTCGATCGAGGAGGAGGCGGGCATACTCCACGAAGGCGGGTGTGTGGGGACGATCGGCCTTCACTGCCTCCTCGAGCCGGGCCATGGCGGAGACCAGGAGCGCCTCGCGCGCCTCGGGATCCAGGAGGGCGCGGAGCCGTTCCAACCGGGCGAGACGGGTCAGGTGAAGGGGATCGCCGGGCGCGAGGCGGAGGGCCTCTTCCAGGAATCCAGCAGCCTCGGCCCACGCGGTGGGCCCGCGGTCGAGCAGGATCGATCCGACCAGGCCGTAGGTGTCGGGCATGCCGGGTTCGAGTGCCAGGGCCTCCTTGAGGACGGTCAGCGCCTCGTCGCGCCGTTCCGCCTGCACGAGGCAGTTGGCGAGGCGTCGCCGCAGCCGGCCATCGCTCGGGAACCGCGCGCATCCCCGCCCGAGAGCATCGATAGCAGCCGGCAGATCGCCCCGCTTGCCGTGGGAGAGGTGCCACTCGGCCTCGGCGTGGAACACCTCCGGGGTGGGAGCCAGTTCGGCGGCCTGGCGGAAGACCTCACGGACGGCGTCCGGTTCGGCCCGGGCAACCCGCAGGCGCTCGGCGTTGAGGAGCGCGGCCTCGGTGTTGGCCGGATCCGCACGCAGGACCTGCTGGAGTCGGGCCTCGGCAAGTTGGAGGTACGGGTTGGGGGCCCTCAGGATCCCCCGGACGGATTCCACGATCGGATCGTGGTCGGGCCAGCCCACGCGCACGCACCGCTGCGGATTGCGGGAGGCCATCATGCAGCGGTTGGCCTCCTGACCCAGGGCCAGGCGTTCCAGTCCCTGGGCTCGGCGGCCGGCGTCCAGCAGGGCCTCGCCGAGGGTCTCCAGGACCTTGAGGTCCGCGACCTCGCGACGGGGCAGGAGGTGAGCCACCAGCGGGTGGACCCGGAACCGCCGGTTGTCCTCGTCCGGGAGGAAGTCGAGCAGGCCCAGGCCGAGCAATGCGAGTCGTTCGGCCCGGCCCACGCCGAGGGTCTGCAGCAGGTCGGCGTCCGCGGGCATCCTCAGGTGGGACGCCAGGGCGAGGGCACCCCTCATCGGCTCGGAGAGCGATTCGAGGCGCCGACGCAGGTGGCGCGTGATGGCCTCCGTGTCACAGACGTGCTTGAGGTGCAACAGCCGATGGTCCAGGATCCGCGCCTCGGGATCCGGATCGTCCCGCACGGCGATGGCCAGCAGGCGCACGGCCATCGGGTGGCCGCGGGTCTGTCGGTGGACCGCCTCCATCCGGTCCCGGGGTACGTCGCCATGGCGGTAGGCATCGAAGATCTCGTGCATGTCCTGGGGCTCGAGGCCGCCCACCTCGAGGGCACGCATCGCCGCCGCGGCCCCCTCCCGATGGAACACGGGTACGCGCTCGAACGTGAACACGATCCGGGGTGCGTACCTGCGCGTGAGCAGGGCCGCGAGCAGGAGTTCGAGGCGACCGCCACGGTGGAACGTGCCGTCGTCGCGCAGGAGGCGCTGCGCTCCGTGGACGACCATGACCACGTTGCCGAGCGCTTCCGCGGCCAGGCAGCTGGTTGCGAGATCCGCGAGGGCGTCCGGCGCGGGACGTTCCTCGGGTGTGCGCACCGCATGGGCGAGGCGAGGTTCGCCGGCCTCGGCGGTGAGGGCCGCGAGACGGGCATAGAGGACGTCGGCCTCGGCACCCCAGCCCAACTCGACGTCGGGGACGCGCCTCAAGGGAGTGCCCTTCAGGACCGCCTCGACGAGCCAGCGCCGGCCGATGCCCAAGGGCCCGTGGACGACGATGGGGCCACCCTCCCCCAGGAGTCCGGCGAACGCGGCCTGCTCGGACGCACGCCCGGCGAAGCCCACGCGCGGTGCGCGCTCCTTGCGACCGACCTCGGCGGGCCCGTCCGCCTCGATCCGGGTGGGGCTCTCCGGGACGGGCGCACGGGGCTCGACCACCGGCTCCGGCACGACCGGCTGCGTGGCGAGCGGGAGAGCGGCCAGGAAATCCCGGGCCCGCTTCCGCTCCTGGTCCATCTTGAGCATGCGCAGGGCGGGCGGAAGGGTGAAAGGATTGAAGGCACGGGCCGCGATGCAGAGGCGTGGCTTGTTGCGCCCGTCTCCCACGAGGCGGGCGAGCGCGGCGAGGCCCGACCCGTCGGCGGCCGCGTCGGGCTCCACCAGGACCAGGAGGCCTCCTTCGCGGGCCAGCAGGGGTGCGACCGCCTCGGGAGTGACCGCGGGAACCACGTCGAGGGCGCGGGCCCCGAGGGTGACCACGGGAAGGGGGATCCGCCGGCGGACCTCCAGGAACACCTCGGTTTCCTGGAGGGCCCGGCTGCCGATGGCAAGCAGGCAGCGGCCTTCCTGGATGGCAGATTCCACGCGGTTCATGAGCGCTCCATCACGACCGGGAGAGCTGGAGACTGCCTGCTCCCAGACGGGGTCCGGCACCGTAACGACCGCTCCGCGCGGGATCAAGGGAGGGGAACGTGCGCGAAAGACACGGTACAGGGCGGAACAGAAGGGAAGCCGCCCCCCGTGTCCCCGTGCGGACCGGGCCGCGATACACAGACGAGATGGAGCGTTCCGTGCCCGATTCCCCCGCCGTGCGGCGCGTCGCCATGACCCATCCCGAGGTGGGAAGCGGAGAACTCTGGCTCGATCCAGCGGGGTCGGTGGCCGCATGGCTGGGCCGCCTGCCGTGCCACCCGCCGTTCGCACGCATCCTGCCCGTCGACGGGCCACTCGGGCGGGGCACCTTCGTGGAAGGGGGGCTGGATGTGTCGCTGGCGGCGCTTCCGGCCCCCCTGCCCCGGGCCGCGGCGCTGTACGTTGCCCAGGAGCTGGCCGAGGACTGCGCACGCCTCCACGAAGCCGGGGGCGGTCACGGGGCCATGTCCCCCCGCACCCTGGGTTGGACCCGGGACGGTCGCCTGCTCGTGGGCCCGGATCCGGAGCTCATGGCCGCGGCCGCACACGCCGAGGGCGTCCAGGTGCGGGACTGCCAGGCCATCGGAGCGGCCTTGTGGTGCGCCCTCGGCGGAGTCTGGCCCCTGCCCGAGGAAGAGAGGAACCCAGCGCGACTCCTCTCCCCCGGCCTGCCCCGGATCGTGATCGACACCCTGCCCCGCCTGTGTGCCGACGACGACCGGCTGGAACTTCTCTTGAGGGGCCTCCTCCGTTGGGGGGGCGGCTACCGTATGGCGCCCGCCCGTGCTGTCCGACAGGCGGTGTCGGCCTTGCGGATCCGCCATGCGGCCGCCGAGGAGGCCCTGGCCGCGTACCTCGCGAACAGCCACATCCGCTGGAGGCCTCGGGAAGAGCGCCCGATGCCCCGGTACAGCCCCCCCCCGCCGGAGGCGCTTCCTCCTCCGGACGACGCAGCGGTCGCCGAGGCTGAGGCCGCACCCGAGCCCCCCGAGGCCGAGGTGGTTTCCGAGCCCGAGGCCGAGCCGGCACGCCGGACCGCCGAGGTCGAGTCCGTCGCGCCCCCGGAGCCCGAGCCCGAGCCCGAGGCCGTCGCGCCCCCGGAGCCCGAGCCCGAGCCCGAGGCCGTTCCCGAGCCCGAGGCACTCCTGGAGCCCGAGCCCGAGGCCGTTCCCGAGCCCGAGGCCGAGGTCGAG
>JAFGLY010000183.1 GCA_016927815.1 Deltaproteobacteria bacterium | reverse complement strand
GTCGCAGCCCTCGGTCACCGCCACCCACAGGCCGTCCGTAAAGGAGGACGCTTCGGCCCTCCGTCCTCGTGGGTTCCGCGCGTCGGGTCCGGTGGGCGAGCAGGATGCGCGCCCCTACGGCACCATCCCCCACAAGCCGTTGAGCACGTTTCGGGGTGTGAGGGTGCGCAGCTCGAAGAGCTGGCGCCTCACCTGCCGGGGCCGGGCGTAGAAGCGGCGCAAGGCCCAGGACTGCATGCGGATGAGCTCGGCCGGGTCGTAGCCGTCCGGGTGGTAGACCAGCCGGTCGGGATCCGGGTTGAAGGTGACGTAGTTCTCCCAGTCGTCTCGGAACAACGTCTTCTGCCAGGCGTCGTGGAAGAGGGCCGAGCCGGGGAAGGGGACGGTGATGGCGAACTTGGCGAAGTCGAGATCGAGGGAGACCGCGAACTCGACCGTCTGCCGGGTCAGCACCGGGGTCTCCCCCGGCAGGCCGATCATGAACAGCCCCACGGTCTGTATCCCGGCCTCGCGGGCGTTCTGCACGCCGTTGCGGACCTCCTCGACGTCGAGGCGCTTGTTCACGTTCTCGAGCAGGCGGACGCTTCCGCTCTCGATGCCCAACAGCACGCGGCGACACCCCGAGGCGTACATGAGCCGGCAGGTCTCAGGGTCGAGCCGATCGGCCCGCGTCTCGGAGAGCCACACGCAGCGCTCCTGGAGACCGCGCCGCAGGATCTCTTCGCAGAAGCTGCGGAGATCCTCGATGTGGAGCGGGAAGATGGGGTCGACGAACCCCACCTGTCGTACGCCGAAGCGCTCGAGGAGCCACTGGTACTCGTCCACCACCTTGACCGGGTCGCGCCGCCGGTAGGTCTTGCCGTGCAGGTGCAGGAGTGAGCAGTAGGCGCAGCGGTAGGGGCAGCCTCGCGAGGCTGCCAGGGTGAGCACCGGCTTGGCCATGTCCGCGAAGGGCAGGAGCCCGTAGCGGTGGATCGGGAAGAGGTCCCAGGCAGGCCAGGGCAGGGTGTCCAGGTCGGGGTCCGGAGGCCGCACCTCGTTTAAGACCGCACGTCCGTCCTGCGCCCAGGTGACCCCCCGGATGCCGGACAGATCCCGGCCTTCTGACCAGGCCGCGAGGATCTCGACCGCGGCCCGCTCGCCGTCACCGTGCACCACTGCGTCGGCGTGGCCGGCCTCCACGATCTCCGGCCCGAACACGTCCGCATGGACGCCGCCCCACAGGATGCGCACCCCGGGGACGGCCGCGCGGATTCGCGACGACAGCTCGGCGCACACCGGCGCGGACGGCGTCATCACGCTCATGCCCACCACGTCCGGCCGGAAGCGCACGGCACGCTCCAGTACCTCCTGGCCGCCGAGCCCCTCGGCGAACATGTCCACGACACGTACGAACTCGCCCGCGGCTGCGAGCGAGCCGGCCACCGACGCCAGGCCCGTGGGCGGCATGGGTTCGAGCAGCCCGCTCACCCGGCCGAGACGGGCCAGGTCCATGGCGGGGTTGATGAGCAGGCAGCGCATGGGAGGAACCTCGACCCGCCAGCGTAGCCGGCCAGGGGGGGGGATGTCAGCAGGGGGTGCGCAGGAGAGGGCTGGGATAGGCGGGCCGGGAGGATCTCGTGACCGAACCCCGACGGAGTCCCTTCCCGCGCCTCTTCTGGACCGCGATCTCGTTCGAGTTCTTCGAGCGAGGCGCCTACTACGGCGTCCTGTCGGTCCTGGCCGTGTACCTCGCAGCCGATCCCGCCACCGGGGGCCTCGGGTTCTCCAAGGACAAGGTGGGCGTGCTCACGGGCATCTTCATGCCGGTGGTCTACGCCATGCCCATCCTGGCCGGGGCCCTGGCGGACCGGTTCGGATACCGGCGCACCCTGGCCGTGGCCTTCAGCCTGCTGGGCCTGGGCTACTTTCTCACCTCCCAGGTCCACGCCTACCCTCTCGTCCTGGGCAGCCTGGTACTCCTGGCCGTGGGCGCGGGCACCTTCAAGCCCGTGATCTCGGGGACGATTGCGCGCACCACCGACGCCTCCAACTCGGGGCTCGGGTTCGGGATCTTCTACTGGACCATCAACCTGGGCGCCTTCACCACCCCGTTCGTGGTGGCCTGGCTCCGGGGCCTCTCCTGGTCCTACGTGTTCTGGCTGTCCGCAGCCATGACCGCCGGGATGCTCCTTCCCACGTTCCTGGTCTACCGGGATCCGCCGCGCCCCACGAGCACCAAGCCTCTACCCGAGGTGCTGGCGGGCATGGTGGCCGTGCTCAAGGACTGGCGCTTCATCCTGATGATCGCGATCTACGCGCTGTTCTGGGTGCTCTACTTCCAGATGTTCCACACCGTGCTCTGGTACCTGGAGGCGTTCGTGGACCGGGGGCCCCTGAACGCGGCCGTGACCTCCCTCCTGGCCGCGGTGGGCATCGACCATGCCTTCGAGTTCGACGTGGCCTACGTCACGGCGATCAACGCGGGATCCATCATCGCACTCCAGATGATCGTCTCCCGCATCGTGAACCGCACCCGGGCACTGCCGACCATGATCGCCGGGATCGGGATCGCCACCTGCGGCATGGCCCTGCTGGGCCTCTCCCACTCGATCTGGATCTTCGTGGCCGGCGTGGCCCTGTTCTCGGTGGGCGAGATGACGGCGCATCCCAAGTTCATCTCGTACGTGGGCCAGATCGCCCCCCGGGACAAGGTGGCCCTCTACATGGGCTACGCCTTCCTGTACGGGGTGATCGGGTCCAGCCTGGGCAACACGCTCGGCGGGTTCCTCTACCAGCGCCTGGTGGACGACCCGGCCGCCCTGGGCAGAACCCCTCGGCCCATGCTGCTCTGGTGGATCTTCACCGGCATCGGCGTGGCTGCGATCCTGGGCCTCCTCGCATACGACCGATGGATCGCCCGGGGTCGGCGAGACACGACCGCGTGACTTGAGCCGGCCCTCCTTGGGGTGGTAGCATCCGGTACGGAACGCGGTCCCCGGAGGATGCCATGTGGACATGGGCCCTTCTCGTCGTCCTCACCGGGCAGGTCGCCGCGGACGATCTGGACGAGGGGTGGTACTACGCCGACTCCAGACGGCTCGAGGAGGCCACGCACATCGCGGTGGCAGCCCTGGGCGCCCGGCCGGACGATCTCGAGGCGCACCGGCTGTACATCCGGGCCATGACCTCGGGGCTCCAGGAGGACGATGCGCTGCATCGCCAGTACCGGCTGTGGATGGAGCGGGAGCCCGATCACCCGGTTCCGCGGGTGGCTCTGGCCTCGCTCCTCCTGTCCCGGGAGCGTGCGCCCGGACCCTGGTGTGCCGAGGTGGAGGATCTCCTGGCCGCAGAGCCGACCGACCCGGGTCTGCGCTTCGAGGCGATCCGAATCCGGTACCAGGAACGGATCGCCTGCGGCAGGGACGCAGCGAGCGATCGCCGCGCCCTCGTGGATCTCGCGAGCACCGTGCCCGACGCCCTCGCGACCTCGGTCCGGGTCAGGCTGGAGGCGGGTCGAACCGTGGACGAGGCCCTCGCCCGAGATTTGAGGGCCTGGTACGCCCACGAGCCGTGCGAGCTGACCGCGCCGGGCAATCTGTGGGACGAACGGCTGCGGGGCCCCGCCCTCAAGCAGGCCCGAGCCGACGCGCTCGCTGCAGCCCGACAGGCGCTCGGGACCCCATCCGCCGCCTGCGCCCACTCCGCCCTGCGCCTGTTTCGGCGTGCCGGGAACGACCCGGGGATGGTGGAGGCCGCCAAGCGCCGAGCGGAGCTCGACCCGGGCTGGCGGGTGTGGGAGAAGGTGGAGCACGACGGCAGCGTGTCGCAGGAGGCCGGTCGCAGCCGCCTGGAGCACGACCTGGAAGGGGCGCGGTTCGCCGCGTCGTTGGAGGTCGCGCGTCGCCGCCTGGCGGTCCTCGAGCGCCGGATCCCTCCCTCGGGCCCGCTCCGGGCCATGTGGCTCAAGGAGACGGCCTTCGTCCTCCTGCGCGAGGGCAGGGCCGAGGAGGCCTTCGCCACCTTCAAGGCGGCCTGGCAGCAGGACCCCGCCAACCGGAGCGTGGCCAACGCCTTCGCCTACACCGCCGCGCTCCAGGGGCGGGAGCTGGAGCTGGCCCTCGTGGTGGTGGAGTCCGTCCTGACGAACCTCCCTCCCTACGATCCGTGGATCGACGGCCGGCACGCCGGGTACGACGCCTGGGCCACCCGGACCTCCGACCAGATCGCGGCCCGTATGGACACGAGGGGTTGGATCCTCCACCAGCTCGGCCGGAGCGAGGAGGCTGCGGCCGTGCTCCAGCAGGCGCTGCTGCTCAGGCGGACCCCGGATCCGATCCTGCACCACCACCTGGGGCTCGTGCTCCAGGCGCTCGGCAAGGAGGAAGCAGCGCTCCAGCAGTTGGGACGCGGTCTTGCCCTGGGACCGTCGGAGGAACCCGAGCTGGACACCCGCGCACAGGCCGCCGGCCGGCAGCTCTTCCAGACGCGCCGATGGGCCTCCGCGGGGTTCGACGCCTGGCTCGCCACGCGCCTGCCCGCCGCGTCCCAGGTGGCGGACGACGCCGGCAGCCGCCTGGCCGACCTCGTCTACCAGGTGGACGGTCGCCCCCACCGCCTCTCCGACGCCGGGGGGATCCGGGTCGTGGTGCTCTGGTCGGCCCGATCCCAGCCCTTTCTGGATTCCCTGCCGCGTTGGGCGGAGATCGACCGGCGCTACCGCAAGGCGGGCGTGCGGTTCATCGCCCTCAGCACCGACGACCGGCCCGAGATCGGCAGCGCGTTCTGGGAGGGTGTATCCACGCCTCCCTTCGAGCTCGGCTGGCTGGGGCCCCAGGCCGCGGCCGGGATCGCCGAGGGCGATCGCCCCGTGGCCTTCGTGCTGGATGCGAAGGGAACCGTCCGCGGGCGGGTTCCCGGCCGCCTCCTCGAGGAGGACCACCGCGTGGATCACTGCCTCGACGCCCTGATCGGCCCGCCTCCTCCCTGACCCGCACCGCCCGGGTCAAGCCCCGAACGCCTGGGCGTCGGGGGAGGCGAGGAAGTCTTCGAGGATCACCGCCGCAGCCTCGGCGTCGATGCGAGATCGCGCCTGTCGCTCGGACAGGCCCTGGTCCCGGAGGCGCCGGGCCGCCTCGACGGTGCTGAACCGCTCGTCCATCCAGGCCAGCGGCAGGTGGCTCGCTCGGGCCAGCGCCTCGCCCAGCTGGCGGGCAAGATGCGTGGAGCGGGTCTCGGCGCCCCGCTCGTCGAGCGGCAAACCCACCACGAGGCCCACCACCCCCTCGGCCCGAGCGGTGGCCGCAAGCGCGTCCGCATCTCGCTTCACGCCCCGGCGGACGAGCGTTCCGAGGGGTCGCACCAGGCGGCGCTCGGGATCGGACACGGCGAGGCCCACCGTGCGGGTGCCGACATCGAGGGCGAGCAGGCGGCCGGGCATGGGAATCCGTTGCGGGAGGGGGAGGGAGTCCTTACCCTGCCGGCCGACCCTCCATCCATGGGAGGCCTCGTGACCCGCCTCGCCGAGATCCTTTCGCAGGGCGACGAAATCGTGACCGGTGCCGTGGTCGATACCAACGCCGCCTGGCTGGCGCGCCTCCTGGAGGAAGCAGGGCTCCGAGTGCGGCGCCACATGGCGGTGGGGGACGATCCGGAGGCCATCGCCGCGGCCCTTCGGGGTGCCTCCGAGCGTGCCGGCCACGTCGTGTGCACCGGGGGCCTGGGTCCGACGGACGACGACCACACCGCCCTGGGCGTGTCCCTGGCCTTCGACCTCCCGCTGGAGGAGCGAGCCGAGGCCCTGCAACAGGTCGAAGCGCGGTACGCGGCCTTCGGACGCGCGCTCGATCCGTCCGGACGCCGCCAGGCGCGCCTCCCACGAGGAGCGGTTCTCCTGGAGAACCGGTTCGGGACGGCGCCGGGGTTCCGCCTGGATCGGTCGGGCTGCACGCTCTGGTTCCTGCCGGGCGTGCCCCGAGAGATGGAGGGGATGGCACGCGAGCATCTCGAGCCCGCGCTCGTCTCCCTTGGGCTGGTGCGGGATCGAATCCACGTCGTCCGGTGCGTGGGGATCGGGGAGAGCCTCGTCCAGGAGCGTCTTCGGGACCTCGCGCTTCCTCCTGGGATCCGGATCGGGTGGCGGGCGATGATCCCGGAGGTCCAGGTCCGGCTCCGGGGCCGTCCCGAGGTTCCACCGGAGGTCCTCTCGGCCGTGGTGGACCGCGTGACCCTGGCCCTGGGCGACCACGTGTTCGGCGTGGACAGCGGGCCGCTGGAGGAGGTGATCGGGCTCCGACTCCGTGACCTGGGCCAGACCGTGGCCACCGCGGAGTCCTGCACCGCGGGCAGGCTCGCGGCTGCCCTCACGAGGGTCCCCGGCGCATCGGCCTGGTTCCTGGAAGGCGCCGTGGTCTACGCGAACGCCGCCAAAGCGAGATCCTGCGGCGTGGACCTCGAGGTCCTCGCCGCCCATGGAGCGGTCTCCGAGCCCGTGGCTCGGGCCATGGCCGAAGGCATCCGCGCTCGCGCGGGGTCCACCTGGGGGCTGTCCACCACGGGGATCGCGGGACCGACCGGAGGTACGCCCGAAAAGCCTGTGGGCACGGTATACATAGCTGTCGCAGGACCGTCGGGGACGACCCAACGCCGGCTCCGCCTGACCGGCGCCCGCGAACCGATCATGGACCGGACCGTGGGCGCCGTATTGGATCTGCTGAGGGGCGTGCTTGGCTGAGCCTCGCCCGCCCCCCGATCAACTACCAGCGACCGCCGCCGCCGCCGCCGCCGCCGCCGAAGCCGCCGCCGCCGCCACCGCGACCGCCGCGACCGCCGCGACTACCGCCGCCGCCGCCGCCGCCGCCGCCGAAGCCGCCGCGCCCGCCGCCGCCCTGAGGCTTGTCCTCTGCGGCGTTGACGCGGATCGTGCGGCCATCGAGCTCGGTGCCGTTCATGGCGTCCGTGGCGGCCGCGGCCGCCTCGTCGGTGGCGAACGTCACGAAGCCGAAGCCGCGAGAGCGACCCGTCTCCCGATCGGTGATGACCTTCGCGTCGGTCACCTCGCCGTGCTTTTCGAACGCCGTGCGAAGGCCGGCATCAGTGGTGCCCCAGGAAAGGCCGCCCACAAACAGTTTGTTTCCCATGTCTCGTCCGGTGATGTGGGGAGCGTTGTGTGCTCCCATCTGTTCCTTGCGGGCTGGGAGGCGCCCGCGACCTTCGACCCGAAGGGGTCCTGTCCGCTCGCCGCCGGGAAGAACCCTCCCCTCCCATCGAACAAGTCAGCCGGTGAGGGAGGCGGCGAACGGTGGCCCATATACCACGGCGCCCGCACGTTTGCCACAAGAAGTCTCGGGGTGGGGTCCAAGGGGTCCTCCGAGGGCCCCATCCGGGGGTTTCCTGGCGGGTCGGACCCGGCTTGCAGGTCGGGTCCTTCCGGATAGGCGTCCCGGACACCGGCATGCTCCTCTACTTCGACCACGCGGCCACCACGCCGCTCGATCCCCGGGTGGCCGCGGCCGTGGCCGAGGCCGAACGCGATGCCTGGGGCAACGCCGCGTCCCTCCACGAAGCCGGCCGGCGCGCAGCCGCTGTCGTGGAGCGAGCCCGGATCCTCGTCGCGCAGGCCCTCCACGGGAGCCCGGAGGGCGTGGTGTTCACCTCGGGGGGCACCGAGGCCAACAACCTCGCGCTCAAGGGCACGCTGCTCCTCCGTCCCACCGGCCACCTCGTCACCTGCGCGATCGAGCACCCGAGCGTGCTGGAGCCCGCCCGGTGGCTCGTGTCCCGTGGGTACGGGCTCACGGTCCTTCCCGTGGACGGCGAGGGCTTCGTGGACCCGGCCGCGGTAGAGGCCGCCATCCGGCCCGACACCGTCCTGGTCTCGATACAGACCGCGAACAACGAGATCGGCACGGTCCAGGATCTCCCGTCCATCGGGCGGATCTGCCGCGACCGGGGCGTTTGCTTCCACGCCGACGCCTGCCAGTCCCTCACCAAGGTCCCGATCGATGTGGAGGCGTGTGGACTCGACCTCGTCACCGTGAACGGCCACAAGATGCACGGGCCCAAGGGCGTGGGCGCCCTGTGGGTCCGACCCGGGGTTCCTCTCGAGCCGATCCTGCACGGAGGCGGCCAGGAGGCCGGGCTTCGCGGCGGCACCACGAACACCCCTGCGATCGCGGGCCTGGCGATGGCCATCGAGGCCGCCTCGCCCGAGGACGTCCCCCGCATGGAGGCTTTGCGCGACCGCATCCTCGACGCGGTACTGGCCTGGCCGGGCACGCGGCTCAACGGTCCCCGGCACCGCCGGCTGCCCAACCACGTCTCGGTGGTCTTCCCCGGCGTGCGGGCACCGGACCTCGTCCGAGCCCTCTCCGATCGGGGCGTGGCCGTGTCGGCCGGGAGCGCCTGCCACGCCGCACGCGACATCCCCAGCGCCGTGCTCTCGGCCATCGGCCGCACGCCCGAGGAGTCGGCCTCCACCGTGCGGATCACGGTGTCCCGACCCACGACCTCCCGCGAGGTCGATGCGCTCATCCCGGTGCTGGAGGCGTGCGTTCGGCGCCTTCGCCGGGCTGGAACGTGACGCCCGCACGCGTGTGCGCCCGGTGCGTGCTCCCCGAGAGCCCACCGGAGATCGGGCTCGACGACCGGGGCACCTGCTCGGTGTGCCACGCCTGGGACCGCGAACAGGCCGAAGAGGGCGTGCGGGCGTTCCACGAGACCGACTTCACGCGGATCCTCAACCAGCACCGGGGCAAGGGCCCGTACGACTGCCTGGTCATGTGCTCGGGCGGCAGGGACAGCACCGCGGCCCTCACCTACATGGTACGCCGCTACCGGGCGAAGGTGCTCGCCTTCATGTTCGACCACGGCTTCGAGACCGAGGAGGCGGTGGCCAACGTCCAGCGGGCGGTGCGGATCCTCGACGTGGACTTCCTCCAGGTCCGATCCACCTACATGCACGGGATTTTCCGGGCGATACTGGAGACCGACGCACCGGCCGTGATCTGCCACGTATGCTCGATCTGGTACATGGACCTCACCTTCCAGATGGCCGACCGGTTCGGTATCCCGCTCATCGTCGCGGGTTGGACTCGCGGCCAGAGCACCCATAAGCCCATCCTGTCCAAGGGGGGGTGCGACGTCTCGGCCCCCGAGTTCCGCCGCATGGGGATGGCCACGCGGGCCTTCCTGGAGCAGCACGTGCGTTTCGACCCGCGCTACCGGGATCTGCCCACCTCCATGGAGGAGGTCCAGCGCCGGGCACGGAAGCGGCGAAGCGCGCTCGTGCTCTCGCCCCACTGGTTCCTGCCCCATACCGGAGACGACTACGAACAGACCATCCGGCGCGAGGTGGGCTGGCAGGCGCCCGAGTCCTCCTACCCCAAGGGTTCCACCAACTGCGCGCTCAACTTCGTCTCGGTCTGGCACTCCATGAGGCACTACGGGTACACGCACTACCACGTGGAGATGTCCAAGCTCATCCGCCAGGGCCTCCTGACCCGTGAGGAGGCGCTCGACCGATTGCAGATCGACTTCGACCCCGAGATGCTCGATCGCATTGTCGCCCCCCTTGGGGTCCGGTGTCGCTCGGCGCGATAGCCGCCCCTCGTGGAGGTGGCTTCGCATGAGGCTCAACCCGCTCCTGGCCCTGCCACTCGCCGCCTGCGGACCGCCCGACGCGCCCGACCAGCTGGCCGAGCTGTGCGGCTACCTGTACGGTCACCTCATGGACCCCAATCCCCGGGCGCTCGAGGCGGGCCTGGACAACCTCGACGCGTGGCTCTCCAGGCCCGCCCACCTGGAATCCACCCTGGAGGGCTACGAGATCTCGAACCTCGACGCGACCGTGCTCGAAGAGATCGAAGGCGAGGTACCCGACCTCGAGAACCTGCACGGCGCGGCGGTGGCCACCCGGGGTGTGGACTCGGTCTGGGACGTCGCCTGGACCCTCGTCGCGGTGCCCCCCGAGGACCTCTCGCCGGACCTCTACGAGCGGTACGACCGGGAGTTCCTGACCGACCCCGAGTGCTTCCTGTCCCTCGAGTGCGAGACCCTCGAGGTCGCCAACGCCATGAGCAACAACTACCCGCTGGGTGTCCTGGTCTCCACGTCCAACCGGGGCCAGTACCGCTGGGTGGACACCGAGCGGGGTCTGGCGCTCGTGCAGCGCACCTGGTTGACGAGTCCGGCCAAGGTGAACGTGTCCTGGCTCACCGTGGACGACCAGTACTACCTCAACGTCGTCCTCCCGGACGGCGAGGCCAGTCTCCGCCTGACGGCGACCTGGATCCTGGCCACGCTCCTGTCCTCGGACGTGCCCGAAGGCGTGGCCTTGAGCCTCGTCATCGACAACATGCAGTCCATCTACGCGGACGTGGACGGATGGCTCGCCGAACACGCGGACTCGGGCGTGCCGCCCGCCCCCGAGGGGGGCCGGTGCGGCTGCGCCACCCGGCCGCTCGCCGGACCCTGGCTCGTGGCGTTGGTGCTCGGTTGGGTGAGGCGGCGCTCCGCGCCGGGCCGCTCGCGTCGTCCGCAGCAGGGAGAACGGTGAGATATGCGGGCCGACGAGGTGTTGTACGTGCGACTCCGCGTGACCCCCTCCCCGGTGTTCCTCCTCGCCTGCCTCCCAGCCCTGGCCGGGGCGGTGGAGGAGGATGCCTCGGTACCCCGGGGAGCCTCTCCGGCCATCCACGAGGAGCCCAGTGAGCCCGAGGAACCCTTCCCGGTGGACGGTTGGCCCTGGGACGCCCGCGTTCTGGCATTCCTCCTGCCGGTGCAGGACGTGTCCTGGCTCACCGACGACGCGCCCTTCCACACCTGCTCGGTGAACGTGACGTGGGCGGCCGGCACCGAACCCGTCGCCCGGGCGATGCCGGACTGCCACCCGCCCATGGTCGGGCCTTGCGAGGCCGCCACCCGGCGGTGGCGGTTCGAGCCTCTCGACGCCTCGGCGGCCGAGGGCGAGACCCGGTTCGCGATCCGCTACGTCTACCGCTACTCGGAGCAGGTGGGCGCCACCACGCTCCACGTGGAGGTGGATCCGGGTGAGGTGGCCGCATTCGACGGCTGGGTGGGTCCTCCCGGCGTCAAGCTCGTCCACCCGGCGCGGGTTCGGAAGGAGGTCACACCCCGTCTCCCGCGGAGCGCTCGAAAGGCGGGCATGGGTGCCGGTGCCTGCCCGGTGACCCTCACGGTCGATCCTGGCGGGCGCCCGCGCGAGATCCGGGCCCGGGAGGAGTGCCCCGAGGTGCTTCGGGAGGCCGGCCTCGAGGCGGCGAGCCGGTGGCGGTTCTCGCCCCGCGTGGTGGACGCGGTGACCGCGCCGGAGACCCTCACGGTGGTGGTGGCGTTCCGGTAGGAGGCGTTCCGGCGGGCCAGGCCTTTCGCAGGTGCCGGCGGGCAGCCCGTTCGTGTCCGGCGAGCGCGTGCCACGTCGCCCACGCGTCGTGCAGCTCCGACAGCCCCGGGTCCCGCCACCGGGCCCGTCTCAGGGCGCGGCGCGCGGCCGGCAGGTCCTGGTGGGCCATTTCCACCTGGGCCAGGGCGAGCAGGGCGTAGACCGTGGCCCCTCGACGGGCGGCGGCGCGCAGGGCATGCGCCTGGTCCTCGGGTCGGCCCTCGAGGGCGTAGAGCACCGCGAGGTTGGCCAGCGCCGAGGCGTTGCCCGGATCCAGCCGGAGCGCGTCGAGGTAGGCGTCATACGCCCCGGCCACGTGTCCGGATCGGCGAAGGGCGACCCCCAGGTTCACCCGCGCCTCGGCCCACCCCGGGGCGAGGCGT
This sequence comes from Deltaproteobacteria bacterium, assembly GCA_016927815.1. GTDB lineage: Bacteria > Myxococcota_A > UBA796 > UBA796 > JAFGLY01 > JAFGLY01. The sequence goes on along the minus strand of JAFGLY010000183.1, from coordinate 17,844 downwards.
ACGGCCTCTTCCAGATCGCGCAGGGCAGCCTCCGCCTGCCCGTCGCGCAGTGCCTGAGCACCGCGGTTGTTGTGGTAGATCGCCCCGGCTTCGCACTCGTCCACGACGGAGTAGTCGTGCAGGACGTCGCGATCGATGCCTCCGAAGTCCACCACGGTGACGGTGGCACCGTCCTGGGCCGCCACCGCGAGGTGGCGCACCACCACCACCAGCGACCCCTCCCGGTCCACCTCCCGGACCTCGGGGACCCGGATCATCTCGGCCCGCAGGCCCGTCGCACGTGCCAGCGACACGAACAGCGCGGTGAACGTGAAGCAGTTGCCGCGACGATGCCGGAACGCCTCCACGGCGGTCAACGTGTCGCTGGCCTCGTAGTCGAACCCGAAGGACGGCTCGAGCAGCGCACGCTGCAGGCAGGCGAGACGGGCTCGCGTGTCGGCGCAGCCACGGGTGGCCTCCCGGGCCCAGGTTTCCATCTCCGGGGTGGAGGCGAACGGATCCACCCCCGCCTGGGGCAGCGCCGCTGCGCCGGGCCTCAGGCCCCACAGGAGGAGCAGGGAGAGGACACGCATGCCCATGGATCCAGGATACCGCGAGGGAGCCGCAGACCGCACGAGCCCGGGCCCGCGCGCGGCCTCGAACCGCCGTCACTCCGGGAGGGGACTCGGTGCGGTCAGGACCCCCTCACGGAGCGCGGCTTCGAGAAAGGCACGAGCGGCTTCGAGGTGAGCCTCGGCCTCGGGGGTCAGCCTCTCCACGAAGGGCTCGAACGAGCAACCGCGGATCCCCAGGACCCAGCCCTCCCCCTGCCACCCGAAGCAGTCGCGGGCCAGCCCGAGCACGATCTCGGGGGTCAGGGCGTGCGTGGAGAACCCCGTGTTCCGGGCGGGTTCGAGGCGGCGCAGGAAGAAGGGCGCCGGCCCCTCGGCTGCGGCGTCCACGAAGACCACCACGGGATTCTGGGCGACCAGGAAGGCATCCTCGGGATCGAACTGGTAGCCGGCCTGGACGAACACGTCGGGCAGGGCGAGACGCTCGAGCGCCTCGGCCAGGCGGGGCCCGATCCCGTCGTCCTCGCGGGCGGGATTGCCGACGGCGAGGACCAGGAACCGCGTCAGCGTCCGATCCGATCCACGATCTGCCCGGATGCATCCCGCCGCTCGACCACGAGCGGCATGCGGCCGAGGGCGTGCGTGGCGCAGGACAGGCACGGGTCGTAGGCGCGGATGGCGACCTCGATGCGGTTGAGCACGCCCTCGGTGAGGGTCTTTCCGTCGAGGTAGTCCATGGCCACCTTGTGGACGGCCTGGTTCATGGGCTCGTTGTTGTTGGTCGTGCTGACGATCAGGTTGGCCATCTCCACCTGGTCGAGATCGTTGACCCGGTAGTGGTGGAACAGGGTGCCACGCGGCGCCTCGAGAATGCCCACACCCTCGGGACGACGGGATCCGGTGGCCACGAGGTCGGTCCCCCGGATGTCGGGGTCTGCGAGGAGATCGCGGATCTTCTCGGTGCAGTGCAGCACCTCGATGAGGCGCGCCCAGTGGTAGGCCATGGTGACGTTCACCGGCCGGCCTCCGGCGAGTGCCTTGAACTCCTGGCGTTCGGCTTCGGCCAGCGGCGTGTCGATGAAGTCGCAGGTGTTGAGACGAGCGAGGGGACCGACCCGGTACCAGCCCGTCTCGGGCCCGAGCGCCCGGATGAAGGGGAACTTCATGTAGGACCAGGGCCGGACCTCCTCGCGGATGACCTCGTGGTACGCCTCCGGTTCCACCTTGTCGAAGATCACCTTCCCCTGGGCATCGATGGCACGCAGCAGGCCGTCGTACAGGTCCATCGCACCGTCCGCCCGCACGATGGACAGGTGGTTGGAGGGGAAGGAGCCGAAGTCTGCCAGCTCGTCCATGTGGCTTCGGGTGTACTGCTTGCAGAGCGCCAGCGTGTCGACGGACCACCCGATCATCTGGTCGATGTCGGCCTGGAAGCGGGCCTGATCCTCGGCCGACAGGCACTTGTTGATGCCGCCGGGGATGGCGCCGGTGCCGTGGATCTTCTTCCCGGCCGTGGCGAGGATGATCTCCTGCCCGTACTTGCGCAGGAGCACGCCGTGGACCGCGAGCTCGGAAAAACGGGGGTCCTTCGCCACGCCCACCACGTTGCGGATCGCGGGATCGGCGTCGAAGCCGAACAAGAGGTCCGGGGAGACGAGGTGGAAGAAGTGGAGCGCGTGAGACTGGAGCACCTGCCCGTAGTGCATCAGGCGGCGCATCTTCTCGCCGGTGGCCGTGAGGCGGTCCACGCCCACGACCTTGTCCATGGCCTTGGCTGCGGCGAGGTGGTGGCTGACGGGGCAGATCCCGCACAGGCGCTGGACCAGGACCGGGACCTCCCAGTAGGGCCGACCCTGGATGAAGCGCTCGAAGCCACGGAACTCGACGATGTGCAGGCGGGTCTGCTGGACGCGTCCCGCATTGTCGAGGAGGATGGTGACCTTCCCGTGACCCTCGACGCGGGTCACGGGCTCGATCACGATTCGGTTCAATCCGGACATGAGGGTCTCCTGGGTGCGCCCGCGTCAGTCGTACTTGAGCTGGTCGTAGGTGAGATTGGGGGCCCGCCCCTCGAGGAGCGCGGTGACGGCTTCCCAGATGGCGTCCGCCGGGGGCGGACAACCGGGGAGGAAGACATCGACCTTCACGACGTCGGAGAGCGGCCGGACCTTGTCGAGGAGCAGGGGGATCTCGGGATCGTTGGGGATGGTGCCCGACGGGTTGTGGACCGTGAGTCCGTCGCGGTAGGCCTCCTCCAGGCACTCCCGCAGGGGGATGCCGTTGCGCATCGCGGGCAGGCCGCCCATGGTGGCGCAGTCTCCGAGAGCCACGAGGACGTCGCAGTGCTTCCGGAAGTCGCGGAGCACCTCCACGTTCTCCTGGTTGGCGCAGCCGCCTTCGACGAGGCCCACGCGGCAGCGGCCCGTGAACGTCTTGAGGTCGTCGATGGGGGACTTGTCGAAGTCCACGAGTTCGATGAGCTTGAGGATCCGTTCGTCGATGTCGAGGAGCGACATGTGGCAGCCGAAGCAGCCTGCCAGGGACGCGGTGGCGATCTTGGGCTTGTCCATGGGTTCCTTCGGGGCTAGGCGCCGCGGCGCTCGAGGTCGGTGCCGATGGGTCGGTGATCGTACAGGCGCTCGCCGATCGGCACCGCGAAACCGACCCGTTTCTTCAGGATGGCGCCCACCGGGCAGACGGTGACGGCGCGGTCGTCGAGGGTCAGGCTCGTGCCGCCGAGACCCGTGCGGGCGTCCACCCCGACGCGCGTGTCCCGGCTCCGCTCCACGAACCCGAAGACGCCCTTGCCGTCCACGTCGCGCGAGGCACGGATGCAACGGCCGCACTGGATGCAGCGGTTGCCGTCGATGAACACGTCGGGATGGGAGGCGTCCACCTGGCGGACCGGAAACAGGTAGGGATAGCGCGGGCTGGCGATCCCGAGACGGTACGCGAGCGCCTGCAGCTCGCAGTTCCCGCTCTTCTCGCAGAACATGCAGAAGTGGTTGCCCTCCACGAAGAGCATCTCCACCACCTGCTTCCGAAGCTCCCGGATCTCCTCGGTGTCGTTCTCCACGACCAGCCCGGGACCTGCCGGGAAGGCGCAGGCGGCCTGGAACCGTCCCTGGACCTTGACCGTGCAGACCCGACAGGCGCCGCCCGGGACGAGGCCTTCGAGGTAGCAGAGGCGGGGGATCCAGATGCCGGCTGCCTCGGCGGCCTGGAGGATGGTCTGGCCGGGGGTGCCCGTGACCTCGACGCCGTCGATCGTGAACCGGAACGTGTCGCTCATGAGATCCTCGGGGTCAGGGGTGGACCGGTTCGCGCCCGGCGATGCGCACGGCATCGGCGAGGGCGGCGTCCATGTCGAACGCGGGATTGAGGCCGTCGTCTGGCCCAAGGTGCGCCTCCCAGGCCGGACGGAAGTTCTTCAGGCCGAACACGACGGGATTGGGGCTGGTCTGGCCCAGGCCGCAGCGGCTCATCTTCTTGACCGTGGTGCAGAGGGTCTCGAGATAGGCGACGTCCGCCGGGACGCCCCGGCCGGCGAGGATGCGCTGCACCCGCTCGCGGATGAGCACGTTGCCCACGCGGCAGGGCGTGCACCATCCGCAGGACTCGTGGACGAAGAAGTCCATGAACCACGCAGCCACCTGCACCATGTCGCGGCCGGGCCCGAAGACCATCATCGAGCCGCCCGTGGCCAGGTCCTCGAAGGCGATGTGGCGCTCGAACTCGGCGGGCCCGATGCAGGTGCCCGAAGGCCCACCGACCTGGACCGCGATGGCGTCCTCGCCTCCCACCATCTCCAAGAACTCCCGGATGGACTGCCCGAACTGCACCTCGTAGATGCCCGGTCGGGCCACGTCGCCCGACACCGAGAGCAGCTTGGTGCCCGTGGAGCGGATGGACCCCACGCAGGAGAAGCAGGACGCCCCGGTGTCCACCACCCGCGCCGCGCAGCAGAACGTCTCGACGTTGTTCACGCTGGTGGGCTTGTCGAGGTAGCCGACCGTGACCGGGAACGGAGGCCGGTTTCGGGGCACGCCGCGCTTGCCCTCGGCGGACTCGATGAGGGCGGACTCCTCGCCGCAGATGTAGGCGCCCGCGCCCACCTGGATGCGGATGTCGAAATCGAAACCGGCGCGACCTGCGACCGCGCGACCGAGCAGCCCCTCGGTCCGGCGCCGGGCGAGCACCGCCTCGAGGTGCGCGCGGAGATACTCGTACTCGGCGCGCAGGTAGACGATGCCCTCGGCCGCGCCGATGGCGTAGGCGGCGAGCGTCATGCCCTCGAAGACGAGGTCGGGGTTCTCGGTCAGGATGACCCGGTCCTTGAAGGTGCCCGGCTCGCCCTCGTCGGCGTTGCAGATCACGTACTTGGCGTCGCCCGGCGCCTTCCGGGCGAACTCCCACTTCAGGCCGGCAGGGAAGCCTGCACCGCCGCGACCGCAGAGCCGAGAGGCCTTGACCTCCTCGATGACCGCTTCGGGCGTGCCGGCCAAGGCCTTGCGGACGGCCTGCCCCGGGGGCATGGGCGCGAAGACGACCAGCCCCTCCTTGCGGATGTTGCTGTCCACGAGCGCGTGCACGCGGGCGACTGGATCCGCGGTGTCTCGGGCCTTGGGCGCGAGATCCCACGGAGTTCGGCCTGCAACCAGGAGACGCGAGACCTCACGTGCCTTTCCGGGGGTGAGACGGGTGATCGGGACCTCGTTGACGAGGGCCGCGGGTCCCTGGTCGCAGAGCCCGATGCAGGGAGTGTGCTCGAGCGTGATCCGGCCGTCCGGGGTGGTGCCGCCGAACCGGATGCCCAGGGCCTCCTCGAAGGCGGCGCCCACGGCCTCCATGCCGTGGATGCGGCAGGAAGGGCAGTCAGAAAGCCGAATCACGACCTGTCCCTTGGGTTCCCGGGACAGGAAGGCGTAGTACGACACCACGCCCTCGACCTCCACCCGGCGGACGGACAGGGCCTGGGCCACGAGGTCCATGGCCTCGGAGGAGACGTGGCCGAACGCTTCCTGGACGGCTCGGACGACGTCCAGCAGTCGGGTCCGGTCGCCACCATGCTCCCGGGCACGATCCTGGATGAAGACAGCGAGGTCGGTGGGCATGCCGGTGCTCCAGGCCCCCGGCGGGAGGGAGTCCGGCCGGGGTGCGCGGTGAGGGACGATCAAAGGGTTCCATCCGTATCAAACACCCCGTGTGGACCGCAAGCGGATGAACTCCGACAGGGGACGGAAAGGAACCCGTGCGTAAAATCCATACATACGAATACACGGCTCGAAACGGTCTGAGTAATGGTACCTGATGCGGATCAGGCTGAGGCGTCCGCGGATCTGAGACCCCCTCGCAGCCGCGAGGTCCCGGTTCGGCATGCCCAACCATGGATACACTGTCGCCCGCCCATGACGCCAGACCTCCTCCGGATCGCCGGACTGTTGCGGGCGCTCTCGGTTCGGGAGCGACGGTGCCTCGCCGTGCGGGCCGTGCTCCAGGGGTTGGCCGTGGCCGGCCTGGCCGGCGGCCTCGCGGTGGGGCTCGCCCTCGGCCACGTGTCCCGGCCGGCGGCCCCCCTGGTCTTCACGCTGCTCACCGGCCTCGGCCTGTTGCTCGCCGTCTCGATCCCCGCGGCGAGGCGCTGGCGCCCCGCCGGGGACCCGGTCCGGCAGGCCCGCCGCGTGGAGGCCCAAAGACCCCGGCTGAGGGGCCGGCTCGTCACCGTGGCCGAGCGCCTGGAGGGAGCCCGCCCAGGGGAGTCCGAGGCCCTGCTCGCCCGCGCCACGACCCTTGCGGCCGGGGACGTGGCCGGCCTGGATGCGCGCCACGTACACGTCGCTCCTCCCCTCGGGCTGCCAGGGCTCGCGGCCATCCTCGCGGTGGGCGGTCTGGTGGCCTGTACGGTCCTGGCTCCGATTCCCCCCCTCCGGGCCCTCGCATGGATCTTCGGACCGGCCGGTGCTGTGGAAGGGATCGCGTCCGACCCCCTCGCGGGCCCCGAGGACGAAGCGCTCGTGGGCGACATCGACCTTCGCTACCTCTACCCGCCCTACACCGGCCGGGACCCGCTGGAGGTCTTCAACTCCACGGGCGACGTCCACGCCCCGCCGGGCACCACGGTCGAGATCCGTGCCCGGACGGCCGAGGCCTGGGAGTCGGCCCGGCTCAGGTTCGTCCCGGCCACCGGCGAGGCGGGTGCCCCACCGGTTCCCGAGGACGTCGAAGCCTCGCTCCTGTCGGGTCGATCGGTGTCCACCTCGATCGAGGTGCGCGCCGCGGGAGCGTGGCACCTGGTCCTGGGGCGGACCGGCCAGGAGTACCGGTCCCGGACGCACGACGTCGTCGTCGAGCCGGACCTTCCGCCCGAGGTGCTCCTCGACGCGCCGACCGGCACGCTCGACGTGGCCTGGGACGAGGCGATACCGGTGATCTGGACCGCGCGTGACGACTACGGCGTGGCCCGCGTGGAGGCGGTGGTGGACCGGACCGAGGGGCCGTCGCCCTCTCCCCGGGTGCTGCGCGCCCCCCTCGACCCGGCGGAGCGCCTCTCGGAGGCCCTGGACGCCACGCCGCTGGACCTGGGTCTCGTACCCGGGGAGGCGGGCCGGGTCCGCGTGGTGGCCTGGGACGACGACGCCGTGTCCGGATCCAAGGCGGGTGCCTCCCGGGTGCTGGCGCTCCGCGTGCTGGGCCCGCGGGGCAAGACCGCCCGCAAGGTGAAGCGGATCGAGGAGTTGAGGGGCGTGCTGGTAGGCGCCCTCGCCGACTACCTCGAAGAGGGGTGGCCGGCGGGGGACACCGGGCCGGCCCTCCTGGCCTGGGGGGAGCGCGTGGCGCAGCGCATGGAGCCGCTCGACACGCTCGCGGACGCCTGGTGGGAGGGGTTCGACCCCTCCACCTTCGAGGGCACGGTGGTGGTGGCGGTGCGGGCAACGCACGCCTCCCTGCTCACCTTCGTGCAGGTGCTGGGGGCACGGCCGGATCGGCAGGCCGTTCCCCAGGAGGATCGGGTCCACCTGGAGGTGCTCCGGGACGCCACGATCACCACTCTGGAACGCGGTATCCTCACGCTCGACGAGGCCATCCTGAGAGAGGCGGTCGCCCGCCTCGCGGAGCTGGCCCGACAGATCGCCCGGGAGACGGCGCCTCTTCCTGGGATCGAGGACCCCGTGTCCCTGCACGTCCACCTGGATTCTGTGAGTCGCCAGCTCGAAGGCCTGGATCGTGCGGCCGAGGATCTGGGTGAGAGCCCGCTGTCCGCGCTCGTCGCCGCCCGCGTTCGGGACGCCCGGAACCGGATCGCCCTGGCCCGGGACGCGCTGGCCCAGGGGCGTGTCACCGACGCCCGGCGCATCCTCGTCGCCCTGGCCCGAGATGCGCAAGACCTCGCCTCGATCGTCGAGGACGCGATGGCTGCCGGGGAGGGAGCGGTCGCCGAGGCCATGGCGCGCGTCGAGGCCCTCGCCCGGGAGCTGGCCGACCTGGAGGAGAACGAGCGCGAGGAGGTCGAGCGCATCGCCCGGTTTCGTGCAGCCTTGGGCGACGACCCCGAGTCCCTTGCTGCCCGGTGGGACGCGGTGGGCCAGCGAGCACGGGCACTGGTCCGGCGGAGCGAGCGCAATGCCGAGGCGATGCGGGGTGATGGGTGGTCCTACACCGAGCGCAGCCTGTCGGCGGCGGTCGCGAGCGAGGCGCACGGCCTGCTCCGAGCCCTCGACGCGCACGACGTGGACAGGAGCGTCGGGGCCGCGGGCGAGATGGAGTGGAGCGTGACCCACCTCGAGCAGGTGGCCGCAAGATACACCGAGGGCCGGCAGGCCATCGGACGCGTCGCGGGCGGCGAACGGGTCGTGCTGGGGTCCCTGGGGGAGGCGGAGGCCGAGGCCGTGGCCGTGCGTCGCATGCTCGAGGACCTCGTCCGATCCCTCGCCCGGCCCTCCGCCCCTCTCTGCGAGGCGGCCCGTGAGGCCGCAACCCGCCAGGAGACGGTGGAAGAGCGGGTGGTCGGGGCCACTCGGGAAGCCGGCGACCTCGCACGGTCCCTGCCCATGGGAGCGCCTGGGCTCGTCGAGGGGCTCGAGGGTGCCTCGGAAGCGGTTCACCGCTCCGTGACCTCGCTCGGTGACGGTCAGGCCATGGCCGGAGAAGGGGCGGCCCGGAGCGCGGCCGATGCCCTGGCCGAGGCCGGGCGGGCGCTGGAGCGCGCTATCGAGGACGCCCGGGACCTGAGCCGGTTCTCTGCACGCCGCGAGGCCCAGGCGTCGAGCGGGAGCCGGCGGGGTGCGGGGGCTTCGCCCGACGTTCACGGACGGATGGAGATCCCCGCGCCCGAGGCGTTCCGCACCCCCGAGGCCTACCGCAGGGCGCTCCTCCGGGGCATGGAGGGCAAGGTGCCCGACGAGTACGAAACCCTCAAGCGGCGGTACTATGAAGAGCTGGTCCGCCAGTAGGTGGATTCTCCTGCTGCTCCTGACGGTCCCAACGCCGGCAGGGGCCGGCTCGGTCGAGGACGGGTACACCTGCCTGGAGCGCCTCGACATCCCCTGTGCCGTGGCGGCTTCCAAGCGGGCCCTGGTCGAAACGCCCGGGGATCCGCGCGCGCTGGTTCTGGCCGCCCAGGTGGCCTTCCACCAGGGACGGACCGTCGAGGCCGCCCGTCGGCTCGACGCGGCCGCGGCTGCCATGGACACGGTGCCGCGTGGCCTCGAGGACCTCGTTGCCCTGTACCGGAACACGGCGGAGGCCACCGCGGAGTTCGAGGAGCGGATCCGGAACGGCGTCTGCATCCGGTGGGCCCCGGGTCCGGACGCGATTCTCCTGGAGGAGGCCTTCGGCGTACTCTCGTCGGCCCGTGCCCGCCTCCGCCCGATCTTCGGAGAACTCCCACCGGATCCGGTGCTCGTCGAGATCTACCCCTCGGGGCGGCGCTTCCGTCTCGCCACTGGGTTCGGCCTGGAGCCCGACGAGGGCGGAGGCGTGGTGGGGCTCTCCCGGTGGGCCCGCATCCTCCTCGTCAGCCCCCGCTCGGTGGCTCGGGGCTATGCCTGGAAGGACAGCCTGGTCCACGAGTACGTCCACCAGATCGTCTCCTGGGTATCGACCGATCGCGCACCGGTCTGGCTGCAGGAGGGCATCGCGCGGTACCTGGAACGGTGCTGGCGCCAGGTGCCGGACGCCTCCCTCTCCCCGTACGAGCAGTCCCTCGTGGCCCTGGCCCTGGGGCAAGACGACCTGGTCACGTTCGAGGAGATCCACCCCTCCATCGCGTTCCTGCCTACCACGGAGCGAAAGGCCCTCGCCTACGCCCAGGTCAAGATCCTGGTGGCCACGGCGGTCGGACGGGGGGGTGAAGCCGTGCTGCGCTCCACGCTCCAGGCCGTCCGCTCGGGGGGCGATGCCGCCGAGGCTTTGGCCAGCGCCGCCGGGTACGCTTCCTTCGAAGCCCTCTTCGAAGACTCCCTGGTCGCCCTGCGCGCGATGGACCTGGTGCAGCGGCGCCTCGAGGCTCCCCAGGTCGTGTTCGAGGGAGAGGGGGACGAGTACGCGACGGATCCGCTCCTGGCTCGGCGCCGTGACCTCGCCGAGGCCGCGCGGCTGGGGGCGTTGCTGCTCGAGGCGGGTCGGCCTCGGGCGGCCCTCGTGGAGTACGCTCGGGCCCACCCTTCGGACGAGCCGCCCAGCCCGCTGGTCGCCGCCGGAATCGCCCGCTGCCGCCACGGTCTCGGAGATCCGGCAGGTGCGCTGGCGGTGCTCCGCGGATCGGTGGCCGATTACCCCGAGTTCGCCGACACCTGGAAGGCCATCGCGGATCTGGAGCGGGCCAGCGGTCACGTTGCCGAGGCGCTGGCGGCCTGTCGTGCCGCTGCGGATGTGGACCCCTTCGACCCCCAGGTCCAGGACTGCATCGCCGACCTGGGCCGCAAGCTCGGGCACTACGAACTCGCCGACGCCGCGGCGCGCGCGCGGCGCATCCTGGTGGGAGGGGCAGACCCGGGATCGAACGAGTAGAGGACCGGAGCGGAGGCGTGATGGAGCACTACCGTGGGCTAAGGCTCTTCGTCACGGGAGGCTCGAGTGGGATCGGAAAGGCCGTGGCCCGACTCGCCTCGTCCTGGGGCGCGCACGTGGCCATCGCCGCCCGGGGCCCGAAGCGGCTGACCGCGGCGCTCGAGGAGATCCGGAACGCGGCCTCGGATCGGGATCAGCGCTTCGCCGCCTTCCCGCTGGACGTGGGCGACCGGGAGGCGGTCCACGCGATCGCACCGCGCGTGCTCGAGTCCCTGGACGGGCTCGATCTGCTCGTGAACGACGCGGGGATCTCGCACCCGGGCCACGTGCTCGAGATCCCCGACGCGGTCTTCGAGACGACCTTGAGAACGAACTACCTGGGCGTGGTCCAGGTGACCCGCGCGTTCCTGCCTCACTTCCTGGCCCAGAAGAGCGGCTGGATCGCGAACGTCTCGTCCGCGGCGGGCTTCGTCGGGATCTACGGGTACACCGCCTACTCGGCCTCGAAGTTCGCGGTGGCGGGGTTTTCCGAGTGTCTGAGGCAGGAGCTCCGACCCCACGGCATCGGGGTGACCGTGGTCTTCCCGGCCGACACCGACACGCCGCAACTCGAGGCCGAGAACCTCATCAAGCCGGAGGAGACGCGGGCCATCGCCGGGACCATTCGGCCCGGATCTCCCGAGGCCGTGGCCCGGGCGCTGCTCGCCGGCGTGGCCGCCGGGCGGTTCCGCGTGGTGCCGGGGTTCATGAACCGGGTCACCTGGTACGCCACCCGCCTCGCCCCCGGGTTCGTCCGCTGGATCACCGACCGAGACGTGGACCGTGTGCGTCGGGCCGTTCGTGGGCCAAACGCCCGCGGGTCGGGATAGGCTGGCGCCCCCTCGCCCCAGGGGGTGCGCCCCCTCGAGGGCATGGGCCAGGAAGGAGCCTCGAATGTCCGCTGCCGAAGACCTTGCGCTGTTCGACGACATCTCGGCTCTGCGCCAGAGATTCACCGAGGCCGTGGGTCGGGTCATCGTGGGGCAGACGGAGGCGGTGGAGTTGCTGCTGATCACGCTCCTGTCCGACGGCCACTGCCTGTTCGTCGGCGTACCCGGCCTGGCCAAGACCCTGCTCGTTCGCACCGCCGCCCTGGCCCTGGGCCTCAAGACGGATCGCGTGCAGTTCACGCCCGACCTGATGCCGTCCGACATCCTCGGCACCGAACTGATCGAGGAGGACCACGCCACCGGCCGGCGGGTGCGGCGGTTCATCGAGGGGCCCGTGTTCACCCACCTCCTCCTCGCGGACGAGATCAACCGTACCCCTCCCAAGACGCAGGCTGCGCTCCTCCAGGCCATGCAGGAGCGGGCCGTGACCGTGACGGGCGCCACCCGGTTTCTCGAGCCGCCCTTCGTGGTGCTGGCCACCCAGAACCCCATCGAGCAGGAGGGCACGTACCCCCTGCCCGAGGCGCAGCTCGACCGATTCATGTTCTCGATCCGGATGGACTACCCGTCGGACGTCGAGGAGGTCGAGGTCGTCCGGCGTACCACCACCGGGGATCCTCCGAACGTGACGCCGGTGGTGGCGCGCGACACCCTCCTCCAGCAGCAGGCCCTGGTCCGACGGCTCCCCACCTCCGACGACGTCCTTCGGTACGCGGTTCGCCTGGCCCGGGCCACCCGCCCGTTTCCGGGCAGCCCGGAGGGGGTCCGGCAGTGGGTGCAGTGGGGCGCGGGTCCCCGGGCGAGCCAGTACCTCGCGCTCGGCGCCCGGGTCCGGGCGGCTCTGCACGGTCACGAGGTACCCCACCTGGAGGACGTCCGCGCGCTGGCTCCGGTCGTGCTCGGCCATCGGCTGGTGCTCAACTTCGAGGCCGAGGCTTCGGGTGTCACGACCGAACAGGTGGTGGCCCGACTGCTGGAGGAGGTGCCAGCCCGGTGATCCCCTGGGAGCCCGAGGTCCTGTCGCGGATCCGGCGCCTCGCGCTGGTGGCGCGCTGTGCGGTGGAGGGCGTCCTGCACGGCGAGCACCCGAGCCGGGCGCTCGCTTCCTCGGTGACGTTCGCGGACTACAAGCCCTACGCGCCGGGGGATCCCGTGCGGGACCTCGACTGGCGCGTGTGGGCCCGCACCGACCGGCTCGTGGTCCGCCGCACCCAGGCCGAAAGCGACCTGCCGGTCCTGCTCGTCCTGGACGCCTCGGGCGACATGTCCACGAGGCCGGGCGGGTCCGCCGGGGATCGGCCACCGATCGAGGGGAACAAGGCCGGTTACGCCCTTGGGCTGCTGGCCACGCTCGCCTGGTACCTGTACCTGAGAAGGGAGCCCGTCGGGCTCGCCGTGCTGGGGGGGGAGGACGTCCCCTGGCGGATCCTCTCGCCCCGCGCCGGACGACACCAGCTCGGGTCCATCCTCGGCGTGCTAGCCTCGGTCCGCCCCTCGGGCCGCGCGGACCTGGGCCGAGGGCTCCAGGTGGTCGCGGCGGGCCTGCGTCGCCGATCGATGCTGGTCCTGGCCAGCGACCTGATGGAGGAGGTCGAGAGCTGGGCCCCCGCCCTCCATGCCCTGGGCCGACGCCGCACCGACGTCCGCGTGCTGCACCTCTACGATCCCCGGGAGCTGGATCTCCAGTTTCCGAGGCCCGCCCGCTTCTTCTCGCCCGAAGGTGGCGCTCCGCTGGCCCTCGACCCCGCGGGCGTCCGCGAGGACTTCCGGGCCGTGGTCCGAGCGTGGACCGAGGAGGTGCGCCGGGCCGTGACCGCCTGGCAGGGCCTCTACCTGCCGGTTCCGACGGACCGGCCCCTGGCGGACCCCCTGTTCCGCCTCCTGTCCGGCGGCTCCCGGCGCCCGAAGCCGGCGTGCGGGCGGGCATGAGTTCCTGGAGCTTCAGCTTCCTGGCGGCCGGCGCGCTGGCCCTGGCCGTGCTCGCCCTCGGGCCGCTGATCGCCCACCTGGCACGCCAGGATCCGATCGAACGCCAGGCGTTCGGCGCGATGATGCTGGTCGAGCGCTTGGTGCGCCGCCTCCGGAGGCGACGCCGGATCCAGGACCCGGTGCGGCTCGCGGTGCGCCTCTTGGCCGTGCTCCTCGTGGTGGTGGCGACCGCGCGGCCCGGCCTGGGGATCCCCGACACGGCGCTTCGCCTCGGAGGCGTGGGTCGCGTGGTCGTGGTCCTCGACAACAGCCTCTCGATGTCCCTCGAGGAGGACGGCGCGCTCCGCACCCTCGTCGGCCAGGGCGGTGCGTCGGAGGGGACGTTGCTCGCCCGGGCGCGTCGCGAGGCCGTCGCCCTGGTCCGCGAGTTGCCCCCCGACGCCCGGGTCGGGGTGGTAGCCGTGGTCGGACCGGAGGGCGGTCCCGAGCGGATTCTGCCGACGCTCGTCCAGGACCCGGATCGGGTGGTGCGGGCGCTGGAGGCCGTGCAGCCCTCCTGGTCCGGCACCGACCTCGCCGGCGCGCTCCGGGAGGCCCGCTCGCTGCTCGGAGGAGAGCCCGGCGAGGTCGTGGTCTTCACCGATGAGGCCGGTCCGGGCACCGTGGCGGGCGCGGTGCCCGAGATCGAACGGATCCTTGCGGCCGGAGGCCGGGTGCTGCCCAGGGGGGTCCAGGACGCCTCGCCCCGAAACGTGACGGTCTCGACGGTGACGTACGGGGGCGGCGTGGAGGGGGGGAGCCTCAGGGTGGGCCTCACGGGCTTCGGGAAGGGCGAGGCCGAGACGGTCGTGACCGTCACCCTCCCGGACGGGAGTCGCATGACGGCCTTCGTCCAGGTTCCCGGGTGCCCGGGGTCCGACGCGCCGGGCGACGCGTTGCCCGCCTGCGAACCGGTGGAGGTGCGCTTCACCGTGCCTCCCGAGGTGCCGGGAGGTGTGGCCAGCGTCGCGTTGTCGGGCGATCGGCTGGCCTCGGACGACACCCACTGGTTCCACCTCCCGCGCGTGGGTCCCAGCCGGGTTCTCGTGGTGGATGGAGATCCAGGACCCACGCCCATCCAGAGCGAGGTGTACTTCTTGGAGCGGGCGCTGGCCCCCTGGGGGGGGCTGGGTACGGGTGTCCGGCCCGAGGTCACGGCACCGGACGGCGTACCGGACCTGGATCTGGGGCAGTACCGGGTCGTGTTCCTGGCCAACGTCTCCGAACCCCGGCCGCTGGCCGACACGCTCTCCGCCTTCGTCCGAGGGGGGGGCGGCCTCGTGATCACCGGTGGGGACAACGTCACCCCGGAGCGCTACAACGCTGCGCTCTCCACGCTCCTGCCCGCACCGCTCCGACGCAGCCGGAACCTGGTGTCCTTCGATGTCGAGGAGGGCGTGCCCCTGGTCGCCCCGGACACCGGTGAGGAACTGTTCACCCCCTTCGCCCGCCAAGGTCGGGCCGGGTTCACCGCCGTTCGCGTCCGCCGAGCCATCTTGTTCGACCCCGTGCCCGGCGACGTCCAGGCGCGCACGCTGCTGGCCCTGGAGGGCGGCCTCCCCTTCCTCCTGGAGCGGACCGTGGGGCGCGGGCGGGTGTTCGTCCTCGCGGGCACGGTGGACCTCGCCTGGAACGATCTCCCCCTCCAGGCGGTGTTCCTTCCCTTCGTCCAACGGCTCGTGACCTGCCTGGGAGGCGAGAGCGCGGATGCCACGGCCCGATTCGAGGGGACGGTCGGAGAGGTCGTGCACATCCCCCTGCCGGGCCCGTCGCTCGCGCCCCGGGTCGCCGACCCGGACGGCCACGCGGTGTCCACCCACGGCATCCCGGGCTGGATCCGATTCACGCCGCAAAGGCCGGGTCCCTATACGGTTTCCGTCGAGGGTGCGCCGCCGCTCGCCTGGGTGGCGGCCAACCCGCCGGCCCCCGAGTCGGACGTGCGGCGCCAGGACAGCCTCGCCCGGGCCGAGTCCGCCCTGGACCCCACGCGCCTGCAGCGCCGAGTCGAACTCGGCCTTCCGGCCCTGGCCGGGGCGTTGCTCCTCATGCTGCTCCAGGCCGGGGGATGGACGAGACATGGGGGGTAGCGGCCGTTCCCGGCGGGACGTCCTGGGCCTCGCCGCCCTGGGCGCCCTGGGCGTACTGCTCTCGCGCCGGGGCTGGGCGCTGGGCGACACGAGTCGGCTCGACGTCGTGGAGTTGGACCTCCCCGGCGGCGTGGTGGCGCGACCCGACGCCTGGATCCGGCTGCTCTACGAGGTGCAGCAGACCACCAGCGTGGAATGCGCGCCCCGCGTGGTCCGGCTCCGGCCCGAGGATCCGGCCCTCTTCGAGCACCCCTTCGGCGTCGCGGTGGGCAACGGCGAGGTGCCTGCCCTCGACGACCCGGCCATCGCCGGGCTGGCCCGGTACCTCCAGTACGGCGGATTTCTTCTCCTGGACGACGCCAGCGGCCTCACGGACTCGGCCTTCGACCGGTCGGTCCGGAGCCTCTGCGCCCGCCTCTTCCCCACGCGCCCCCTGGCCCCGCTCCCCACGGACCACGCGGTCTATCGGTCCTTCTTCCTCGTCCGCCGCCCGGTCGGCCGGGTGGACGTGGTGCCCTGGCTGGAGGGCATCACGATCGGCGAGATGACCCCCCTGGTCTACTGCCGGAACGACCTCTCCGGTGCCCTGGACCGGGGGCCCGACGGACGCGATCGGTTCACGGTCGAGCCCGGCGGCGTCCTGCAGCGCCGGGAGGCCGTGAAGCTCGGGATCAACCTCGTCGTGTACGCGTTGACCTCCGACTACAAGAAGGACGCCACCCACGTCCACGAGCTGTTCCGCACGGGAAGGATCGAGGAGTGAACGCGCCTGGACCCCCGAGGGTGCCGTGAGCCTCCTGTCCTGGCTCGTCGGAGGCCTGGACCTCGGGTCCGGAACGGTGGCCTGGACCGGATCCCGGGCGGTCGTGGCGGCAGCCCTGGTCGCCTCGGCGGCCACAGCGCTCCTGGCCTTCGCCTCGGCCCGGGGGGTGCGCGGGCGGACCCTCCAGGCCGCGCTCCTCGTGCCCGCCCTGGCGGCCGTGTGCTTCGCGCTCGCCCGTCCGGTGCTGCGGGAGGGCGCCCACCGATGGGAGCCCGGACGCTTCGTGGTCCTCGTGGACGACAGCCGTTCCATGGCCATCCGGGAGGGGAGGGGATCCCGGAGCGAGCCGGTGGAGGCGATCCTCGCCACCGTGGGTCGCCCCGATGCCGAGCACCTCCGGTTCGGTGGCGATCTGGCCCTGGGTTCCGCGCTCACCTGGGACGAGGAGGACACCGACCTGGGCGTGGCGCTCCAGGCGGTCCGCCATCGCTACGCCGGTGAGCGCCTCGCGGGACTCGTCCTCGTCACGGACGGCATCGACCGCGGAGGCCTGCGCGCCGGCTGGCAGCGCACGGGCGTGGTGGAGCCCCTGGACCTCCCGGGGCCGCTCACGGTCTACGGCGTAGGATCCTCGGTCGATCTCGTGGACCTGTCCATCCGGGAGGTGGAGGTGGGCGGCTTCGCGTTCGTGCGGACGCCCTTCACCCTTAAGGCCCGGATCCATGGACCCGGCTTCGAGCGGCGCGACATCCAGGTCGCCCTGAAGCGCGACGGCGCGCTCGTGGAACGGCGGAACGTCGTACTGGACGGACAGGGGCGGGCGGAGTTGACGTTCCAGGTCCAGCCGGGCGACGTCGGGCGCCACACCTGGGAGGTGGAGACGCCGGTGCCGCCGGGCGACGCCGTGCCCGGGAACAACACGGAAGCGGTCGTGATTCGCGTGGTGCGGGACCGGATGCGGGTGCTGCAGGTCTGCGGAGCCCCCTCCATGGACGAGAAGTTCCTCCGGAGGTTCCTCAAGCAGGACCCCGCGGTGGATCTCGTGTCCTTCTTCATCCTGCGCACCCATGCCGACATGGGGGCCGGGTGGGAGGACGACGAGTTGAGCCTCATCCCGTTCCCCTACGAGGACCTCTTCGAGACCCGGCTCGACTCGTTCGACCTCGTGATCTTCCAGAACTTCGACCACGCTCCCTACTTCGGGTGGCGGGGCGAGGACCTTCTCGGGAACCTGGCCGACTGGGTGCGGGCCGGTGGCGCCCTGGCCATGATCGGTGGAGATCGGTCCTTCGACCTGGGTGGATACGCCGCGACTCCGATCGAGGACGTGCTGCCGATCCGGCTCGGGATGCCGGAGCCCTCGGTGGACCCCACGCCGGTACGACCCGCGCTGACCGACGCGGGAATGCGGCACCCGGTCACCGCGCTCGCCGTGGACCCCGAGGACAACCGCTCCGCGTGGGACGACCTGCCTGCGCTCGACGGCGTCCACCTCGTCACCGGCGTCGCTCCGGACGCGGCCGTGCTGCTGGCGCACC
>JAFGLY010000182.1 GCA_016927815.1 Deltaproteobacteria bacterium | reverse complement strand
CCTCGACGCCCCGCCAGCATGTTAGGTGTCGATCCCGGAGGTGCCTTGGTGGACCGTGGACGGCCGGACGGGAGGCGCGGTGGTGGGGCTCGGGGTCGGCCAGTCCCCAGACGGGAGGGCGATGCCGGCCAGCGGGCGCGTGCCCAGGCCCGGCTCGCCGAACTCCTCGCGATGGGGCTCCCCGAGCAGACCGCCCGTGCGGTCGTGGCCGGCCAGCGAGACCTGAACGACGTGCTCCAGGCGCTGGCCCGCGAACACCGAGCCGTGGTCCTGTCCGAGCGCCACCGGATCGACCGCTCCCTCGCCCTCCAGGTGGTCGACGGGCACGCCGACCTGGAGCAGCTTCTCTCCAAGCGCCGTCGCAAGGCCTACATGGCGGCATCGGGACAACGCTCGATCTTCACGGATCGGCTCGCGTCGGATCGGCCGCTCGTGCTCGGGCTCCTGGGCCACGCGGTCCGGGAGGGTCGCGTCCTCGAGGTCGCGCCCTACGAGATCCGGTTCGCACCGGCGGACGCCGGGCCGGAGGAGACCCTCCACAAGCTCCAGGTGAAGTACGCCCACGATCCGGCGGACGCCCGGGGGGTACGCAAGGCCCTGGGGCGCGATGCCGCTCTCGCGGCCGTGGAGGCCCGGCCGCTGGTCCGGATGCAGGATCGGGTTCCTCTCCCGGATCGTCTCCTCTTCCCCTGGTTCGAGAAGCAGACCCGCCTCGTCGTCACGCTGGTGGAGGGGGAGCAGTGGACTGGAACCATCGCGTGGATGAGTCGGTACGAATTCGGCTTCTCACTAAAGACCGGCATAGAGGTGGACATCCTGAGGCACGCCGTGGCGCGGGTCGAACTCACCTGAACGCGGCAATCGGAGTCGGCCATGGGTGTGCTTTCCGGAACGTGGACGGTCCGCCGGTACCAGGTGGTGGGGACGGTGCCGGATGCCTTCCGTGATGCCTATGCGGAGGCGCTGGCGGCCCATGCGTTCCGACCCGGTTCGGCCCGGCGGACGGACACGGAGGGCTGGGTGAGCATCCGCGACCTGCTGGACACGGACTTCGCCGTCCATGACACCTGGCTGTACGATCACTACGCCGTCTTCGCGCTGCGCGTCGATCGGAAGGTGGTGCCCGCCCGCCTGGTCCGGGCGCTCCTCGCCCGGGAAGTGGCGGCCTGGTGCACCGAGCACGACCGTCCCCGGTGCCCGCGTCCGGTCCGCGAGGAGATGAAGGAGCGGATCGAGATCGACCTGCTTTCCAGGTCCCTTCCGCGCGTCCAGGTCTACGAGATCTCCTGGGACCTCGCGGGCGGCTGGCTCCTCTTCCATCACCACGGCGAGGCGGCCAACGCTCGGTTCCGCACCCTCTTCCACCGCACGTTCGGGCTGTCCCTCCAGCCCTGGACGCCGCTCGACCTGCTGGCCGAGTCCGCGCCCCACCTGGTGGATCCGCTCCTCGCCACGGGCGGCACTCAGTTGGGAGGTACGCCATGAGCGGGCCTGGGCACGAGGCGACACCCGCTTTACCCCAGGTGCCCCACCTCGCTTCGGAGTTCCTCCTCTGGCTGTGGTGGATCACCGAGCAATTCGGGAGGAGCCTGGACCTCGGGGAGGAGATCGGATGCGTCGATCTCTGGGTGGACACGCGGCTGTCGTTCCGCGTGCCCGGCGAGGATCGTGCGACGGTCGTCCTGACCGGGGACAACCCCTCGGTCGGGCCCGAGGCGCGAGCCGCCCTGGCCGGGGGCAAGGTCCCCAGGGACCTCGCCCTGGGGTTGAGGCGCGAGGAGCGAGAGTTCACGTTCGTGCTCCGGGCGCCTCGCCTGGACGTGGCCGCGGCGCGGCTGCCCCAGGTGGTCCGCGGGGAGGACGAGGCCGGTCTCTACGATCGAATGTTCCTCTACGAGGAGCTCCACCGCGTGCTCGAAGCGCTGTTCCTCCGGTTCGCCCGGGTGCGCGCCTCCCCTGTCTGGGAAGCGGAGGTCCTGCCGTCCATGCGGGCCTGGGTGGGAGGCCGCGAGGCAGCCGCTCCGTCTTGACAAGGCCTCTCCGGGCCCGTACAGAAAGGTGTCGTCGCGCACGGGCGTCGTGCGCAGCGGTTCCCGGTGCGCGGTTAGCTCAGCTGGATAGAGCGTTGGCCTCCGGAGCCAAAGGCCACAGGTTCGAATCCTGTACCGCGCGCCCCCTTCCCGGTCCCCGAGTCGACGAGCCCCGGTGATGCCATGAACGCGATCCTGCCCCTGCTCCTCTCCCTCGTCGATCCTGCGGACGCACAGGTCCCGCTCCAGACCCACGCCACCCTCGCCACCTCCTTCACGGCCGAACGGATGGGTGGCCCCTTCGGCCTCGGCGTCGCTCTCGGCGCGCCCACCGGCCTCACGGGCAAGATCTGGATGGGCGACGCCATGGCCGTCCAGTTCACGGTGGGCGGCAACCTGGGCGACTTCAAGGACGTCGGCGCCAGCGTGGACTGGGTCTTCGAGTTCCGGCCGATCAACGTGGAGGGCAACGAGTACGCACTGCCCTTCCACATCGGGCCGGGCCTCAAGACGGACGTGAACTTCCAGCTCCCCGGCGGGTTTCTGCTCCTGGGCCCCCGGCTCGTGGCAGGGGTCACGGTCCTGGTGCCCACGCTGCCCATCGACTTCCATGTGGAGATCGCACCCACGGTCTACCTGATCGAGCAGATGGGATGGGACATGGAAGGCCAGATCGGGTGCCGGTACTACTTCTGACCGTCGAGCCTCGTGCCTGCATGCCCCGCTGCGTTCGCCCGCCGGCCTTCTCGCCGCGACGCTTCGGAGCGCGGCCCGGAGCCTCCCCGTGAGGGTCCGGTTCTGGGGCGTGCGCGGTTCCATCCCCGTGCCCGGCACCGACACGCTCCGGTTCGGGGGCAACACCGCCTGCGTGGAGGTGTCTGCCGAGGGCGCTCCCACCGTGGTGCTCGACTGCGGATCCGGCGCCCGCCCGCTGGGCCGGGATCTCCTGACCCGGTCGGGACGGGACCTCTGCGTGCTCCTGTCGCACTACCACCTGGACCACGTACTGGGCCTCCCGTTTTTCGACCCCATGTACGCGCCGTCCTTCCAGATTCGCGTCGTCATGCCCGACCCCGACCCTCCGGCGACCGATCTGCCCTTGAAGCACCTGCTCAACGGCAGGTTCCACCCGGTTCGGCTCCCCGAGATCCCGCCCTCGGTGCGGTTCGAGTCCATCCGGCCCGGTGCCACGTTTCCGTGCGGGCCCATACGCATCCGGTCCGTCCCCTTGATCCACCCCGGAGGCTCGTGCGGGTACCGGATCACGCACGGCCGCCGGTCCCTGGTCTACTTCACGGATACCGCACCCTTTGCACAGCCGGGTGAGGGGCTGGCCGCGGGGCGCGATCCCACCGAGGCCGAGAGCCGGATCCTGGATGTCGTCCGGGGTGCCGACGTGCTCGTGTACGACACCATGTTCACGCTCGACCAGTTCATCACGAAGATGAGCTGGGGTCATTCCTACCCCGAGTACGCCGTCGCCCTGGCGCGGGCAGCCGAGGTCGCGCATCTCGTGCTGTACCACCACGCGCCAGACGCGAACGATGCGGACCTGGAGGAGATCGCGGCGCGCTGGGCCGACCATTCGGCCCCCGCGGTCTCGGTGGCCAGGGAAGGAGGTGCCATGGACCTCGAGGGGTAGGGACCTGGGTGGACGAGAGCCTGATCCAGAGCGTGCTGGTCGGCATCCTCCTGCTGCTGACCCTGGCATGGATCCTGGTGATCCGGAACCGGCTCTGGCAGGTGTGGCTCGGACGGCGGTACGCGGCGACCGTGGATGCGGTGGTCGGCGAACTGGGCCTGTCCCTGCGGGAGGGCTGGCGGCCGGCCGTGGAGGCCCGAGGCCGTCGGGACGGCGTTCGCCTGCGGATCGCGTGGTCCGGAGGGACACGACCGCACCGGGTCGTGGTGTCCCTGAGGCGAGGGCTGCGTTGGCGGCGCGCGATCCTACGCCCCGACGCTTCCCTGGAGACGATACGGGCCAGGGTGGACACCTTGAAGGCCGGGTTCAGGACCTAGCGGACCCGTCCGGGCTCGACCGGTGGTATCCTGCGTCCGCCCTGGAGGGTCACCGGTGCGTCCGTCCGTCCTCGCCCTCGTGCTCGCCGCAGCCTGCGCCGGCCGGAACCCGGATGCGGTTCGAACCCTCGCCGAGCAGGCCGAGTCCGACCCGCGCAAGGTGGAGCGGCTCGTCGGCGTGCTGAAGAGTCCCGACGAGGCCACGTGGCGTGCAGCCTACGGAGCCCTCGTGAGCTTGAGGCTGAAGGCGGTGCCGGCCCTCGAGCGCGCTGTCCAGGCACGGCACGCAGGCACGGAGCGGGCGCTCCTGGCGCTCGGGGAGATGGGGGAGCCGAGCGTGCTCCCCTTCCTCCACGCGGCGCGGGGCGAACCGGACCTGAAGGTCTGGGTCGACCCGGCCTGGGAGCTGGCCGAACGCACCCTGGCAGAGCGGCTCGAGGAGGACCGGAGCGAAGCGATGTGCGACGCCTACCTCGAGTGGTTCCCGAACGGCGACCAGCGGGAGGAAGCCCTGGCGCTCCGTCGCGAACTCCAGGCCGAACAGGCGTGGGCGGACCTGGGGGACCCACCCTCGGAGAGCGAGATCCGTGACTTCCTGGACCGATGGGACGACACCCGGATGGCCGTTCGGGCTCGACGGGTGCTCGCGGGGAGACTGCTCGCAAAGGCCGACCGGGAGCGGGCCCAGGGGCGGACGGAGCAGGCCCTCGCCCACGTCGGGGAGGCCCGGGAGGTGGACCCCACGGCGCCGGCGGACACGGTGGAGGCCTCGATCCGGGCCGCCATGGGGCGCGTCGCCCTGGCCGAGGGGCGCATCGACGACGCGGTGGAGGCCCTGGGGCGGGCCCGGAAACTCGGGGGCGATGCCCAGATCCGCGAGGTCCTCCAGCGGGTGCTCGAGGAGCGTGCCCGCGCTGCAGCCGCTCGGGGGGCCTGGGTTCCGGCGCTCCGCGATCTCGACCGCGCGGTGGAGGAGGGTGGACCCGGTGCGCCCGGACTGGAGGAGGTCCGTCGGCGCACGGTGCAGCAGATGATCCACCTGCTCGATGCGGGGGGTGCACCCATGGATGGCCTCGTGGAGGCGCTCGCCGAGGAGGGGCCGAACGGGCGCCGGGCCCTGGAGCCCGCGATCGCATCGGCGCTCGACCAGGGGGACGCGAGTCTCCTCGAACGGGCCATGGTCGGGGTGGCCGCAGCGGAGGCGGCGGGGGACGGACGCGCCGCTCGCGCCTGGGGGGCCGATCTGCTGGAGCGGGCCGCGTCCGCGGCCGAGGCCGAAGTGCGCGTCCTCCTGAACGATTCCGGTGGATTGGAGAACCTTCTCGCCTGCGCCGATCCGTCCGATGCCGCCTGGCTCGCACGGGTCGAGGCCGCTACCCGGGTGCTGCGCCGGTACCTGGGTGTCGCCTCCTGCACCGCAGCGTTCGCCGATCAAGGGGGCGCACCGGAAACCCTGGTGCCCTCGGAGCGGATCCAGACCGAAGCCGAGGTGACGGCCCTGGTGCGAGGGGGCCACGACGGACGAAACCCCGAGGTGCTGCCCCGCCTGGCGCGGATCCAGGTGCTTGGCTGGCAGCTCGATCGCGTGCGGGACCTCCCGACGACCGTGGGCGGACGGACAGGTCCCGTCGCCGCCGCGATCCTCTCGACCGGCAGCGCACCGTTCGACGTGCCCGAGTGGGCGAGGGTGCTCGACGCTTCGACCGCGTTCGCGGCTGGCGGCCCCTGGAGGCTCCAGCTCCTGGACGACACCCCGGTGCGCCTCGCGGTGCAGCGGATCGGCACGACGCTGCGGCTCCAGGTCCTGGCAGAGCAGGGGCGTCCTCGGGTGCCCGAGCCCTGGGTGGGCCATGCGCTCTCCCTCCTCCTTGTGCTCGCCCGTCCCGTGCTGGCGGGTCTGCCCGACGTCGAGCGCTTCGAGGTGTCCTGGACGTGGGCCGACGACGGCCTGCCGCCCGAGCGGGCCCGCGAGCGGATCCGTCTGGCCATGGATCGGCCGACCTCGGCCGGGTTCGACTGGGCCGGGATGCCCGAGGCTCGGCCGTTGGGTCGCCGTCACCTGCGGTACATACCGGGGGCCTGGGTGGAGGCACCCGAGTAGGACCCGCGCGTCCGGGGCGAGAGGCCGTCGGGGGGCGTGATCAGTCCGAGAAGTCTCCGCCAGCGCCCTTGTCGGCGTTCAAGGTCTTCGCCCGAGCGCGGATCTTCTCCTCGGTCCACGCGGACGGATCCTCGATGCGGTCCGCCTTGGGGCCGAGGTCGTGGGACCCCGCACGCAGCAGGGCCTCGATGGCGAACGGCGCGGTGTCCCGGGCGTTGAAGACATCCACGAGGAGGTTGTAGACGAACGCCTCGACCGCCGCAGCCATCCGCTCGCGAACCTCCCGGGGCTGCGCCAGGATGCGGTTGTCGAAGGGCAGGGAGAGGTTCTTGAGGTTGCCGCCTTTCCAGCCCTTCTCCGCCGCGAAGGCCATCATGTCGGCCCACAGCGTGTCTTCGACGCCTGAACCGGGAATCTTGACCAGGTTCTTGTCGGCGTCGAGTTCGGCATTGCCGTAGTCGTTCACGCGGACCCCCCAGGAGATCATCTGCAGGGCCGTGGCCACGTTGGCCTTGGTGGTGGTGGTGTCTCGCGCGATGCGGCGCAGCCGATCCGTCGAGTTCCCGGACGTCCCGTGCTGGGCGCCCGAGACCCGGTAGGGCGCGAGGGCCTCGTGGATCCGCCGGGTGAGGTCCACCTGGATGCCCTGGTCCTCGGTCTGGATGCCGTGAGCCGTGCCGTTGTTGAGGGCGATCCAGTCGGGGAAGATCCCGTGGGCGTTCAGGCCCCGGACCTGGAAGAGGGCCTCCTCGACCGTGGACAGCCCCTCGTTGCCCTTGATCTCCCCAACCTCGGTCTCGAGTCCCGCCCAGCCCGGCACGTACCGGGCCAGCTCGAGGGCGGCCAGGAGGTTCTCGTCGTCGGGCAGGAAGGACGCGTCGATGGCAATGGAGGTCACGCCGGCCTCCACCAGGGTGGGGATCTCGACGCGGGCATCGACCACGTCCTTGGGCCCCTTGATGCCGTAGTGATCCGCGTGGATGGCCACCGGTACGGTGATGCCCAGCTCGTTCATGATCTGGTCCACCACCCGCGCCATGTTCCAGTAGTTGACGGCACAGTAGGGTTTCCGGCCCCCCTCGGACTTGGCGATCTCGATGATGATCGCGGCGTCGGCGCGCTGGGCGGCGGCGAGCGTGCCCCGGATGACGAGGGCGTTCCGGGCATTGGCCGCGATGGTCATGGCTCGACCCCGAGCCCGCATGGCCCGATCGATGACCTTGCCGCTCACCAGGAGGGCCCGGGAGTGGGGGAACAGGGCCTGGACGTTGGGGGGACGGCCGACGGCCAGGGCCTTCTCGAAGTCGGGGGACATGGCAGCCTCGGGCGTGGAAGGTGACGTTTGGGAGGTTGGATGCGTTGTGGGTAACGGAACCCGTTCGGGAGGGCAACCGGCCCCCCAGCGGGTCCTCACGGATGGGGAGGGCCGACGATGCGGGACGCCACCGCCCGGTGGGCCAGCAGGCGGAGGACCCAGAACGTGAGGGCGACCAGGTACGGCGGCCAGACACCGTGGATCATCTGGACCGTCTGGACCACCTGCCATCGGACGGCCGGGTCGGAGGAGGGCAGCACCAGGACCCCGACGAGCACGGGCACGCCCAACACGAAGAGGCCTCCGTAGAGGAGCCCGACGACGAGGGCCACGGCCAGTTGCAGGCGACGCAGGCGGGGATCGTCGAGCGTCCAGCGGAGCCGCACGCCGGGTCCCTCGGACGCCAGGCGGATCTCGAGTCGCTCGAACGGGGAGGGGAAGGGGGACGCCCGTCGGGCGATCACCAGGTCCGGGGTGCGGGCCGTGACCTCGAGGGCCGGCATCCCCTGGCCGGATGCGCCGAGTCGGTGCACGATCCGCTTCGAGAGCCCGTCCAAATCCCCCTCCAGGACGAGATCGACCGGGCGTGGGCGACGCCACGGCAGGGACAAGACCAACCCCACGATCCAGCCGATCGCCAGGGGAACGCCGATGAGTGGGAGGATCCAGGAGGGTGGGAGGAAGGGGTCCACGGGGTCTCTCGGAGATCGATGTCGGAGCGGATCTCGTACCCTGGCGCCTCACGCGATGGCGAGCGCCACCAGTGCCACCAGCCCGGCCACGGCCGCGGTGGCCGGCAGGCCCGCCATGGGGACGAGCAGGAGGCCTCCGGCCAGTGCCCCCGCGGCGCCCCCCAGGAGGTCGGCGGCATAGAGGCGACCCGGGCGAGCCCCCGGTCCGCTCGCGGCGGCAGCGAACAAGAGGCCGCTGCCTGCCCCCGCGGACGCCAGCAACACCAGGGAGATCCCGAGACCCGGAGGGGGGCCGAGGGCCACGACGAGGGCCACGACCGCGATGCCTGCCGCAGCCAGACGTGCCCTGCACGCTCCACCCCCGCCCGCGGCCGATCCGGCCGCGAGCCCCGCGAGGTAGGCCATGAGCAGCAGGCCCACCTGGAGGTACAGCACGCCGCTGGCCACCTGGAACCCGATGAGAACGACGCTCTCCAGGAGCATGCCCGAGAGGCCAGCCGTGGTCGCGAGCAGCACTGCGCGGGTGCGCGCATGGCGCCGGGCCGCGAACATCGCGACCGCGACCGTCAGGAGCCCGAGCGCGGCCGCGATCGGCCCGAAGGGTCCGGCCCCCAGAGCGCGGGGATCCAGGGTGAACGGAGCGATCCAGGGTACCGCGCGTCCCAGGGCCACCGCCCAGGAGGCCCACACCGCCACGGGTCGTCGATCGGTGTCGGGGGAAGCCGACACGGTCGCGATGCGGGACCGGATCTCGGCCACGCGGTCGTTTCCGAGCTTGTACCGGACCCAGGGAGCCGACGCGAGGCGAGGGGGCCGAAGGCGGGGCCGCTCCTCGAGGCGCCTGGCCACCGACTCGGGATCCCGGTCGATGGGGAGGCTGCGAGCCGCGAGGAGCGTGGTCGGACCCGGCACCACCAGCACCGACGGGAATGAGGCCTCGAGGGCGTGCACCACGCTTGCGACACGCCGCACCTGCTCGGGTGTCCAGAAGTTCTCCGCGCCGGGTATCCTCAAGGCCACCACTCCACCGGGGGCGAGCCGGTCCCGGACTGCCGCGAACGCCTCGCGGGTGAACAGGCGGTTCTCCAGCACCGACGAGGGCTCCCGGGTGGCCAGCAGCACCAGGTCCCAGGGGCCGCCGCTCGGCGCCTCGAGGAAGCGCCGCGGATCCGTCCCGTGGAGTCGAGCGGAAGGCGGGAGCAGGCCGTCCAGGCCCCCGAGCAGCGGTGCGGCGCGCACCAGGCGGGTGGGGTCCTGCTCCACGACGTCGAGGACCTCCGGGTCGGCCAGGGCCACCTGGGCAGCGAGGCCCTCCAGGGTACCGCCGAGGACCAGGACGCGGCGGGGATCCGGGTGGAGCAGGGAGGCCAGGACCACGAACTCCTCGGCAGCGGTCCCCTCGCTCTCGCCGACCAGGGCACCGTCCACGAACAGCGCGGCCTGCCCCTTGGAGCGACTCACCAGGAACCGGCCGGTGGGCGTGTCTCCCACGGCCACCGCGTCGGGGTGCTCCCAGCGGGCCGAGGCGAGGTCGAGGCGAGGCCCGGCAGCCAGGAGAGCCACGCCGGCCAGCGCAACCCCGCCCGACGCGCACCGGAATCCCCGGCCGCCCGTCGCGTGCACGGCGATGCCAGAGAGGACGGCGGCCAGACCCGCCAGGGACAGGTTCCCCACCCCCAGAACCAGGGCTCCGGTGGCCACGGCGCTGCCCAGGATGCCGCCCGCGGACTCCCAGGCATAGGCCCCCTTGAGGCTGCGGGCGCTCGCGGCGGCGAGCGGGAACGCGGCGCCCGCCAGCAGGGCCGGCAGGAGTGGCGCCATCCAGGCGATGCCCAGGTGCTGGCCCAGGGGGAGGGCCTCGCCGGGCACCGCGGCCAGCACCCGTCGGATGACCCGCAGGCCCACGAGTACCGGTGGGGCCGCGAGGCCCAGGGCCAGGAGGAGCACCCGGACCCCTCGTTCCGGAGCGATGCGCGTCCGGAGCGCGGCCCCGGCGCCTCCGCCGAGCAGCCAGGCGCCCAGGGCCAGGAGCGCCCCCACCTCGTCGCCGCCCAGGGTCACCAGGATCTCCCGGACCACGAGCACCTGGACCAGGAGCGAGAGAGCGCCGATGGCGAGGAGCGGCCCGGGCACGGGGGCTAGACCCAGACCCCGGGGATCTTCCGGCCGCACTGCGGGCAGGCGCCCTGTCGGATGCGGTTGTTCACCACGAAGAAGCCCGATCGGGCGATGAGTGTGGCGCCACAGCCGGGGCACGTGGTGTCGTTGGCGGGGTGGCCGGGCACGTTCCCGACGTAGACGTAGTTCAGGCCGGCCGCCCGCGCGATCGCCCACGCCCGCTCGAGGGTGGCCTCGGGCGTCGGGGGGAGGTTCGTCAGGCGGTACTCAGGGTGGAAGCGGGTGAAGTGGACCGGCGTGTCCGGGCCGATCTCGCCCGCCACCCAGCGCGCCAGGTCGCCCAGGGACGCTTCGTCGTCGTTCAGGGTGGGGATCACGAGGTTCACGATCTCGAGGTGGACGCCGGCCCGCGCCACCTGCCGGATGGATCGTTTCACCGGCTCGATCTCGGCCTGGACGACGTTGCGGTAGAACGCCGGAGAGAAGCCCTTGAGATCGATCTTCACGCCGGACAGGACCTCCAGGAGGGCCGCCAGCGGGGCCTCGTTCATGTAGCCGCAGGAGACGAACACCGAACGGATCCCGCGCTTTTTGGCCTCCACGGCGATGTCCAGGGCATACTCCGTGAACACCGTGGGCTCGTTGTAGGTGAACGCAATGACGGGCGTCCCTCGCGCCTGGGCCTCCCTGGCGATCTCCTTGGGAGCGCGAAACGGCGTGTCGTAGTCCTCGGGCCGGGCCTGGGAGATCTGCCAGTTCTGACAGAAGGAACACCGCAGCGGGCAGCCCGAGGTGGCCAGCGACCAGGCCTGGGACCCGGGGAGGAAGTGGTAGAAGGGCTTCTTCTCGATGGGATCCACGTGGACGGCCATGGGGCGTCCGTAGACGAGGCTGCGCAGTTCTCCGCCCACGTTCATCCGGGCTCCACACATTCCCCTTTGGCCGTCCGCGATGACGCAGTGGCGGGCGCACAGGAGGCACTCCACCACGGGTTGCGCGTGCGGGGAACCCGTCGGGGTGGCGCCGTGGCAGGCCGCGCAGGTCACGGCCGGATCGGCCGACGACGCCCAGAACCGTGCCCGGGGCGCGGCAGCGGCCAGGCTGTCCACCGTGGTGGCCGCCCTGGCCTCGGTCGCAGCGAGGAGGCGGGCCAGGGCAGGCGCGGCCAGCGCCGTGCCGGCCACCGCTGTGCCGCCTCGGAGGGCGGCTGTCAGGACGCTGCGCCGGGTGTGGAGCGGGGCGGACACGACAGGCCTCCGGGACCACCTTCCCAGCCTATCCCAGCCGCCCCGACTCCTGCTCCGGCTTCAGGCACCCGTGGCCGTTCGGACGAGGCTCCGTAGGGTGGCGCGCTGGACGTTTCGCCTGCACTTCGGTTGGAGCGAGACGGTGCGGCCGGTTCAATCCCTCGCCGGGGGGGCGTCCTCCGCGACGAGGATCATGTCGAGCAGAACCGGCGGCGCGTCGGGCGGGGAGACGATCTCCACCTCCAGGTCTCGGGGCGGGAGGGCGACGGGTGGATCCAGAGGGAAGCGGCGGAGTTCGCCGAGATCGGCGATCCGGATCTCCTGCTCGAAGAAGGAGCGTTCCCGGGTACGGACGGTCACGCTCAACGTCCACGGCCCCTCCTGGGGTGGCGGCGCCCCGCGCAGCCAGAGAGATTTCAAGGGGCGGCGGAGCCGGTTCAGGCGACCGGGGTAGGCCTGGGCCACGAGGGTGTCGCCCGGCAGGATCCAGGTGTACCGTGCGCAGATGCGGGAGTCGGCCAGGCGCACGGTCCAGGCGTGGCCCAGGGGATCCGACCCGTCGCTCGCGCGGAACCTCAACGTCTCGCCAACGTGCTGGTAGACGCCGGCCGTGGCCTGGGCCAGGCGGACATTGGAGGCATGGGCTTCGGCCAGCGGTACGCCGTCCTCGAGCAGGACCACGGGCGAGCAACGGGCCGTGACCCCCAGGATCGACTGGGTGCGGTCCTCGGCGAAGACGAGTGTGCCGGGCAGGTCGAGCACACCCCTTCCGTCCTCCACCCTCAAGCCGCTCGGCGTGGGAAGCGACAGGACGGATCCCGAGGGTGTCGTGGAACGCCTGGCCAGCGGAACGCGGTCGGGCGGCTCTGCGCCCACGTACAGGTACTCGGCGTCGCCCGTGCCGAACCCGAGACGGCGGAGTGCGAGCCAGGGCCCATGGACCGGCGAGCGGATCTCGAGGGTCCAGGGGGCGTTCGGAGCAGGTCCCTGCAGGATCGCGCCCACGTCGCCTTCGCCGATGTCGTCGTCCGGCAAGCGCACCAGCGGGGCCTGCACGCCGGCGGCTTCGGCGAGGGCGCCGTCCGCACGGGGACCGAAGACGGCAGCCCGGACGTTCACCGAGAAGGCGTCGTTCTCCGGTGGCCAGGCCTCGTCGAACGTGAACCTCAAGGTGGTACCGGGGTAGACCCACCAGACCGGCGGCAGGTTCGGTACCTCGAGGGGCAAGGCGTCCGTGATCGCAGGGACGAAGGTGGCTTTCGTGCGCTCCTCGGGCGGTGTGAAGATCATCCGCACGTCGCGGTGCTGGAATGCGCCGCGGCACTCGACCAGGTCCACGTACAGTGCGCGACGCTGAAGCGGGGTGTCGCCGTCGCGCATCTCCAGGGGGCCGACCGCGCCCAGGCCGGAGTCGAGCATTCCCTTCTCGCTCAGGAAGGCCCAGTCCGGCAGGCGCATCACCTTGCCGCACGGCGTGGTCCAGTCGCTCACCGGGCCGGGCTCCACGACGGGCGGGGTGCCGACCCGCTCCCAACCCGAGGGCAACACGGGGATCCGCGCCTTGCCCAGCGGCCCCTCGCCCAGGGCTCCGATGGCCAGCAGGCGCTCCCCCAGCAGGGCTGTGAACCAGGCCTGGCCCGCGGCGTTGAGGTGCATGGCGTCTCGAAAGAAGGCGGGATCCGTCCCGGCGCCCTTGAAGTCCAGCCATCCCACCCCCTGCTCGTTGAGCAGGCGGGCCACCTCCCGGCGCGTGGTCTGTGGCACCTCGTCCGATTCCGGCCGGGTGGGTGCGCGCACGACGACGAGTCGGGCTTTGTGCTCCCGGCACATCCGGGCGATGTCCACGAGGTAGGAGTCGGCGGGATCGCTCGACCCGGTCTCGGCGTCGCGGTCGAGTTCCACGACGGGTACGACGCGACGGGGTCGTGCGGTCTCGCCCAGGGCCTCGGCGCTGAACACGGTGGAGAGCGCGGCTTCGGTGGCCGGTATCACCGGGTGCTCGGGGCTGTCCCCGATCACGAGGCGCGCGGCGCCGTACTTGATCGCGTCGAGTATGCGCGTGCGCAGGCGGGAAGTCCCATCGCGGAACGCGAGCCGAAGCGGTGAGGCCCCGAGTGTGCGCTGGGACACGACCTCGTCCAGGGTCTCGGCCTGCTCGAGGAGCGGGGCCAGTCCCGAGGCGGTAGGGATGCGGGTCTGCAAGAGCGACTTCAGGTCCGAGATCACCAGGACCAGCCGCGGCCGATGGCCAGCATCGAACACCCGGTGCCGGAGGATGGCGTAGTACACCGGAGCGCCGGTGCCCGGGCGGCGGATGCGCGCCATGCGGGGTGGGGGGTCCTCGAGCAGGGAGGCCAGGGCCGGGAGGTCCAGGTCGGTGATCGCCATGGAGTGGCCCACCACGACCACATCCGGCTCGGCCGCCATGGCACGCGCGTTGGCCAGGACCTCCGTGGACGGGGCCCACGGCTCCCGCTGGGCGAGCACCCATAGGCCTGCCGCGGCCAGCGTCAGGAGCGGGGCGAGGATCCCGAGCACGATGGAGAGGGTACGAAAACGCATCGTCAGAACTGGAAGTAGATGAACTGCATCGAGTCCATGCGCGAGAACACCGCCATGCCCGCTGCGGCCAGGGCCCAGCCGGTCGTGCGGACCGGGAGCAGGAGCGGGTGGCCCGCCAGGCGCGGGGCGACCCGGCGTTCCCACAGGAGCGCGAGGACGAGGGGCGTCGAGACGGCCAGGGTGATGCCGAGCAGCACGGCGGCGGCCACGAACTGCTCACGGGTGCCGCCAAAGGGGTCGAGCTGCAGGTACCCGACCAGGCGCTCCAGGCTCGGCACGCGGAAGAGCAGCCAGCTCGCCTGCGTGAGCACGAACATGAGCGCGACCTGGAGCACGCCCGCTCCCGGCATCCGCTTCACAGCGTCCGGCATCCGGCGCTGGGCGAGCTTCCAGAGCAGCAGCAGGGTGGCGTGGTACGCCCCCCAGATCACGAAGTTCCAGCGGGCGCCGTGCCAGAGGCCCGACAGCAGCATGGCGCCCCAGGTCGCGAGCAGGAGGCGCGCGAGACCGTGCCTG
>JAFGLY010000181.1 GCA_016927815.1 Deltaproteobacteria bacterium | reverse complement strand
CCACCTCACCCCACACCCCGCGCCGTGCGTCCGACCCGTCGCAGTCCTCGTCCACCCCGTTGTCGTAGATCTCCTCGGCCTCGGGATGGACGTCGGGATTCGTGTCGTCACAGTCGCCCTCGGCCAGGGTCCACCCGTCGCTGTCGGCGTCGGTGGGCCCGGTGTCGGTGTCGGCATCCGTGTCGGCATCCGTGTCGGCATCCGTGTCGGCATCCGTGTCGGCATCGGTGTCGGCGTCCGTGTCGGCATCGGTGTCGGCGTCCGTGTCGGCGTCCGTGTCGGCATCGGTGTCGGCGTCGGTATCGCCGTGGCCCGTGTCCTCGACGTCGTCGCAGGCCCCCCCAAACAGGAGCGCACACCCGAGGAGCAGCTGGAACGTCCTCACGTCTCGCCTCCTGCGTGCCGGGGCACGCGGTTCGACTGCAAGGGACACCTTACATCCATCGCAGGACGTCCGCGGATGTTTGCAGGCCGAGGAACGTCTCGACCCCCCGGGGGTCTCCTACCCGCCGAACGCCGTCCGGAAGGCTCGCACCAGCGCGTCGGGCCCGAGGTGCTCGAGGATGGTGTAGCGCTCGGGCTTGACCCGGACCGAGGCTCGGATGGCCGCCTCCACCGCGTCGGGCTGCAGGCCCAGCGCCTCGAGCCCGGCGAGATCCACCGGCAGGCCGATCCGCTGGAAGCAGGAGCGGAGCGGCTCCAGAGGGGCGCCATGGGCTTCGAGGGATACGAGCGTCCCTACAGCCACCAGCACGCCGTGGGACACCGGGGCCGGGAAGCATAGGACGTTCTTGAAGGCATGGTAGAACTTGTGCTCGAAGCCCGATGCGGGTCTCGACGAGCCCACCCGGGTCATGGCCTCTCCCGAGGAGACGAGGCCGGATGCGAGCGTGAGCACGAGATCGGGGTCGTCGAGGGCGGTGCCCTCTGAAAGTCTCCAGAGCACGGCCTCCCCGGCACTTCGCGCCTGGAGCAGGGCCACGTAGTCGAGCAGATCCCGGCCCTGCCGCGCAGCGAGACGCCAGTCGGCCACCGCCGAGAGGTTGGAGACGGCGTCCCCGATGCCAGAGAGCATGGTGGCTCTGAAGAAGGTGTCGTCCGAGCCGGGCGCGGGGCGGATCCGGCCGAGGTCGATGAGCACCCCGAGCGGCGTGTTGGCCTGGACCGTGACCGCAGCGGGGCGGTCGGGCAGGCCGGGCCGGATGACGGCAAAAGGAGAGGCGATGCCGTCGTTGGCGAGGGAGGTCGGGACCGTGATGCAGGGCACGTGCAACTGGCAGGCCACCAGCTTGGCCTGGTCCATGACCGTTCCGCCGCCGACCCCGAACACCAGGGAGGGGATCTTGGGCCCGTACACGCGCCGGTCCCAGGGAGCGGACGCCTCGGACCACACCCGGGGTTCGCGCGTGCAGGCCGTGAGGATGCGTGCCGTCTCGGCATACTCGTTGCTGGACACGGTCTCGTGCAAGGGGCGGAGGCCGGCACGATCGAGTTGATCGAAGAGTTCCTCGCCTGCGATCCGCCAGGTGACGGGGTCGGTCACGACCATCGGGCGTCTCAATCGTCCGATCTCGATGCGGCTGCCCACGGCCTCGATGAGGCTGGGGATGCGCTCCTCGATGGCCACGAACCGAGGGATGACCAGCCGGTTGGGGCGACGAGGGCTGTACCCGGCGTAGACGCCGGACAGGCGATTGAACACGTGGTCGAGGAGCTGGGCCGCGGTCTTGCGCATCTCGGACCCTCTATCCGGACTCGAGGCCGAGGATCGCATCCAGCTCCGCGGACGCCCGGCGGGCCGTGTCCAGGGATTCCCCCGGCTCCTCGCGGTAGTCCTTCACCACGTCCTCGGTGCCGGACGCCCGCTTGAGCACCCAGATCCCGCCTTCCAGGACCACCTTGACGCCGTCGCCGGTGCGGACCCGTTCCACGGCCCGGCCTGCCACGCGGCGACCGGACAGGAGGGATGCCACCTGGGCGGGGTCGAGGGACAAAGCCTGCAGCCGCGCCCTGATGCGAGACGTGGCCGGGGTGTCCACCCGCTCGTACCTGTGGGGGCCATACCGGGCCTCCAGGTCGCGGTAGAGGCTGCCCACGTCGCGGCCGGTCCGGCCCACGACCTCCATGAAGAGGAGGACGGCGGCGATGCCGTCCTTCTCGGTGACCCAGACCGAGCCGTCCCGGCGGGGCACGCACAGGCCCGCGCTCTCCTCGCCGGCCAGCACGTACCGGCCGGCCTCGAGGCCTTCCACGTACCACTTGAAGCCCACCGGGACCTCGGTGACCGGCCGGCCGTGGGTCTCGGCGATGCGGTCGAGCAGGTGGGTGGTGCCGATGGTGCGCCCGACGCCCAGGTCCGACCGGAACCGCCGGTGGCGACAGAGGTAGTCGAACAGCACGCACAGGGCGTGGTTCGGAGAGACCACGCCGCTCGCATCTTCCAGGCCGAAGCGATCGGCATCGTTGTCGTTGGCACCGAGGAGCGGTGCACCCACACGTTCGCGCAGGCCCGAGACGGCCTGCATCACCCACGGGGACGAGGGATCACCGCGCAGGCGACCGTCCCAGTCGCGGGTGCGGAGCGAGGAGGCCGGATCCGGTTCGGGGAGCACCACGTGGATGGCCGTGTGATGGGCCTCGTTGACGGCTTCGTAGTATCCGTGGGCCGATCCGCCGAGCGGGGTGGCAGCGAACGGGACCCCGCGGATCGGCTCGAAGTCCACCACGGAGGCAAGATCCCGGACGTAGGGCAGGACGAGGTCCTCCTCCCGGACGAGACCGATCCGCCTAGCCTCGGCCCGGTGCGTGCGACGGATCCGCGAGGGGTCGTCGAGGAGCGCGTTGGCCGCGGCGTCGATGGGACCGGTGCGGGTGTTGGCGCCGCCGTCGAGTCCATTGGTCTTGCAGCCGGCATCCTCGGGCGGGTTGTGGGAGGCCGTGAGGATCACGCCCTCCCAACCACCGCCCCGGGCGTTCTCGGCGAGGATCCGGTGGGAGACGACCGGCGTGGGCGTGGCTCGACCGCCCTGGTGGACGACCACGGGAATGCCGTTGCCCGCGAGCACCTCCACGGCGGTGACCTCGGCGAGATCCGAGGCGTACCGGACGTCCTTGCCCACCACCACCCATCCGGCGGGGCAGTCGGGCGGTGGCGTACGGGGTCCGAACGCACCCCGTTCGCGACGCAGGTCGCACAGGGCCTGGACCATGGCGGCCACGTGGGCTTCGGAGAAGGCCGGGCCCACGGCGCCCCGGTGCCCCGACGTCCCGTTCCGAACGGGCAGGAGCGGGCCCTGGGGAGACCGGTAG
Source organism: Deltaproteobacteria bacterium (assembly GCA_016927815.1). Taxonomy (GTDB): domain Bacteria; phylum Myxococcota_A; class UBA796; order UBA796; family JAFGLY01; genus JAFGLY01. The sequence goes on along the minus strand of JAFGLY010000181.1, from coordinate 24,806 downwards.
CGCCGTTCGACCTCCTGCCGAGACAGGAGATCCCGGAGGTGCGGGCGGGTGCCTGCGGAGGGGTGGGTCACCGGAGGAGCGCCCCGAGGGACTCGACGGACGGCGCGTCGATCACCCGGACGGCGAGGGCCCAGCCGAAACCCGCCCGACCCAGGGCGGCAAGGTCGCGGTCGCGCCGGATCGCGCGTTGCCCGGGATCGCGGTACGGCCCCAGCCGGCGGCGCCGGGCCAGGGCGATCGCCGCGGACAGGTCCGGATCCACCTCGCCGTCGGCGAGCGCGTCCAGGGCGGAGGCAATGGCGGAAGCGGGCACGCCCTTCGAGGCCAGCCGGCCCCGGATGACGCTGCGCGCCAGGCCTCGGCGGGCGAGCGTGACCGCCCGGGCCTCGGCCCAGGCGGCATCGTCCACCAGGCCGGCGGCTTCGAGACGCGCCACGATGGCGTCCACGCGGGAGCGGGCCTCGGCCACGTCCACCTCGGATCCGGCTGCCAAGGCGCGGGCGATCCGGCGGCGCAGCATCGCTCGCAACGACGCGGCCGTACCGCCGTACCGTTCCACCCAGCGCCGGGCGGCCCCCCAGAGGGCCGGGTCGTCGAGATCGGGAGGACGTCGGGTCATGGGATCGGAGGTAACCCGCGTGGAGGCGTGTCCGGCGCCAGGGGGTCTCGACCGTTGCGCCCCCGGCTCGTCCCTGGTATCGGTCCCGGCGCGGAAAGGAGCCGTCATGACCCGGATCCTGCACGTCCCGCCCGAGGAGATCCTGCTCGACTCCTTTCGCCTGGGACGGCTCGTCTTCGACTCCGGCTTCCGCCCCCGGCACATGATCTCCATCTGGCGCGGGGGCACGCCCATCGGGCTCGGAGTGGACGCCTACTTCCGGTTCCAGGGACAGCAGGTCCGACATAGCGCCATCGCCACCTCGTCCTACCGGGGGAGGGCGCTCCAGGGGGACGTGGTGGTGAAGGGGCTCGAGCACCTCGTGCGGACGGTCTGCCGTGAGGACGGGCTGCTCCTCATCGATGACGTGTACGAGAGCGGTGAGACCATCCGCAGCATCCTGGACGCGCTCCATCGCGGCGCACGCGCCAACTGCCCCACCGACATCCGGGTGGCCACGGTCCACCGGAAGGTCGGGGAGACGATCGGTCCGGACCTGCCCGTGATGCACCTCCGGGACATCCCGGGCGACGTCTGGATCGACTACCCCCACGAACTCGCCGACCTCGTGGACGACGACGATCCAGAGGACGGCCGCATCCGTGAGAAGTCCGCTCGGATCCATGCCGTGCTCCGCGGGCACGACGACGAGGAAGACCCGACGTTGGGGCCGCGCGGGTACCTGCCGGTGGGCACGCTGCTCATGGACAGCGTCCGGCTGGGGGTCCGGATCGCCCGCTCCGGGTTCGTCCCGGACTTCCTCGTGGCCCTCTGGCCTGGAGGGGTGTGGCCGGGCTTGTGCATCCACGAGGTCTTCAAGTACTCCGCGCGCAAGGACGGGCGGGCCCAGGGAATTCCCGACCACGTCCCGGTCAACACCACGCACACGCATCGCTCCTTTCGCACGGAGATTGTCGGCCTCGACTACCTGGCCGAGCACGTGGAGCACCACCACAGCCTGCTCATCGTGGACACGGTGTTCCGCTCGGGTCGCATGACCACCGACCTCGTGAATGCCCTGAAGGACGTGCTCCGGCGCAACCTCTCCCTCTCCAGGGTCCGGATCGCCACGGTCTACTGGTACCCGGAGGACGAGGGGACCTGGACGGTCCCCCCGTTCCGGACCGAGCCCGACTGGTACCTCCGTCGCCTGGACGCCCTGCCGGTCTACCCGCACGCGCCCCACCGGCTCGCCCGGCCGCGAGAGGACCTCCAGGCGTGCAACCCCGACCTTGGCCGGATCCTGTTCGGGTAGGCAACCGTGCGCTATCTCGCCGATCTGCACATTCACTCTCACTTCTCGCGGGCCACGAGTCCCCAGGCGGACCTGCTCCACCTCGCGGCTTCGGGCATGCGGAAGGGGCTGACGGTCCTGGGCACCGGGGACTGCATCCACCCCGGCTGGCGGGTAGCCATGCGATCGGACCTGGTTCGGGCGGAACCGGGCCTGTACCGCCTGCGCCCCGACCTGGAGGCCGCGGCGGAAGCGCTGGTCCCACCCGCCTGCCGTCGACCGCTCCGGTTTCTGGTCACCGGCGAGGTGAGCACGATCTACCGGTGGGACGGCCGCACCCGGAAGGTGCACCACGTGCTCCACGCCCTCGACTTGGACGCGGCCGATCGCATGGCGGCGGCGCTGGCACGGATCGGCAACATCACCTCCGACGGACGGCCCATCCTGGGGCTCGACTCCCGTGACCTGTTGGAGATCGTGCTCGAGTCCGACCCGGGATCGTTCCTGGTCCCCGCGCACGCCTGGACTCCGTGGTTCTCGGTGCTCGGATCGAAGTCCGGATTCGACTCGGTGGACGCCTGCTACCGCGACCTAGCGTCGCATGTCTTCGCGCTGGAGACGGGACTGTCCTCGGATCCGGAGATGAACCGGCGCGTCTCGGGACTGGACCGCTTCCGCCTGGTGTCCTCCTCCGACGCCCACTCGCCCGGGAAGGTGGGTCGAGAGGCCGTGGCTTTGGACACCCCGATGGACGGATTCGCGCTCCGTGCAGCCCTCGAGACGGGACGGGGCTACCTCGGGACCGTGGAGTTCTTCCCGGAGGAGGGCAAGTACCACCTGGATGGCCACCGCGCCTGCGGAGTCCGGCTTGAGCCCGCCGAGACCCGCGCGCTGGGCGGGCTGTGCCCGGTCTGCGGCAAACCCGTCACCGAGGGGGTGCTCCACCGCGTCGAGGACCTCGCGGATCGCACCGTGGCGGGGCGCCCTCCCACGGCGGGCTTCGCCTCGAGCCACGTGCCGCTGCCCGAGGTGCTCTCCGAGGTCCACGGAAGCGGGGAGGGAAGCCTCGCCGTGGAGGCCGCCCGGGCCCACCTCCTCGCCACCCTGGGTCCCGAGTTCCACGTCCTCGAGGAAGCGCCCCTCGAGGACGTGTCCCGGGAGGGGGGGAGCCTGCTCGCCGAGGCCGTGCGCCGCCTGCGCGCCGGACAGGTGATCCGCGAGGCCGGGTACGACGGAGCGTACGGGCGCATCCGCCTCTTCGAGGAGGACGAGATCCGCGCACGCGCGGGCCTGCTGTTCGATCTCCCGGCGCCGGTCCGCGAGGCCCGGCGGGCCCGGACGAAACGGAAGGACCGCAGTGCGCCGGGGGGAGCGCTCTCGGACCCGCAGGGCGGGCGAGACGGACCCACGCCCGGACAGGTGGCGGTTCCTCACCGCCAGACCCGCTTGGGATCCATACTGGACGGCCTGGATCCGGAACAGCGCCAGGCGGCCGAGGCCACGGGCGGCCCCTTGCTGGTGGTGGCCGGCCCCGGAAGCGGCAAGACCCGTGCCCTGGTCCACCGGCTGGCCTTCCTGGTGGGCGAGCGGGGCGTGCCTGCCGAACGCTGCCTCGCGGTGACCTTCACGCGCCGAGCGGCGGCCGAGGTGGCCGATCGGCTGGACGGGCTGCTCGGACCCGCGTCCGGGCGCGTACGGATCTGCACCCTGCACGCCCTGGCGCTCGAGATCCTGCGCGATCGGCCCGCTACGGTCGGACTCCCCGACGGCTTCCGCGTGCTGGGCGGCAGTGAGCCGCAGGCCGAGGGCGCGGTGACGCTCGACGCCCTGCCCGGACTGGCGGTTCGGGTGCTCGAGGAAGACGCGTCGGCCCGAGCCGACTGGAGCGCCCGCTTCGACCACGTCCTGGTGGACGAGTACCAGGACATCGACCCCGACCAGGAGCGTCTCCTCGACCTCCTCGTGCGTCCCGGAACGGAGCTGTGCGCCATCGGAGATCCGGACCAGGCCATCTACGGGTTCCGGGGGGCGGATGTCGGCCTGTTCCAGGCCTTCCCCGACCGCCGGCCGGGAACCCGAATCGTGCGGCTCACCCGAAACTACCGGTCCGCCCGATCGATCGTGGAAGCCGCCTCGGCGGTGATGGGTGGCCGCGACGCCGTCCCGCTCGCGCCCGGCGGCCTGCCTGTGGTGCTCCACGAGGCGCCCACGGATCGAGCCGAGGCGGAGGCCGTGGTCCACGCCATCGAGCGGCTGGTGGGTGGACACACCTTCTTCTCGCTGGACTCCGGCCGATCGGGCCAAGAGAGCCAGGATCACGCCTTCGGAGACTTTGCCGTCCTCTACCGGGTAGATGCGCTCGCCGGACCGCTGGTGGAGGCGCTGGGCCGCTCCGGGATCCCCTTCCGGCGCCGGTCCCACGAGCCGCTCCTCGACCGGCCCGGGGTGCGTGCGGTGGTGGAGGCGCTCTGCTCGCTCGAGGTCCACGGCCCCTTGCGGGTCGAGGACCTCAAGACCGCGGCCGAACGGATGAATCGGACACGGCAGAGGGGGTCGGGGGCGTCCCGGGATCCCGTCGTCTTGCAGGAAGCGCTCGATCTCCTCGCGCCCCTGGCCGAGGGGCGGAACCTCGAGGCGTTCCTCTCCGTCCTCGCCACGGCCACCCCCCAGGATGCATGGGATCCGCGTGCGGACGTGGTGTCGCTCCTCACGCTGCACGCGGCCAAGGGTTTGGAGTTCCGCGTGGTCTTCGTGCTGGGCTGCGAGGAGCAGATCCTGCCCTTCTCGTTCGCGGGCCCGCCCGAGGCCGACGCGGTGGACGAGGAGCGACGCCTGCTCTACGTGGGCATGACCCGCGCCCGGGAGCGACTGGTGCTCTCCCGCGCAGCGACGCGTGCCTGGCGGGGGCGGGTGCGGGACATGGCGCCGTCCCGGTTCCTCCACGCCATCCCCGAACGACTGGTGGAGCGGGTCGCGGTCGGAGGCCCGTTGCGCCCCCGTCCCTCCGGGAAGCAGATCTCCCTGTTCGGATAGACCCTGGGGGCGGTGACGATCCGGCAACCCGAAACGGGGCGCTACCAGGTCAGGATCACGCCTCCCATCGAGAGACCCGCACCGGTGCCGAGCAGGAGGATCTTGTCACCCCGTGCGATCCGACCGGCGCGCACGGCTTCGTAGAGCGTGGCGGGGATGGATGCGGCCACGCAGTTGCCCAGGCGGTCGAGGGTAGCGGCGGTGCGGGTTTCGTCGAACCCGTACCGGGTCGCGTGGGCGTGGAGGGCCAGGCGGCTGGCCTGGTGAGGCACCAGCAGGCGGATGTCCCCGAGGCCGCGGGAGAGGCCCGGTTGGAGGGCTTCGAGGAACGCGGGCGCCTTCTTCAGGACCATCCGGAAGACCCGGCGGCCGTCCATGTGGAACAGGTTGTCCTCGAACCGGGTGTGGGTCGCGTTCGGGTGCCGGCGCGTCCCGCCACCCGGGATGGTGGTGAAGTCCGCGCCGTCCCCGTAGGTTTCGAAACGGGCGGCGTGCACGCAGGAGGGCTCGCCCTCGGGCGTGCGGATCACCACCGCGGCCGCGGCGAGGTCTCCGAAGAGCGAGCAGGTTTCGGCCCGGCTCCAGTCGAGGGCACAGGAGGAGATGTCCGAGGAGACGAGCAGGATTCTCTGGTACCGGCCGGTGGCCAGGAGGCTCGCGGCCACGTCCACGCCCGCCACGAAGGAGAGGCACGTGACGTGCAGGCTCATGCAGGCGATGCCCGAGTCCCCGAGCCCCAGGGCGCGCTGGACGAGGGCTGCCCCGTCGGGAATGGCCTGTTCCTGCGTGCCCGAGCAGTTGAGGATGAGGTCGAGGTCCGCCGGGTCCATGTCCGCGTCGCGGAGCGCCTCCCGGGCCGCCGATGCGCCCATCTCGCTGGCGGTCTCCCCGTCTACCCATCGGCGCTCGCGCACCCCCTGGTTCTTCTCGATCCAGGAGGCAGAGACACCGCACCGAGCGGCCACCTCCTCGTTGGTGACCACGCGGGCCGGGAGGTGGCACCCGACACCGACGAACTGGAGGGGGAGGGGAGCAGGCATGGTTCTTTCGGCGGCCCCCACCCTAACCCCGGCAGACGGCGGACGGTTAGGGAACCGTCGAGGTATCCGATGACGCCGACGATGGTGGCCCTTCTCCTGGCGTGTGGGTCCGATCCCGGGATGCCCGTGGTGCGGCTCGAGGACGGGATGGTGTCGCTCCAGGGCGTACAGCTGGCCGGCTTGAGGGATCGGGGCATGCTCCGGCAGTCGCGCCACCGCCTCCTGGTGGACGGGTTGAAGGACTTGAGCCTGGGCATCCGTCCCCAGGACGGCGTGAAGGCCGATCCAAAGGACCGCCGGGAACGCCTGAAGTCCACCATGGGCAGCGAGCCGCCCCCGGATCCCTTCACCCCCGAGGGCCGCTCGGTGCGCCTGGAGGTGGACCCCGAGGCTCCCTTCTCAGATCTCCACGTCCTGCTCGTGAGCTGTGCCTGGGCCGGCTACGGTCGTGTCCACCTCGCGCTGGTGGGGGACAAGGAGGCCGCAGTGGGCCCCCTCGCGCTCGACGTGCGGGAGGATCCGGTCTGGCAGGGGGAGCCCGTGGTGGGCGTCTCGTCCGTGATCGTCCTGGGGCTCTCCCCGAGGGACCTCACCGCGAAGATCGACGTTCGGATCCGCGTTTCCTCCGACCCCGCCCCCCGCCGCCACCTCGATCCGGTGGCTGCGCCCGTGGCCCCGCTCGTGGACTGTACCGCCCTCTTCGCCGGGGACGTGCGTCTCGCCGAGGTGTGTCGCGAGGGACAGCGGACCGACGGAGCCTCGTTCGCCGGGCCCGGCGAGTGGCCTCCGGGTGCCGGGCGAGACGGATGGATCGCCCTGGGCAACGCCGGCTGCGTGGCCGCCGCGGATTCCGGGACCTGGATTCCACCCGTGGGCGCGTTTCTCGCGGACCTCGGGGTCACGCGCCAGGACCGGATCGTACTCGCCCCGTACGCGGACCTGCCCGTCGAGAGCCTGGTGGAGGCGATGGGCGCCTTCCCCGCCGCGGGGCTCGACCTCCCCTTCCTCCCTGCCACCCCGCCGGCCGGAACGAGCGACGACCCCAGGACCGCGCCCCCCCCGACACCGCCCCCCTGCGTGCCGGGCCCGGTGGCCCCCCGTGTCCTCGAGGAGGCGGGCGCTCGCTGGCTGGGCGAGCGGCACCGTACACCGATGGAGACCCCATGAGAATCCTCGCTCTCCTCGCAGCTTTGTCGCTCGGTTCCCCAGCAGGAGCGACCTCGGACGTCGTGGCCTGGGTCGGGGGTACGCTCGTGGACGGCACGGGCCGTGACCCGGTCCCCGACGCCGTGGTGGTGGCCAGGGGGGGCCGTATTGTCGCCGCCGGGCCGCGAAGCCGGGTGAACCTCCCCCGTCGGGCCCAGGTGGTCGACACCACCGGGCGCTGGATGGTGCCGGGCCTCGTGGACGCGCACGTGCACTTCTTCCAGTCCGGGGGGCTCTACACACGGCCGGACGCCCAGGACCTCACCCACGTCCGGCCCTACGCCGAGGACCAGGCGTACCTGCGCGCCACCCTGGACGAAACGCTCCACCGGTACACCGCGAGCGGCATCACCTCCGTGGTGGACATGGGGGGTCCGTTCTGGAACTTCGAGGTCCGCGAGCGGGCTCGGAACCTGCCCGGTGCGCCCCACGTGTACGTGGCCGGTCCGCTCATCTCCACCGTGTTCCGACCCCAGCTCGACCTGGGGGATCCACCCATCGTGAAGGCCGCCGGACCGGACGAGGCCCGCACGCTGGCCCGGGCCCAACTGGAGCACCGCCCCGATCTCCTGAAGGTCTGGTTCATCCTCGATCCGAAGCGGATCGAGGAGAGCCTCGACGAGGGCGGTGCGCTCGTGGCCGCCGTGTGTGGTGAGGCGAAGCGGGCCGGCGTGCCGTGCGCGGTCCACGCCACCGAGCGAGAGACGGCCCGCAGGGCCCTGCAGAACGGCGCCGACATCCTCGTCCACGGCGTGGACGACGCGCTTCTCGACGAGGGCTTCCTCGCGCTTTTCGGTCCTCGCCACGTCTACCAGACCACGCTGGTGGTCTGGGAGGGATATGCCGAGGTGCTCGGGCAGCAAGGCACACTCACCGACGTGGAGCGTCGTTTCGGAGATCCTGGCATCGTCGGATCCTGGGCGGAGTTCGCGCCCGACGCCGAGGCCGAGCGGCGCTCGGCGGCCCGCGTCGAGCGCTATCGCGAGCGCACGCCCACCCTCCACCAGAACCTCCGGACCGTCGTGGGAAAGGGCGTCGTCGTGGCGGCCGGCACGGATGCCGGCAACATCGGCACGCTCCACGGGCCCGCGCTGCACCGGGAGTTCGAGCTCATGGCGGACGCCGGCCTGACACCCCTACAGGTGCTCCTGGCCGCCACTCGGGACGCTGCCCGTACGGTTTCCCAGACGCCCGACTTCGGCACCCTGGAGCCCGGCCGACGCGCGGACCTGCTCGTGCTCGAAGCCGATCCGCTCGCCGACGTCCGCAACCTCCGCCGGATCGACACGGTGGTGGTAGGCGGCAGGAGCTTTTCCCCCGACGCGCTCGTGCCCCCCGGGCCCCCGGAGGTCATCGACCGACAGATCCGCGCTTACAACGACAGGGATCTCGAACGGTTCCTCTCGTTCTACGCCGACGACGTCATCCTGTACCGGCTTCCGTCCGGGGAGGTCACGGCCCAGGGAAAAGTCGCCATGAAGGAGATCTACGGTCGGCTCTTCGACCAGAGCCCCACGTTGCACTGCCGGGTCATCGACCGCACGGCGAGCGGCGACTTCGTCACGGACCTCGAGTTCGTGACCGGCAGCCGAGGTCGCCCGCCCGTGAGGGCCGTCGCGATCTCCGAGGTCCGAGACGGCCTCATCCGGCGCGTGTGGTTCCTCCCGAAAGAGGCGAGCCCCGCAACGCCCTGACCCGGACGGAGCCCGTCCGCCCCCTCGAGCCGGCCGCCCGTTAACCCTCCCGCCCCGATGGACGGAGCGCCAGGAGGCGAGATGCACGAGCCGGGCATTCCCACAGTGGCCGTGGTGGACTTCGGGGGCCAGTACGCCCACCTCCTGGCCCGGAGGATCCGTGCGCTGGGCGTCTTCTCGGACATCGTGGAGCCCGAGGCGTTCGACCCCCAAGACCCCGACCTGGCAGGCGTGGTCCTCTCGGGCGGTCCCGCGTCGGTCCACGACCCGGGTGCGCCCCAGCTGCAGGTGTCGCCCCTGGACGTCCCCGTGCCGATCCTGGGCATCTGCTACGGTCACCAGTGGATGGCCCGGGCGGCTGGTGGACGCGTGGGATCCGGCGCCGCTCGGGAGTACGGCCTCTCCCGGCTCCGCGTGGACGCCTCCAGCCCCCTGTTCTCCGGGCTCGACCCCGTTCAGGTGGTCTGGATGAGCCATGGCGACCACGTCGAGACCCTGCCCTCGGGATGGCGGGCCACCGCCTCCACGCCCTCGGTGCCGGTGGCGGCGTTCGAAGACCCGACGCGTCGCCGCTTCGGCGTGCAGTTCCACCCCGAGGTCGTGCACACCGTTCACGGGGACCGCGTGCTCGACAACTTCCTCTCGGTCTGCGGGGTCCCCAGGACGTGGGACGCCGGCACCCAGGAGCGCATCCTCGTGGAGCGCATCCGGCGTGAAGCCGAGGGTTGTCGCCTGTTTCTCCTCGTGTCGGGTGGCGTGGACTCCCTGGTGGCCCTGGGCCTGTGCCGGGAGGCCGTCGGCGAGGGGCCAATCCACGCCCTGCACGTGGACACCGGTCTCATGCGCCGGCACGAGAGCCGCGACGTGGAGGCGGCGCTTCGCGAACTCGGGGTGGCCGACCTCGAGGTGGCGCACGCCCAGGACCGGTTTCTCAGCGCCCTCGCGGGCGTGGTGGATCCCGAGGAGAAGCGTCGGGCCATCGGCCGGACGTTCGTGGAGATTCTCAGGGAGAAGGTGGGAAAGAGCGGACTGGGCGAGGAATGGGCGCTCGTCCAGGGGACCATCTACCCGGACCGCATCGAGAGCGGAGGCTCCACCCGGGCCGAGCGCATCAAGACCCACCACAACCGGGTCGACGAGATCGAGGCGCTCATCCGAGCCGGCCGCGTGCTGGAGCCGCTGTCCGACCTCTACAAGCACGAGGTCCGGGCCCTGGGCCGGCGGCTCGGCCTTCCGGGGTTCCTGCTCGATCGGCACCCGTTCCCCGGACCCGCGCTTGGCGTGCGGATCCTGTGCTCCCACGGCAGGCCCGTGCCTCCCCTGCCGGAGGACGATCTCCGAGGACTCGCAGACCTGGTCGGGCAGGCCGGACTGGAGGCGGCTGTGCTTCCGGTTCGCAGCGTGGGCGTACAGGGCGACGGCCGCACCTACCGGAACCCCGCCGTCGTGTGGGGCACCTCGGTCGGCGACTGGGAGCCCCTCCTCTTGCTCGCAGCCGAGGTCGTCAACCGCATCCCGGGGCTCAACCGCGTGGTCTGGGCCCCCGAGGGGTTCGAACCGGGGTCGATCCGGCTCGTGCCAGCCACCGTGGATTCCGAGGCGCTCGATCTCCTGCGGGAGGTCGACCACGTCGCCACCCGGGAGGTGGCCGACCTCGACCCGATCTGGCAGATGCCGGTGGTGCTCCTGCCGCTGGCCGACGCCGCGGGCCGCCGCGTGGTGGTCCTCCGGCCGGTCACCTCCCGGGACGCCATGACGGCCGACGTCTACCCGATGCCTGCCGACCGTCTCTCGCGCCTCCTCGCCGCCCTCCGGGCGCTGCCCGGGGTGGGGCCGATCCTGTACGACTGCACCACCAAGCCGCCAGCCACCATCGAGTGGGAATAGGATCGCGTCGTGATTCTCACCCACGCCCACTGGTTGACAGCCGACGGCACGTTCCAGGAGGGGTCCATCCTGGTGGAACAGGGCCGGATCCGGCTCGAGCCCGGCGATCCGGGACCGGAGCCCGGACCCGACGTGCTCGACGCCACGGGCAGCCTGGTGCTCCCGGGTCTCGTGGACCCCCACGTGCACTTGAGACAGCCGGGGCAGTCCGGAAAAGAAGGCGTGGCCAACGGGTCCAGGGCCGCGGCGGCCGGGGGCATCACCACGCTGCTCGACATGCCCAACGATCGCCCTCCCACCACGACCGCCGCCCGGGTGGCGGCCAAGGCCGCGATCTTCCGACAACGCTGCCGGGTCCACTGGGGCCTCCACGTCCAGGCGTCGCGGCGCCCGGTCGACGTGGATCCGTCCATCGTCGCCTCCGCCAAGCTCTACATGGCCCGGGGCTCCCCCGCACCGGCCATCCGGGATCCAGACGGGGTGGAGGCCGTGCTTCGCAGGTGGCCGCGCGTCACGGTCCACGCTGAAGACGAGGCCCGCTTCGACCCCCAACGGCGACCCCACGACCTCGCCCGGCCCCGAGAGGCGGTGGTCGCGGCGCTCGCAACGCTGGAGTCCGCTCTCCGACGGATCCCGGAGCCCAGGAGGCCCCGGCTCGTGCTGTGCCACGCGAGCACTCGCGAGGAGGTCGCTTGGGTCCGGCGCTTGAAGGCTGAGGGATTCGACCTGTGGGGAGAGACCTGTCCCCACTACCTGGTCTTCACCGCGGACGATGCGCACAGGGCGGGCGCTCGCCTCCAGGTGAACCCGCCGATCCGGGAGCCGGCCGATCGCGAGGCCCTGCTCGAGGCCGTTTCCGACGGCGCCCTCGACTGGATCGGAACGGACCACGCGCCGCACCGGCTCGCCGAGAAGACGGGACCGAACCCCCCCTCGGGCATCGCGGGAGCCGAGTGGGCCCTGCCGCTCCTGCTCCGGCTCCGGGATCGGGGCATCCTCTCCTGGAGGCGCCTCGTGGAGGTCGGCTGCGCGCGAGCGGCCACCTGCTACGGTATCGCCGGCCGAGACGGGATCCGCGAGGGTGCCGTGGCCGACCTGGTGCTGGTACGGCCCTCGCGGATGCCCCAGAGCGAGCCGCCCGTCACCCGCGCCGGCATCCACCCCTACCAGGACGTTCCCCTCGACTGGCAGGTCCAGGCCACCGTGGTCGGGGGTGTCGTCGTGTATCGGGATGGCGTCTTCCCCGAGTTCCAGGGGGAGCTTCCCGGAAGGAGGGTCATTCCGTGATTCCAGAGGCGAGGCAGGCGTTCTTCGAGTTCCTGGTGAGGGCCGGCGCCCTCCGGTTCGGCGACTTCGTGCTCCGGAGCGGCGGACGCTCCCCCTTCTTCCTGAACCTCGGGGACGTGGCGGCCGGGAGGGACCTCGACCGGCTCGGCGCCTTCCTGGCCGAGGGGCTCCACGAGGCCTTCCCCGATGCGACGCTCCTGTACGGTCCGCCCTACAAGGGCATCGTGCTGGCCGCCGTCGCCGCCGTGGGGGCCTGGAGGGCCTTCCAGTGGGACCTTCCCGTCGCCTACGCCCGCAAGGAGCGCAAGGACCACGGAGAAGGCGGGGCATTCGTGGGCCGCAGACCCCAGGCGGGCGATCGGGTCGTGCTGGTGGACGATGTGCTCAGCACCGGCGGCGCCAAGCTCGAGGCGGCCGACCTCTTGCGCGGCGCGTGCGGGGTCGACCCCATCGGGGTGATCGTCTGTCTGGACCGCAGGGTCCGGCACGCCCGACCGGAGCCGGGTCTTCCGCCCCTCCATGCCCTGGCCGACCTCGACGATCTCGTCGAATGGCTGGCCGTGACCGATCCGGATCGCGCCGAACTCGTCCGGGCCTTTCAGGAAGGGTCGCCATGACCGTCCATCGACTCGTCCCCTCCCTCGACTGCGACACGCTGGACCAGGCCGTTCGCCTCGTTGAGGCCACGCACGCGGACGATTTCGTGCACGGGTACAAGGCGGGGTTCTCCCTGGGATTGAGGTACGGCCTGCCCGCCGTGGTCCGGGCCGTGAGCGCCCACACGGACAAGCCCGTCGTGTACGACCATCAGAAGGCCGGAACCGACATCCCCGACACCGGGCCGCTCTTCGCCGACACGCTCGCCGAGGCGGGGGTGACCGAGGCCATCCTGTTCCCCCAGGCAGGGCCGGCCACGCTCCGCGCCTGGGCCCGCGGGCTGATCGACCGGGGCATCCGACCGATCGTGGGACTGCTCATGACCCACCCAGCCTACCTCGCCCGAGAGGGGGGGTTCCTCCTCGATGACACCCCAACCCGCACGCTGGCCGTGGCGTTGGAGATGGGGGTGACCGACTTCGTGGTGCCCCTCACCAAGCCGGAGGCCGTGGAGCCGCTCGTCCGGGACGTGCCTCCGGGATGCACCTTCTGGTCTCCCGGATATGGCCCTCAAGGCGGGGACCCCACCCGATTCTCCTTTCTCGAGCGGCACCACCTCATCGTGGGTCGGGCGCTGCTTCGCGCACTTGATCCCGCCGCCCTGATCCGCTCGTTCCGGCGCACGCTCGACGTCCCTCGAACCTTGGAGTCCTCATGAAGAGAAAGGACCTCCTCTCCGCCCAGGACCTCTCGCTGGAAGACCTCCAGCACTACCTGGACCTGGCCGGGCGCATCGAGGCCATCCCCCCTGTGGACCGAAGGGGCCTCCTGCCCGGGAAGATCCTCGCCACGCTCTTCTACGAGCCTTCCACCCGAACGCGGCTCTCCTTCGATTCGGCCATGCACCGGCTGGGGGGCTCCGTGCTGGGCTTCTCGGGGCACGAGGCCACCTCGGTCTCCAAGGGCGAAACCATCCGGGATACAGTACGTACCGTCGAGAACTACGCCGACATCATCGTGATCCGCCACCCGAGGGAAGGGTCGGCACGCATCGCCGCCGAGGCCGCGCGTGTCCCTGTCATCAACGCGGGTGACGGGGCCAACCAGCACCCGACCCAGACGCTTCTCGACCTCTACACGATCCTGAAGTTCCTCGGTCGCTTGAGCGACCTCCGCATCGCGCTCGTGGGGGATCTCAAGTACTCGCGCACGGTCCATTCCCTGTTCCGCGCCCTCCATCTCTTCGGCAACGTCGAGTTCGTGCTGGTCTCCCCGCCCTCGTTGGCGCTGCCCGACTACCTCAAGTCGCCGGACCACCGCTTTTACGAGACGCACGAACTCGAGGGCGCCCTCGGCACGTGCGACATCGTCTACATGACGCGCATCCAACGCGAGCGGTTCCCGGACGCCGTGGACTACGAGAAGGTGAAGGACGCCTACCGGTTGGAGGCCTCCATGCTCGAGGGCGCTCGGCCCGGGTGCCGCGTCCTGCACCCGCTGCCCCGCGTGAACGAGATCGCCCCGGACGTAGATTCCACACCCCATTCCGGGTATTTCGAACAGGTCGCCTACGGAGTCACCGTGCGGCAGGCCATCCTCCTCCACCACCTGGGGGTGTGGGCATGAGCAACGGCAACGACGAGAAGGTTCTCCTGATCCCGAAGATCGAAAACGGGATCGTGATCGACCACATCCCCGCCGGGCTCGGCGTCCGGGTGCTGGAGGTGCTCCGTGCCTGGCCGGGACTGTCGGGGGAGATCCTCACCCTCGGCTGCAACCTCCAGAGCACGCGCATGGGCTGCAAGGACATGATCAAGCTCTGGATGCCCGACCTCCCGACGCGACTCGTCGAGCACATCTGCCTCGTGAGCCCGGGGGCCACGGTCAAGCGCATCGAGGGATACCACGTGGCGCATCGATACGTCGCCGTCTCGCCCGCGGAGATCCGGGGCCTCGCGCGTTGTCGCAACCCTGCCTGCGTCACCAACCACGAGCGCGACGCGTGCACCCGGTTCGTCGCCACCGACGAGACCCACCGCCGCTTCCGCTGCGTGTTCTGCGAACGGGTGTTCGCGCTCGAGGACCTGGAGCTGGTGCTGACGTGAACCCGGACCGCGCGCTCGAGGTCGACCTGTGCGGGATGCGTCTGGACAACCCGCTGGTGCTCGCCTCGGGCGTGCTGGGCACCACGGCCTCCACGCTCGCGTTCGTGGCCGCGCACGGCGCGGGCGCCGTCACCACCAAGTCCTGCTCGCTCGAGCCCAGGACCGGCCACCCCACCCCCATCGTGGCGCCGGTCGTCGGAGGGCTGCTCAACGCCGTGGGGCTGTCCAACCCGGGCGCCCGCGCCATGGCCGGAGTCATCCGCGCATTCCGCGCGCGGAGCAGCACACCCGTCTTTGCGTCGGTGTTCGGCCGCGATCCTCAAGAGTTCGCGCAGGTCACCGCCATCCTGGCCGAGGCGGAGCCCCACCTCGTGGAGCTGAACGTCTCCTGCCCCAACGTGGCCTCCGAGTACGGCACGCCCTTCGGAGCCGATGCCAGGGCCACGGCCCGCGTGGTGGAGGCCGTGAAGGCCCGCTCGGGTCGGATCCCGGTGTCGGTCAAGCTCACGATCGCCGCGCCGTCCTTGAGGGAGGTGGCCCGGGCCTGCCGCGAGGCCGGAGCCGACGCGATCACCGCCATCAACACCGTCGGTCCGGGCATGGCCATCGAGATCCGATCGCGAAGACCCATCCTCTCCAACCGGGAGGGTGGGCTTTCCGGTCCGGCCATCCTGCCCCTCGCGGTCCGGGCCATCTGGGAGGTGGCCGAGGCCGTGGACCTTCCCATCATCGGCACCGGGGGCGTGGAGTCCGCCGAGGACGCGCTCCAGATGATCCTCGCCGGAGCCACGGCCATCGGGATCGGCACCGCCGTGTGGCGCAGGGGCATCGACGTGTTCGGCTCCGTCCGCGACGGCCTCGACCGGTACCTCGAGGAACGGGGCGGGGCCTCCCTTGCCGCCCTCCGGGGAGCTGCCCATGGGTGACGCCGTCGTCGTCGGGCCCGTACGCGCCGTCGAGGTCATTGCGGCCGACACCGCCTGCCTCCACGTGGACCGGCCTTTCCGGGCGCAACCCGGGCAGTTCGCGTTCCTGTGGATTCCGGGCGCCCAGGAGAAGCCCTACTCGGTGTCGGGCGCCACCCACCGTCGCCTCGCGTTCACCATCCGCGGCGTGGGGCCTCACTCCCGGGCCCTCCTCGCGCTGCGACCGGGAGACCTGGTCGGCTTGAGGGGCCCCTTCGGCCGCCCCTTCACGGTGAGCCCCGGGGCACTGCTCGTCGGAGGCGGCATCGGAGCTGCGCCCTTGAGGTTCCTCGGACAGCGACTCGCCGCCGGGGGCCTTCCGTTCCGTGCCTGCCTGGGCGCACGCACGGCCGACGGGCTGGTGCACCGGGCGGATTTCGAGGCCTGGGGCGCACGGATCGCCACCGACGACGGCTCGGCCGGCACCCCCGGACCGGTCACCGACCTCCTCGAGGCCTTGCTCGACGAGGACCCCTCCGCCCGCATCCAGGCCTGCGGCCCCGAGCCCATGCTCAAAGCCGTTCGGCGGATCGCGGCGGCGCGTGAGGTGCCCTGCGAGCTGTCCTTCGAGCGGATGATGAAGTGCGGGCTGGGGATCTGCGGCCAGTGCGCCGTGGAGGGTCCGGGGTTCCGCCTTTGCGTGGAGGGTCCGGTACTCGAGGGCCCCGAGGCGGATCTCGCACTGGAGCCCGGGGACGGTACGCGCTAGACACACCCGACTGCGAGGACAGGCCATGCGTCCGCTCATCATCCTGATCGCCACCAGCCTGGTGCTCGGCGGCTGCCACTGCAAGTTCAAGAAGGTCGCTTCCACCTTGGGCGAGGTCCGGGTCCAGGCCCTCGTGACCGGCCTGCCGTACGTGCATCTCGGCCGCATCGCACCCCCCGCCAACCCGGACCATGCCCCGGTTGCCGCTGTCGCGACCGGGGTCGTGAACGTGGTGCAAGGCGTGAGGGAGACCGAGCAGACCGCCCGCATCGCCCGAGCCGTGGACCACCGTGCGGTGAACGAGGCGCTCGTGGCCGGCATCGGCGAGACGCTCGGAGACGGACCGCCGTTCGCCTTTTCGCCGGTCGACCAGGGGGGCCACGTGATGCAGGTCGAGGTGCGGTCCTGGGGGCTCATGGTGCCGTACCTGGGCGCGCCCGGCGAGTTCACCTACGACCTGCGCGTGCGCATCTACACCGTGGACGGCGACCGGGTCTACTCCTCGTCCACCACGTGCACGGCCGGCGTGGGTCAGCCCGATCCGACCGCGGTGGTGCTCGGCGTCGTGAACAACGTGGCGGAACTCGAACGGATGAGCGACGCACAGATCACCGACGCCTTCTCCCAGATCGCCTACTGGTGCGGTATGGAGCTGGTTCGAAAGATCCGGCAGCACGCCGGATAGCCCAGGTCCCCTGGGCTGCGCGGCCAAGATGTCCGGTGGAGAGGTGACGATGTTTCGCGCCACGTTCCCCGCCGTCTGGATCCTCGCCGCCTGCGCCGACTCGGACCTCGCCGGTTTCGAGGTCGTGGCCGACCTGCCCGACGGCCGCATGGATCACCCCTACCAGGGGGCCCTCTCGGCCGAGGGGGCAAGCGGAGCGGTCACCTTCGAGATCGTGGACGGCGCGCTCCCCCCTGGGCTGGATCTCGATCCGGACGGCGATGTCACGGGAACCCCCGAGGCCTGGGGGACGTTCTCGTTCTCGGTGACCGCCTGGGATCCGCTCGACGCGATCACCGTCGACCTCTCGCTGGAGGTGCTGCCCGTCGTGCTGGTGAGCGGCTTCGAGCCGTTCGGGGACTTCGATCTCAACACCTCCTGGGAGTCCATCGTGCCCCTCGAGAACGAGGTGATTGCGGGTCTGGACGTGCGGGTGGCGCTGCTCCCGGTGGAGTGGAACGCGGCCTGGTCCACGCTTGAACCCGAGATCGAGGCCTACGACCCCATCGCCACCCTGGGCACCGGGCAGGCGGGCTGGCACGCCATGCGCTTCGAAACGACGGCTCGCAACCAACAGGAGGGCACGGACGAAGCTGGTATCGAGCGAAACGGAGAGGAGGTGGTCCCGGGTGGACCGGCGACGCTGTCGAGCGCCCTGCCCATCGAGGAGATGCGCACCGCCATGGAGCGGGCGGGCCACACCGTGCGTGTCTCGGACAACGCGGGGACCTACCTCTGCAACGACATCTTCTACCATCTCGAGACCGACGGGCTCGCCTCGGGACGGGTGACCGGATTCCTGCACGTACCTCCGCCCGATTCCGAGGCCTTCCCCATCGCCGAGGTCACTGCGGCCCATCGCGTGGGCCTCGAGGCCCTGGCCCTGTTCCTCGCTTCCGAGGTCGCTCGGCGGATCCCGTCCGTCGACCTGCACGCGACGCCGTCCTACGTCCGTTCCCAGGACGTCCCATGAACGTCATCTTCTTCGGCCTCGTCGCCGTCTCCTTCCTGGTGGCCGCCTTCACCGGTCACATGGGCGACGTCACCGCGGGCGCCATCGAGGCTGCCGGGAATGCCGTGGAACTGGCCATCGGCCTGGTCGGCATCATGGCGTTGTTCCTGGGCCTGATGCAGGTGGTGCAGGAGGCGGGCGGCCTGCGTTTCCTGGCCCGGGCCATACGACCCCTCCTGGTCCGGCTCTTTCCAGACGTCCCGCCCGACCATCCGGCCATGGGCGCCATGATCATGAACCTCGCGGCCAACATGCTGGGGCTTGCCAACGCCGCGACGCCCTTCGGCATCCGGGCCATGCAGGAGCTGGATCGACTCAATGGACGGCGGGGCACCGCCACCGATGCCATGGCGCTGTTCCTGGCCATCAACACGAGCAGCGTCACCCTGCTCCCCACCGGCGTCATCGGACTCCGCGCCGCGCTCGGAAGCGAAGACGCGGCGGGCATCCTGCCCACCACGCTCTTCGCCACCGCTTTCTCCACCGTGGGCGCCACGATCGCCTGCCTCCTCATGGCGAGGATGCCCTGGTTCCGGCGCTCACGGCCCGAGCCCGCGAGTGACGAGGACGCATCGTCCCCGCACGTTCCTGTCGACGCGCCGGCCGAAGCACGCGAGGATCTCTCCACCGGCGCCGCGAGCCTCCTGCCGCTCTTCGCGGTGGGTGCCGTGCTGGCGGGGTTCGTGACGCTGGCTCTGGTCTACGGCCAGGAGGTTTCGGCCTGGATCATCCCGGGGCTCGTCGTCGGGATGCTGCTCGTGGGCGTGGTGCAAAAGGTCCGGGTCTACGAGGTCTTCATCCAGGGCGCCAAGGAGGGGTTCAACGTCGCCTTGAGGATCATCCCCTACCTGGTGGCCATCCTCGTGGCGGTCGGCATGTTCCGATCGAGCGGTGCCCTGGGTTTCTTCACCTCGCTCCTCGGACCCTTCACCGATCCACTGGGTCTGCCCGCCGAGGCCCTGCCCATGGCGCTCCTGCGACCGCTCTCGGGATCGGGCGCCTACGGAGTGATGGCCGAGATCCTCAAGACCCACGGCCCGGACACCTACGTCGGGTACCTCGTGTCCACGCTCCAGGGGTCCTCGGAGACCACCTTCTACGTGCTGGCCGTTTACTTCGGAGCCGTGGGCGTCACCCGCCTGCGCCACGCCATGTGGGCGGGCATCCTGGCCGACCTGTTCGGGGTGATCGGCGCCGTCACCGTCTGCCGGATCCTCTACGGGGCCGCCGCGGGAGGGCCGCTCGCGCCCTGACGCTCGGCGAAGGACGCAATTTCCGTGCGAAGCGTCTCCGCCAGTTCTGCGAGGTGCGCGTCGTCGAGGCCGGCCGTCTCCCGTGGCGCGCCCACCCGGACCTCCACCACGTGCCCGCAGCTCAAGCCCAGGGTGCCCTTGCGGTTGATGGCCCGTGACCCCCTCACGGCCACGGGGACCACCGGAAGACCCGCAGAGCGGGCCATCTCGAACACGCCGAGGCGGAACCCTCCGATCCGGCCGTCGCGCGTGCGGTGGGCCTCGGGAAAGACCAAGATGGAAAGCCCCTCGTCTCGACGTCGCGAGGCCTCCCGGGACAGGGCCGCTACCTTCTCCTCCCGGGGAAGGGACCGGTCCACCGCGATGCCCCGGGACATCGTCATGGCCCACCCGTAGACCGGCACCCAGAACTGCCAGGCGTTCATCACGCCGCAAAAGGGGGAGGGGACGGCGGTCATCGCCACGAACGCATCGAGCAGGTTGACGTGGTTCTGGCAGTAGACCGCAGGCTGACGTACGTCCAGGCGCGGGTCGCGCCACACGCGGACCCGGTTGCCCGTGAGGAGCATGACGTGGCGGAACAAGCCGGCGCCGAGAGGGTGAAGGGTGCGCCAGGGCACGCCGAGGAGGGTGGGCGGGGCGATCAGGGCGAGGACGAACGCCATCCAGGCAAAGGACAAGGTCCAGGCGACGACCGAGAACGCCACCCGCCCGACCCGGCGCAGGACCGCCACGTCAGACCCGGACCTCGATGGCCGCGGGCAGCACCTCCAGCCGGCGCGGGGTGATCACGAGGGCCTCCCCATCCACCATCACATCGATGGGCTGGGCGAGATCGAACTCGACCACGCGCGCCCGGGAGGTCCGGACCTCAGGGAGGGAAACGTGGGTCCCCGCGTAGATCTTCGGGAACGCTCGGAGGAGCCCGAAGCGTTTCATGGGACCCACCCGCACCACGTCGAGGACGCCGTCCGCCGTGTCGGCCTCGGGGGCCATGCGCATGGTGCCCCCGGTGTAGCGGCTGTTGCAGAAGGCGAAGAAGGTCACGGGGTCACGATCCCAGGGGCCGTCGTCCCATCGCACCGGAAACGAACGGGGACGGAGTCCGGCGACGCACGTCACCACGGACGCCGCGTAGCCGGCAGGGCCGAGGGATCGGAAGCGCCGGGCGCGCAGGCCGTTGACGTCGGCTGCGAAGCCCAGGGAGAAGAGGTTGAGACAGTACAGATCCGGGCCGTCGTGCACGAGGCGGATCACGTCGCAGGAACGGTCGATCCCGGTCGTGAGGTCCATGGAGGCGGTCTCGGCCTCTCCATCCCGGAAGTCGCGCAGGAAGGAGTTGCCGGTACCGAGCGGAAGGAAGCCGAGGACGGGCCGCCGGTCCGAGGAGAGGGCCTCGGGCAGGAGGCCGTTGAGCACTTCGTAGGCGGTACCGTCGCCGCCTACCGAGAGGAAGTGGCGTCGACCTTCGGCGAACGCTTCACGGGCGAGCCCCGTGGCGTCTCCGGGACCCGCCGTGGTCCGGACCTCGATCTCCACGCCCTTGGACGCGAGCCGATCGAGCGCCCGCGAGGCGAGGCGCCCACAGCGCCCGCCCCCCGCAGCAGGATTGACGAGGGCCAGGAATGTCAGCCGCACACGTCCTCACCACCGTCCACGCGGATTCGGTTGCCGGTCATCCAGGACGTGCCGGGCCGGGACAGGTCCACGAGGCAGCGGCCGACGTCCTCGGGCGTGGTGAGGCGGCCGTGCGGGTTGCGGCGCAGCGCCTGTTCCACGAGCATCTCCCAGCCGGGGATGCGCCTCAAGGCGGGCGTGTCGGTCACCCCGGGCTGGACGGCGTTGACGGTGATTCCTAGAGGCGCGAGCTCCAGGGCGAGCTGCCGGACGAGGGCGTCGAGGACGGCCTTCGCGGCACTCACGGGGCCGTAGGACGGCCACGCGTGATCCGTCCCCTGCGAGGTGAGGGCGAACACGCGACCGCCCAGGCCGAGCAGGCCGGCGTGGACCAGGTCCCGCGTCCAGAAGGCGAGGCTCGAGGCCATGACGTCCAGGGTCATCTCCCACTGGGACCTGCGGACGGCTCGGGCCGCATCCGCGCCCACCAGCGGTCCGAGGCTGCCGAACGCGAGGCTGTGCACGAGCACATCCACCCGTCCGCCGGTGGCGCGCAGGTGTGTGCGGATGGCCTCCACCGTCGCCGATCGCCAGGCATCGTCCGCCGCGTTTCCATTAAAGAAGCACACTTCTGCCCCCGCTTTCCGCAGATCGGACTCGAGGGCCTCCACGGCCGGCCGCGTGTTTCGGCGGTCGAGGTGTACGCCCAGGATCCCGTATCCCGCTTCCGCGAAGGCGCGGGCACAGCCGGCCCCGATGCCGCTGGAGGCTCCGAGGACGAGGAGCCAGCGGCGCGGATCGCTCATGGAGCGGGCGTGCCCGTCGGCGGTGTGGGAGGGCCGGCCGGGGGCGCGGGCGTGGCAGCGGGCGCGGGCGTGGCAGCGGGCGCGGGCGTGGCAGCGGGCGCGGGCACCTCGAGCGTGGCCGGTCCGGTCGGCTCCTTGCCCGCCTCCACGATCACGGCCTTGGCCTTGAGCTCGTTCAGGTACTCCTGGCGGATCTCCTGCTCGAGCTGGGCGACGATCTCGCTCCGGACGTCCTCCAGGGGCTTCTCCCTGCGGACGTCGGACACCTTGAAGATGTGCCAGGCCGGGCCGAGCTGGATGGGGCCGATGACCGACCCCGCCTCGGCGTTCTCCACGAGGGAGCGCACCGGGGGCGCGAGCTGCGAGGTCTCGAGCCAGCCGATCTCGCCACCCTTGGCACCCGAGGCCGTGTCCCGGCTCCGGGCACGGGCGATCGCGGCGAAGTCCCCGTCGCCGTCGATCTCCTTGCGGACGTCCCGGGCGGTGGCCTCATCGGCGAGCATGATGTGGGAGAGGTGAATCTGGGGCCTCGAAAACTGGACCTTGTGCTCGTCGTACCAGGCCTGGACGCGGGCGTCCGTGGCGCGCTCGGCGACAATCTTGCGGACCAGGGCCTCGGAGAGCGCGCTGCGGGAGGCCATGGCGACGTCCTGAAGCACGGCCGGATCCTGGTCGAGCTTCTGGGTGAGGGCCTCCTGGTAGAGCAGCTCACCCGCGATGAGGGAGTCCATGAGGGGTCCGCTGGGACCGAGTTTTTCGAGCTCCTTGCGGACCTGATCGGGCACCGCCCTCAGAACGGTGTCGTACATGGGACGGGTGACCTGCTTGCCGTTCACGGTGGCCAGGGTTTCCCCTGGAGATCCCGGGAAGGTACCGGGCGCCGCAGACGGCGGGGCGCAGGCGGAAAGGAGCGCGGCCAGCAGGCCAGCGGAGAGAAGACCGGGGAAGCGGGGCATCGGGAGACTCCGGCGCCGGCTGTGGGCGATCCTTCAGGGACCGTCGGGGTGCGGCGAACCGCGGCCCTCTACCGCGCTCTTCGGCGCGGGGCAACGATGGGGGGTCCGGGGGTGGACCCACCTGACGGATTGCATGGGGCGCTGGGCGTCCCTTCCGGGAAGCCTCCGGCGTCGGCGAGGGCCGCCAGGACGCTCCCGTCACGTTACCCTGGGGGCGACCGCGTCGCGAGGTTCCGTGGGTCCTGTCGTGCCATTCCCGATCGCCCCGGGCGATCCCTCCCGCTGCACGGGCTTCCCTCCCACGGACAGGCTCCCCACGTGAACTGGAAGGTCGCCCTGATCCTCGCCGTCACGGCGGGCTTCCTGGTCGTGGTCCTGTGGGGACTGGACCTCGACACCGCCCGTGCGGACGTCCGCGGATTCGCGTGGTGGGTGATCGTTCCTTCCTGCGCGTGCTACTTCGGAAGCCATCTCTGCCGTTGCTGGCGCATGCGGATCCTGCTCGACCGGCCGCTCGGACTCGGTCGCCTCCTGGTGGTGAACAGCATCGGCTTTCTCGCGATCAACGTCGTGCCGCTGCGCCTCGGCGAGTTCGTGAGACCCTGGTTGTTTTTCGAACAGGACCGGATCCCGTTCGGCGAGTCGTTGGCCGCGGTCTTCGTGGAACGTCTCCTGGACGTGTTGATGCTCCTCGTGCTGCTTCTTCTGGTGGGCCTGCTCGTGCCGATCCCGCCCGAGGGCGTGCGCATCCACGGCGTGGACGTGCTCGAGGGCGGCATCCGGATGGCCCTCGCGCTGCTGGGCGTCGGCGCCCTGGCGAGCATCGCGGTGGTGGTCAGCAAGGAGAGCGCCATCCGGTGGTTCACCCGACCCGTCGCGTGGTTCTCCCCCTCCCTCGCGGGGCGGATCGCGTCTCTCCTGCGCTCCTTCCGTCTCCACGTGGCCACGCTCGCCCGGCGGCCCGTCCGGGCGATCCTGGTGCTCGGGCTCTCGGCGGCCACCTGGGCCTGCACCATCGCGGGCGTCCGGTTCGTCTACCTAGGGACCGACTTCGCCGGGCTCGGGTTCCGGGCCGCCACGATCAACTGGGGGATCACGCTCGCGGCCATGACCGCGGTGCCCACTCCCGGGTTCTTCGGTCCCTACGAGGCCGCGTCGTCCGCAGCCTTGAGGCTCGTGGGCCTGGATGCGGATCACGCGGTCACGTTGGCGGTGATCACCCACGTCGGGCAGTTCGGGTTCACGGTCGCCGTGGGGATGATCTTCCTGGTCGGTGCCGGGTTGTCCCTCCGAGAGGTGGTGCGACGATCCCAGGCCGCTGGGAGAGACGTCGCCGGCCGCTGAGACCGGGGTTACCGGGACGGGCCCGGAAGACTGCCCCCTCCATGCGACGCAGCGGTGTCCTCCTCCCCCTGACCTCCCTCCCCGGGCCCGAGCCCGTCGGGTGCCTCGATCGGAGGGCCCTGGGGACGTTCCTCGACATGCTGGTGGCAGGAGGGTTCCAGACCTGGCAGATCCTGCCGGTGCCCGCAGAGAGCCGCGGAGATTGCCCCTACGCCGGGAACTCGGCTTTCGCGATCGACCCTCTGCTAATGTCCATCGATGACCTCGCCGAAGACGGCTTCCTCGACGCCAGCAGGCGACGGCGCGCCTGGGCGGACGTTCCGCGCAATCACCCGGAGGACGAGGTGCCCTGGCCCGCGGTCCACGCCTGGAAGCGCCCGATCCTGGAGGAAGCTGCCCGTGCGGTGGATCGGCGCTTCGTGGATGCCTTCTTGGAGGTGGAGCATTCCTGGGCGCTCGACTGGGCGCTCTGGTGGGCTCTCATGCGCACGGGCAGCGGGCTGTGGAAATCCTGGCCCGGTGGGCTTCGCGACCACGACCCCGAGGCGCTCCGAGCCTTGCTGGCCGCCCATCCCGACGACGTGGGCATCGCGGTGGCGCTGCAGTTCCTGGTGCAGCGACAGTGGGACCGGATGCGCGCGATGATGCGGGCCCGGGGGCTGTCCCTCATGGGCGATCT
>JAFGLY010000180.1 GCA_016927815.1 Deltaproteobacteria bacterium | reverse complement strand
GCTCGGCAGGCGTCGCTCCGGCGCGTGGGTGCGATGCTCGCCCGCCTGGCGCGGTGAAGGCGCCGGGGACGGCTCCGACTGTCCCCTCTCCCCTCGGGAGAAGGTGGCGCCGACCGGCGCCGGGTGAGGGGGAGCTACGTTCTCGCTCTGGATCTCGGCGGTCCGGCGTGCCGGCTCGATCCCGGGCTCCCGGGAGCTCAGCAACGGCAGAGGTGCCCGCTGTTGACAGGACAAGGCCACTTCCTTACCTTTTGCCCGCACGACACACCCCCGGCCTCCGGGGGTCGTGCCGCTGCCTGCGGCCTGCCCCTCCTCCCCGGACCCTCCATGCGCCCGTTCCGCGCCTCCCTGGCCCCGGTGATCCTGGCCGTCCCGCTCCTCGCGGGCTCCAGGTGCACGCCGACCCCAGAGGAGCCACAGGCGACGGTTCCTTCTGGCGCCACTGCGCCGGAGGTGCAGCTCCAGGTATTCTCGCTCGAGCCGGCGGCGGGGCCTCAGGCCACGTCGTTCGAGGTCACGGTCTTCGGCTCGGCGTTCCAGGATGGCGCGGGGGTCCGGCTCCAGGAACGGGAGGCGGACGGCGTGGCGTGGCGAGACGAGAACACGCTCCGGGTCACGGTGCCGGCCCTCGAAGCGGGCGTCTACGACGTGGAGGTGGTCAACCCCGACGGCGGAAGGGCCGTCCTGTGGCGCGGCCTCACCGTCTTGGAGTCCGACGCCAGCGAGGCCTGCCGGTCGTTCACCGTCTGGTTCGACTTCGATGCCTCCGAGGTCCGGGCCGATGGGTTGTCCATCCTCTCGGAACGGGCGTCGTGCCTCCAGCAGGCCCGAGGGGCCATCCGGGTGGAGGGGCACTGCGACGAGCGCGGCACCACCGAGTACAACCTCGCACTGGGCGAGCGTCGGGCCCATGCCGTCCGCAGGGCGATCGTGGGGCTGGGCGTGGCTCCCTCGCGGATCGAGACCCTCTCGTTCGGAGAGGAGCGTCCCCTCGAGACGGGCAACGACGAGGACGCCTGGAGCCGCAACCGCCGCGCCGAGATCCAGCTGGAGCACTGATGCGCCTCATTCCATCTTTTCTCCTCCTCCCCGCCCTGCTCGGCAGCACCGGGTGCGTTCTCGACCGCACCGGGCGATCGGCCTCCGAGGCCTGGCACCGCGAGATGGCCATCCAGGCCACCCGGACCGCACGGCTCGACAAGGCCCTCGAGGACGTGGCGGTCCGCGTCCAGCAACTCGAGGACGTGACCCGCGCCCGTGGCCAGGAGGAGATCTACCGGATGGAGACCGTGGACCAGCTCCGCAACGAGGTGGCCCGCCTGCGTGGGGATCTCGAGGTGCTCCAGCACGACAGCGCCCAGTCGTCGGATCGTTCGGGCCGTTTTCTCGAGGACGCCGAGTACCGCTTCGGCTACGTCGATACCCGGCTCCAGGCCCTCGAGGCGGCGCTGGGCTTGAAGCCGCCCGCCACGGTGGCAGGGCCGCCGACCGCGGGGACGGGCTCGGAGGACGTGCCCGAACCGGCCGCGAGTGCCGAGGCCGATGCGCCGGGGGCAGATCCGACCGGAGCCGCCGACGAGGGGCCGCCCGCCGACGCCACCCCAGAGGCCCTCCTGGCGCTCGGAGAGGAGCACGCGGCCGCCCAGCGGTGGAAGGCGGCACGGGCCGTCTACCAGAGGTTCGTGGACCTGAACCCCTCTCACCCGAAGATCGACGAGGGCTACTACCGGCTCGCCGAGACCTGGTACCAGGAGGAGCAGTACCAGAATGCCATCCTGGCCTTCCAGGTGGTGCTGGACGGCTGGGCGGATTCCGGGTGGGCACCCCGTTCCATGCTTCGCCAGGGGCAGTGCTTCGCCGCCCTGGGCCAGAAGGAGAACGCCCTCCTGTTCTACGAGGACGTGGTCCGGCTCTACCCGAAGAGCGAGGCCGCCAAGGAGGCTCGAGCGCTCAAGAAGTAGCGCTCGAGGCGACAGCGTACGAGGCCGCACCTGCCGGGTTACCGATCCTCCTCCCCCGGGCTCCCATGCGCCGTCCCCTCGTGATGGGCATCCTCAACGTCACGCCGGACTCCTTCCACGACGGAGGCCGATACCTGGACGCCGCGCGGGCGGTGGACCGCGCTCTGGGCATGGCGGACGAAGGGGCCGACTGGGTGGACGTCGGGGGTGCGTCCACGCGCCCCGGTGCGCTTCCCGTACCGCCCGAGGTCCAGGCGGACCGCATCCTGCCCGTGGTCCGCGACCTCGTTCACCTTCGCCCGGCGCTCACGGTCTCCGTGGACACCGGGAGTGCCTGGGTGGCCCGCAGGGCGCTGGACGCCGGAGCGTCCGTGATCAACGACGTGGACGCGCTGAGTGACCCCGACATGGCCGCGGTGGTGGCCGAGGCCGGCGCGAGCGTGGTCCTCATGCACATGCGCGGCACGCCGGCGGACATGCAGGACGATCCCCGCTACGACGACGTGGTCGGCGAGGTGCGGGCCTTCCTGCTCGGCCGCGCCGCACGCGCCCACGCGGCCGGCGTCGTGCGGGACCGCATCCTCGTCGACCCGGGCATCGGGTTCGGGAAGACCGCGGATCACTGCCTGGCGCTGATCCGCGGCCTGCCCACCCTGGCCGCCACCGGGTACCCGGTGGTGGTGGGCCCCTCGCGCAAGTCCTTCATCGGGCGCGTGCTGGACCTGCCCGACACGCACGATCGACTGGAGGGCTCGATCGCTGCGGCGGTGCTCGCCGTCTGGCTCGGTGCGGCGGTGGTCCGGGTCCACGATGTCCGCGAAACCCGCCGCGCGGTGGATCTGGCCGCCGCGATCCAGGGGAGTGCGGCGTGATCGGGGACTTCCTCGAGGCCATCCTCTGGACGCTGTCCACCATCCAGTGGACCGACGTTCTGGACATCGCCATCCTGGCCCTCATCATCTACCAGACCTTGAAGCTCCTCAAGGGAACCCGAGCGTTCCAGAGTCTCCTGGGCCTCGTGGGCGTGCTCCTCCTGTACGCGGTGTCCGTGAGGTTCGACCTCTTCACCGTGCACTGGCTCCTCCAGAAGTTCCTCGTGTACCTCGTCCTGGCCGTGGTGATCCTCTTCCAGCAGGACATCCGGCGGGCGCTGGCGCGTGCTGGTGGCCGCCTGTTCCGCCCGTTCGCGACCCCGAGCGAGACCTCCATGCTCGAGGAGATGGTCCAGGCCTGCTTCACGTTGGCCTCTCGCCGCATCGGCGCGCTCATCGCCATCCAGCGCGCCGCGAGCCTCGAGGAGTACGTGGAGAGCGCACTCCGGATCGATGCGACTCCCTCGCAGGAGCTCCTGCTCTCCATCTTCCACCCGACGAGCCCCATGCACGACGGAGCGGTCATCGTGGTGGACGGTCGGATCGCTGCGGCCAAGGTGTTCCTCCCGCTCTCGTTGTCCAAGGACGTCAGCCGGTTCTTCGGGACCCGGCACCGGGCGGCGTTGGGCCTCACCGAGGAGACCGACGCCCTGGTGCTCATCGTCAGCGAGGAGCGAGGCATGGTGAGTCTCGCCATGGGCGGAACGCTGGCGCCCATGGCCGACATCAACGAGCTCCGACAGCGGCTCCAGGAGGTCTTCGCCACCAAGAAGCCACCCGCTCGGGCAGAACCCGTGCGGGTGGGGGAGTAGGCCGTGGCCGAACGATCGCGGTCGCGCATGCCGGACCTGGCGGGCGTGCGCCTCTGGCTCAAGCGTGCCTTCACGACAGACATCGGGTTCAAGGTACTTTCCACGGTATTCGCGCTGGCCATCTGGGCCTGGGTCCAGGGCGAGCGCGTGGTGGAGCAGACCGGCCACGTGGAGGTGGACTGGATCCTGCCCGACGACCTGACGCCCATCGAGGATCTCCCCCAGGACCTGACCCTCACGGTCTCCGGATCCCAGGCCTTCGTCAAGAACGTCCGTCGGTCGGATTTGCGACTGCCGATGGACCTCTCCCGGGCCCGCTCGGGGCGACAGAAGATCCAGTTCGACGAACACCAGGTGGATGGGGTGCCGGAGAACGTCCGCATCGTGTCCCTCTCCCCTACCTCGGCGGAGATCGAGCTCGACGAGAAGGTGAAGCGGAAGTTCAAGGTCACGCCGGTGACGTCCGGAGAGCCGGCCAGCGGGTTCCGGCTCGTCGCCGTCACGGCCCGTCCCTCCACCGTCGAACTGGAAGGGCCCCGCACCGTGCTGGCGGGGCTGTCCACCGTGTCCACGGCCGTGGTGGACATCGGCGACATCAAGAACGACGTGGACCGCGAGGTTTCGCTCATCGACCTCCCCAAGCACGTCCACCGGGTGGGAGGAGAACCGGTGCAGGTCGGGGTGGACGTGGAGCCGGTCCGGGCCAGCGTCGAACTGCAAGGGGTCCGGGTCGCGATGGGCACGCGCGGATGGGAGGTCTCTCCCGCCACGGTGGCGGTCTCGCTGGAGGGACCGGCGGCCCGGATCGAGAGCCTGGAGTCCTCGGACGTCTGGGTGCTCGTCGAGGTGGAGGAGGGCGCCCCGCTCCAGTCGCTCCGGGCCTCGGGCGTGCGGGGTGAAGCCACATGGCGGGTCTTCCAGCCCTATGGCGAGGAGGTCCAGGTCAAGCGGATCCGGCCCGAGACGCTGGATGTCCGTCCAGCCCGGTAGGCGCGAGGTGCCCATGGCTCCAGTCGTCTCGTTCGGGACGGACGGCCTCCGCGGCCGGGCGGGCACGTTTCCCATCGAGGCGGACACCGCGGCGCGGCTGGGGCGCATTCTGGGTGCGCGCCTGGGGACGATCGTCGTGGCTCGGGACACCCGGGTGAGCGGACCGGCGCTCGTGGCCGGGGTGGCGCGGGGTGTCGCCGAGGCCGGGGGTTCGGGGGTGGACGTGGGTGTCCTGCCCACCCCGGGTCTGTCGGTCCTGGTGGCCCTGGGCTGGGGACGATGTGGGGTGATGGTGACCGCCAGCCACAACCCGCCCGACGAGAACGGGCTGAAGGTGCTCGGACCCGACGGGCGGAAGCTCTCCGACGAGGCCCAGTCCTCGCTGGAGGACGCCCTGGCCTCCGACCTGGCCGAGCGCTCCCCCCCGAGGGGGGACCGGCCCCTCGTGGACCGCGCAAGGGTGGCCCGTGACGCCTACCTGGACGCGCTCCTCGGCCGGATCCCGGACGGCCGCTGGCTGGAGGGCCGCCGTGTGGTGGCCGATGCCGCCCACGGCGCGGCCTGTCACACGCTGCCAGAGGTGCTGGCCCGGTTGGGCGCCACGGTGGAGCCGTTGGCCTGCGAGGAAGACGGCACCCGCATCAACGTGGGCGTGGGGGCCCTCCACCCCAAGCTGGCCGCGGCCCACGTCCTCGAGACCGGAGCCGACGTGGGGATCGCGTTGGACGGCGACGGCGACCGTGTCGCCCTCGTGACCGCCTCGGGGCGCGTGCTCGAGGGGGATGCCCTCCTGTTCCTCCTCGCGAAGCCTCCGGCGGTGGTGGGCACGATCATGACCAACGCGGGTGTGGAGTCGGCCCTGGCTCGGCGAGGGATTGCCCTCTTCCGCGCCCCTGTCGGCGATCGAAACGTGGAGGCCGAGCGGATGTCCCGAGCCCTCACCGTGGGCGCCGAGCCCTCGGGCCACGTATGCCTGGCCGACGGTCTGCCCACCTCGGACGGCGCCCTGACCGCTCTGTCCGTGCTGGCCGCAGGGTTCGACCTGGACGAACGGATGAGGGGCTGCCCCCTGTACCCTCGGGCTCAGCGCGCGGTGCGGGTCCAGGATAGACCTCCCCTCGAGGAGGTCCCGGGCCTTGCCCAGGCCCGGACCCGCGCCCTCGCGGCCCTGGGGCCGGGAGGGCGGCTGATCCTCCGGTACTCCGGCACGGAGCCCGTACTCCGCCTCCTGGTGGAGGGGCGACGGGCCACCCGGGTGGAGGCCGTTGCCCAGGCCTTCACCCGGTTCCTCGAGGAGGCGATCGGGAGCGACCCATGACTCGAAGACTCGGCTTCAACGTGGACCACGTCGCGACGCTCCGGCAGGCGCGGCGGGCCTGCTACCCGGATCCGCTCGCCGCGGCGCTCATCGCCGAACTGGCCGGCGCCGCGCAGATCACCTGTCACGTCCGGGGCGATCGCCGCCACGTCCAGGACCGCGATCTCGAACGGCTCCGAGACTCGGTCCAGACCCTCCTCAACGTGGAGATGGCCCCCACGTCCGAGATGCGCCAGATCGCCGTGCGGGTGCGTCCCCACCGGGTGACCCTCGTGCCCGAGCGCGAGGGGGAGGTCACCACGGAGGGCGGCTTGGACGTCGCCGGTCAACGGGCCGTGGTTGCGGACTTCGCCGCCGCCCTGCGGGAGGCGGGGGTGCGGGTGAGCCTCTTCGTGGATCCCGTCCCGGGCCAGGTCGAGGCCTGCCGCATGGAAGGCGTGGACATGCTCGAGCTCAACACCGACCGGTACGCCGTCCAGGGGGGGCCGGCCGAGATCCGGAGGCTGGTCGAGGCCGCGCGTCTCGCGGCATCCCTGGGCCTCGAGGTGGCGGCCGGCCACGGCCTCAACCACCACAACCTGCCGGATCTCGTTGCGGCCGTGCCCTCGGTCGTCGAGTACAACATCGGCCACTCCATCGTGGCGCGTGCCGTCTTCGTGGGCCTGGAACGCGCCGTGCGCGACATCCTCGCCATCCTGGAGCAGGCAGGATGATTCCCATCTGCAGCGCCTCCCAGGTCCGAGCGCTCGATGACCTGGCCATCCGGGGTGCGGGCGTGCCCGGGCCCGTCCTCATGGAGCAGGCCGGACGCCTGGCCACGGGCGTGCTCCTCGATCGCCTCGGGGCAGCCGCCCGACGCGGGGTGCTGGTTCTCTGCGGCCGGGGCAACAACGCCGGCGACGGCTACGTCGTGGCCCGCCACCTCCACCTCGCCGGGGTGCCGGTGCGCATCCGCGCCCTCTCTGGCCGCATGTCGCCGGAAGCCACCCTGAACCGCGGGATCTGCGAGCGTGTGGGCGTTCGTTTCGTGGAGGGCTGGAGCCTGGAGGGCGTCGGCTGCATCGTGGACGCGCTGGTGGGCACGGGATTGTCCGCACCGCTCGGGGGGGAGGTGGCGGACCTCGTGGAACGGGTGAACGGTTCCGGGCTACCGGTCCTGTCTCTGGACGTCCCCACGGGGCTCGATGCCGATCGGGGCACCCCCTTCCCCAGCGCGGTCCGAGCCACGGTCACCGTTACGTTCGGCCGCCTGAAGACGGGGTTCTTCCTGGAACCCGGACCCGACTGGTGCGGAGAGCTGGTGCTCGCGGACATCGGCCTGGCCGCGGGAGAGGCCCTTGCCCCCGCCACCCGGCCGGAGGGTGTGGGAGAGCCCGGCGTCACGATGCAGCTCGTGGAGGCCTCGGACGTGGCGGGCTGGCTCCCGGTCCGTGCGCCGGGCGCGCACAAGGGCGACGCGGGGCGTCTGGCGTTGCTGGCCGGCAGTCCGGAGAAGACCGGAGCTGCCGTGCTCGCGGCGAACACCGCGGCCAGAGCCGGTACCGGCCTCGTCACGCTCCACCTGCCCCGGGCGGCGTGGAGTCGGCTCGGGAGCCTGAGACCCGAGGTCATGCTGGAGGACCCTTCCCAGCTCGATCCCGCGCGCTTCGACGCACTGGTGGTGGGCCCGGGCCTGGGCCTCGCCCCCGAGACGGTGGCCCTCTGCCGTCGCCTCTGGGCGGAGGCGCCCGTGCCTGCCCTCTTCGACGCGGACGGGTGCAACGCGCTGGCGGGGGTCTGGGCCGCTTCGCGCCATCCGCGGCTCGTCACGCCCCACCCCGGCGAGGCTGCCCGCCTGCTGGGCACGACTGCGGCGGCGATCCAGGCCGACCGCCTGGGCGCGATCCGCTCCCTGGGGGCCCTCGCGCCGGCGCTGCTCAAGGGTCGCTACACCCTGGTCAGCGGAGCCGTCCCGCGCGTGAATCCCACCGGAGGCCCCGCGCTGGCCACGGGCGGCACCGGAGACGTCCTGTCGGGTCTGGCCGGCGCGCTCCTGGCGCAAGGCCTGGCACCGGCGGCCGCCGCGGCGGCCGCCGCGTTCCTGCATGGCTGGGCGGCCGAGATCGCCGGTCCTCCACCGATCGTAGCCAGCGACGTGCTGGAGCGGATCCCGGAGGCCTGGCGCCGGATCCGGGACCGGGGGCCGTCGGTCGCCCAGGTGTGACGTCAGAGCCTGCATTTCTCACCAGGACCCCGTCGCGAGGCTGACGAGGTGCCGCTGGGCTGCGCTGCTCGCAAGCGAGCCCGACAACGGCGT
>JAFGLY010000179.1 GCA_016927815.1 Deltaproteobacteria bacterium | reverse complement strand
GGTCTGGTGCCTCGAATCGCAACGTTTTCGGGCCTGGGCGTTGCGATTCTGCCCTCCTGACCGGTCTGGTGCCTCGAATCGCAACGTCTTCGGGCCTGGGCGCTGCGATTCCGCCCGCCTGACCCTGGGACGGGTTCTGGGGCGAGGAGGGCAACGGGGAGTCCGATGCCTGCGCCGTACGAATCGGACGGGCTCATCCGAGGGGGGGCGCTCGCCCGCCACCCGCGCACCCGGCGGGAAGCGGAACGACGTCCCCATCGCCGGGAGGTGGTACACTGGGGCGGAGGTCGCTTGCCGATGCCGTCCTCGCTCTCCCCCGACCCCGTGTCCTCCCCCACGCCCGCCTGTCCCACGTTCGGACGGGCGGCCCTCCGGGTGCTCGCGCCGATCGTGCTCCTCGGCCTCCTGACCGCCCTAGCCGCGGCCGCGGACGATATCGGCCTCCTCGGCCCGGGCGCCGACACGGGCGCCGACACGGGCACCGACACCGGCGCCGACACCGGGGTCGACACCGGCGGTCCGATCGGGGAGGTCACCGAGCAGGAGGCCCGCTCCCTGGTGCTCGCGGCCCTGAAACGCCATGCCTGTGCGCTCTCGGTCAAGGATGCCCGGGTGTCGCTCGAGGGCGGGAGCGAGACGCAGGCCCTGGCCGCGGCCTGCGACGGCCAGGAGATCCGGGTCGCGTTCACGCCCGACGACGACGCCATGGAGGCGTTCGCCGCGCGGCCCGGATCCTGGGTGCACCACAACGCCTGCACGCTCTTCGAGGCAGACGGGGTGTGTCGCCTCGCGGACTGCGGCGACTCGCGCGGCCGGCCGGGCTCGACCGGGGCCTGCGGCCGGTTCGTGGATCTGCCCACGGGTGCCTGGCAGGCCCCACCCGCCGACCCCGCGCGGCTCTACGACGAGGCGATGCATCAACTGCTGTGGAACCCGGAGCGCGACCCGGGCTGGATCCGCTGTTGCGGGTGCGCCGCCGGGCCCCTCGACCTCCGGGCCACCTGGGTCCTGCTGGTTGCGGGACTCGTGGCCGCACGCCGTCGCCGCGCCCGATCCGCACCCGGGTCGCGATCGGTTGACGAATCCTAGACAATCGTCCGAGAAGGCGGGTTTTCCTTGTGATGATCCGCCGGGGGGTTGCCTTCTTCCCGAGCCTTTGCCACGATCGGCCGGACCCCCGGAGATCTGGCCATGCGCATCCTGCGAATCGGCATCCCCCTCCTCTGTCTCTTCCAACTGTCCTGCGATCCTCTCGGGTTCAGGGCGGTCAGCATCTCACCCATCTACGGCTGGGTGGACGGCTGCATCGATGTCCAGGTGAGCGGGCACGGCTTCGACGACGACGTGTCCGGCAAGGTGGGCGGCCTCGCCCTCGAAAACGTCGTACTGCCCGATCCCGAGACCCAGAAGCTCGACGTGGGGTTCACCTTCTGGGCCCGCGTCCCCGCCAACCCGACCCAGGAGGCCGGGTTCGCGGATCTCGAGGTGACCAGCGGCGGCGAGACCGACTCCGTCGTGGACGCCTTCTACTTCGTGGCCTGCCCGGCCACCGGGTACGAGGAGTACCTGAGCACGGACACCGCGACCGAGGGCGACACCATCACCCTCTACGGCTGCGGCATCGACGCCTCGGCCCACAAGGTCCGGGTCGGCCCGTCCAAGCCCGTGGACCTCACGAGCGTCTGCGGCACGTCCCAGGTCAGCTTCACGGCCCCGAATCCCGGCGAGGCAGGCACCTGGTACGTGGGGATCTTCGACGCGTCCGGCAAGACCCAGATCTACCCCGACCCGGCCTGCGACATCAGCGTTCCCTATGGCGCTGTCGACACCGGCATCACCGACACCGCCGAAGGGGATTCCTGCGCCGGCGTCCCGACGCTCACCTACGGAGGTGCCCGATGAGACACGACTTCCTGCTCCTCCTCCCCGCCATCGCCTGCTACGCCTCGGTTGTGCAGGCGGCCGAGCTCGGCTCCGTGCGCGGCCGGGTCCTCGACGACGCCAGCCAGCCGGTCGCCGGCGCCGGGATCGTCCTCGAGGGCGTCAACGTCGCCGGACAGATGATCGCGAAGACCAACAACAGCGGCACCTTCCAGATCCTCTCGGTGCCACCCGGGAACCACGAACTGCTGGTCACCCGCGAGGGCTTTGCGCCCATGCGGTACAAGGTGCACGTCCGCACGAACCAGTCCTCGTTCGTGCCCGTCACGCTCCAGCGTGCGGACACGGCAGGCGAGGAGATCGTGGTCGAGGAGGCCCTGCCCGTCATCGACGCGACCCGGTCGGCCACCTCCACCG
Source organism: Deltaproteobacteria bacterium (assembly GCA_016927815.1). Classification (GTDB taxonomy): domain Bacteria; phylum Myxococcota_A; class UBA796; order UBA796; family JAFGLY01; genus JAFGLY01. The sequence goes on along the minus strand of JAFGLY010000179.1, from coordinate 9,566 downwards.
AACTCTCGGTGGACCTCATCCAGAACCTCCCGGTCGGGCGGTCGTTCCAGGACGTCACCAACATGGTGCCGGGCGTCTATGGTCGCGTGGACACCCAGAGCGGCGGTCCGTCCGGCGGCAACCCGTCGGTGCGCGGAGAGGGCCAATACGGGAACAACTACCTCATCGACGGCATCTCCACCCGCGACCCGGCCACCAAGACCTTCGGGTCCGACGTCAACTTCGACGCCATCCAGGAGATCCAGGTCTACACCGACGGCCTCCCGGCGGAGTTCGGCGAGGCCACCGGCATGCTGGTGAACGTGGTCACCAAGGACGGCGCGGACGAGCACTTCGGGTCCGCGGCGTACTTCGGGCACCTGTCGGCTGCCCCGGGCACCTACATGATCCTGGACACCACCGAGGGCATGGAGGTCGAGCGAGACAAGCGGGACTTCCTGAACCACGAGCTCTCGCTCACCGCGGGCGGGCCGATCATGAAGGAGCGCCTCTGGTACTTCGCCGCGATCGACATGGGCCGATCGAAGATCGAGTACGAGGCAATGGACCCGGATCACCCGTACACCTCGTTCAACGGTCAGGGCCTGGGCAAGCTCACGTGGTTCGTCAACGACGACATCACCGCGCAGTACCAGGTCGGGTACGCCTTCAACAACATCGAGAACTACGAGACGAGCGGCCTGTACGCGCCCGAAGCCCAGGCCCTCTACGAGAGCCGCGACCTCACCAACATCCTCACGTTCCGGTGGCGGCCGAGCGCGTCCAGCAACCTCGAGCTCAAGCTCTCCTCGCTGAACTCCTCCATCGACGTGGTGCCCGCCTCGGGCGAGGAGGAGGTGCCCTCCGTCATCGACTTCGACACGGGCGCGATCACCGGGAACTACGACAGCTTCGACTACAACGACCGCAGCCGGCTGGGCGGCAGCCTCAAGTTCACCCAGGTGGTCGAGGACGTCCTCGGGGACCACACCTTCAAGGTGGGCATCGAGGAGTGGATGCTCAAGGACGCCCGGGAGATCGTCTACACGGGTAGCTGGTCGGAGGGGGAGGGGGACGGGTACCAGTTCTGGCGCCTGGACTCCGGGGGCTACCCCTGCACTGCCGGTGGCGACTACCTCGACTGCTACGGATTCACCGAGTACAGCAACGTCGGCGAACCGCTCGGTCACAAGGGCCTGGTCACGGTGGGATTCCTGCAGGACGACTGGCAGATCGGCCCCCTCACGCTGAACCTGGGCGTCCGCATCGAGAACGAGCGCCTCTACCAGAACGAGGGCGACGTCATCTACGACAAGTGGGCGCCCGCTCCGCGCCTGGGCGCGGCCTGGGACGTCACCGGGGACTCCAAGACCCTCGTCTCGGTCAATGCGGGCCGGTACTACGACCTCGCGGGCAACACGTTCGCGGACTGGGGCGACACGCGGTCCGCCTACGTCTACAAGGAGTACCAGTACGACCCGTCCACGGGTGAGTACGTGATGATCTGGGAGCAGAACCCGGAAACCAACCCGCTCGTCTACTGCACCGAGCAGAGCCTCGAGTACTGGGACGGCGAGGACCCCGACATGGGCGCCCTGGCGCGGGAGGCGTGCAACCAGTACGGCATGCTCAAGCCCTACCACACGGACAAGATCGTGGTGGGGATCGAGCGGGAGATCCTGCCGCTGTTCGCGGTGGGCGTGAAGGCCATCCTCTCCCAGACCCGCGACATCCCCGAGGACGTGGACTACGACCTCGACGTCTGGGTCATCGCGAACCCCGAGTCCAAGCTGAGGGACTACCGCGCCCTCGAGTTCACCGTGGAGAAGAAGTACGACGGCGTCTGGCAGGCGCTGGCGTCCTACACGCTGTCCGAGGCCAAGGGCACCACCCCCGGCCAGTTCGAGCTCGCCTCGGGCGGGCAGACCGGATCCAACGGCAACGAGGTGGGTGTCTACCTCGACGACGTGAACGACCGGGACGTCCGGCAGATGTACTTCGACTACGGCTACGGCTGGCTGCTCGACGGCCTCTCGGGCCTGGGGACCGTGGACGACGATGCCGGCTACTACGGCTACCTGCCGTACCACTCGTTCCACGTCGTGAAGGTCGCGGGCTCCTACACGGCCCCGTGGGGCACCACGGTGGGCGCGGTCTACGAGTACGACTCGGGCCACGCGTGGCAGAGGCGCAGCATGGTGGAGCTCTACGGGGACTACTTCGGGTTCCCGGAGGGACGCGGCAGCCGGTTCATGCCCGCGGTCCACTACTTCGACCTGCGCGCCGCCCACTCGTTCCGGCTCGGGGGCAAGCGCTCGGTCGAGGTGTCGGTGGACGCGTTCAACGTCCTGGACCTCGAGTCCCCGATCACGTACTACGAGAACGACAACCCGATGTTCGGGTTGACCATGTACCGGCAGTCGCCCCGATCGGTGCGGGCCGGCCTCAAGTTCGTCTACTAGGAGCCGCTGCGGCCGGGTGGCCGCGTGCCTTCGGTCGACCTGCCCAGGATCCGGAGCACGGCGGGCAGTGCGAAGGCCGCCACCAGCACGGCTGGGGCGAGGCCCCAGCACACGCCGCCCAGGACAAGCCCCCAGCCGCCCGAAGCCCGCGCGGCTCCGACCAGCGCGCCCGAAACGACGAGCAGGAGGGAGGCCAGGCCGAGGAGGACGACCCGTGCCGGATCGCGTCGATCCTGCAGCCCGGCCAGCAGGAAGCCGGCGGCGGCCATGGGCATCGTGAAGGCCGAGATGCGCGCCAGGTCGCGGCTGCTGGCTCCGGGGACGAGGCCTGTGGCCGCGGCGATCCATAGACCGATGCCAAGGAGGAGCACCCCCAAGGCGGCCAGGGTGATCGCGAGGGGGAGGCCGCGAGGCATCACCTCCCGTACCAGGTCAGGGAACGGATGCATCGGACCTCCAGCGGAAGGGCGCTAACCCGGGGCGGCCCGGATCGCGCACGACCTCGACAGGGCCGGGGAGGGCACGCCTCGGGGATTTCACCCGGCGGGGTCCGTGAAACATTCGTCTGGACGTTCCTTGACAGGGCACGTTCAACGGCGGATAATATGATCGCCTCTTCTCTACGGTGCCGCCATGAACGCCAGGTTCTGGTTCCTCCTCCCGTGTACCGCCATGCTCGGAGTCCCTGCCTGCACGAAGACCTCGGACACCGATCCCCACGCGGACGAACTGGGGACCTACGGTCCACTGGACGACGACTACGACAGCGATGGCATCCTGAATGCGGTCGAGGGCGACGAGGACTTCGACGGCGACGGGATCCCCAACGACCACGACACCGACAGCGACAACGACTGCATCCTCGACAAGGTCGAACGCGGAAACGTGGCGGTGGATGCGGCTCCGGTGAACTCGGACGGCGATTCGCTGCCGGACTTCCTCGACGTCGACTCCGACAACAACGGTCTGCTCGACGCGGAGGAGGCCGTGACCTGCCCGTCCCCGAAGGACCGGGATCAGGACGGCGTCGGCGACTACGCCGACCTCGACGACGACGCGGACCACATTCTCGACACGGAGGAGGGGGTCCAGGACCCCGACTCGGACGGAACCGGCAACTACCAGGACGATGACTCGGACGGCGACTGCATCCGGGACGTGGACGAGGCGGGGGACGCCAACCTGGCCACCCACCCCTACGACACGGACGGAGACACGGTCCCGGACTACCTCGACACCGACTCCGACGGCGACGGCATGAGCGACACCGAGGAGGTGGAGGGAGCCTGCGATCCGGTCGGCGATTTCGACCATGACGGAAGCCACGACAACATCGACGAGGACATCGATGGAGACGGCCTCTCGAACGTGGACGAGTACACGAGGCGCACCGATCCGCGGGACCGGGACACCGACGGCGACGGTGCCACGGACGGCCTGGAGGTCTACGCGGAAACCAACCCGCGCGAGGTGGCGAACGCTCCGCACGGGACCATCATCGCCACGGGCCCGCGTCAGCACATGGAGTCCGACGGCGTCTACACCGTGGATCGGTTCAAGGTGGACGTCTTCGTCCTGCTCGACACCGCCTACTCGTACTCCTGCTACCACCCCACGCTGCCCGACTTCATCGATGCCCTCGTGAAGGCGGTCTTCGGCCGGTTCGACGACGTGGCCGTGGGGTTCGCGCTGTACGACGACTACAACTACGCCAGCGGCTGGGCCGCCACCGGCGGGTACCCCTTCCGGATCTGGTACCAGATCTCGACCAACGAAACCGCCATCAAGCGGGCTGCCGAGACCGCGAGCATGCAGTACGGAGGCGACTCCTACGGCAGCGGCTACGAGGCGCTCTACCAGACGGTCACGGGCCTGGGATGGGACCAGGAGAGCGACGGGTCCTTCGACTCGGACACCGACATCAAGCCCTTCATGGCCCACTCAGCGGATGCGTTCCAGGGCAGCGTGGAGGGCTCCTACGACGCCAGCATCGTCGGGAGCGGCACGGGGGCGGGTGTGGGATGGCGGAACGGATCCAGCAAGGTGATCATCCTGGGGAGCGACAACGTGATCCGGGATGGCGACATGGGCCACGCGGTGCCCGAGGGCTGCCGCTTCGACCCGGCCACGTTCACGACCGCCACCGAGGCGGTGGTGGAGGCGAGGGCCCACGTGATCGGGGTGAACGTCTACGAGTACCAGACCTCGGATCACACCCTGCAGACCCAGCTCACCGCCATCGCGGTCGCCACCGACTCCTACATCGACGAGGACGACGACGGGTTGATCGATGAACCCGCCGTGCTGTACGGATCCTGGAACTGGCCCGACATCAACCAGATCATCGATGCCATCTGGGATCTCGCCGGCCGCACGAGCATCGACCTCTGGCTGGAGATCGGGGAGGACGAACGGCACTGGGTGACCTCGGTGTCCCCCATGAAGGTCATCCCGAACCTCGAGCAGGGCGACACCATCCCCTTCACGGTCGAGACGCGCACCTCGGCCCCCACGATCGCGGACGACCAGTTCTACCACGCGACCATCAAGGTCATGGAGGAGGACGGCGAGTTCGGGGACCACGACCTCTGGCTCGTCATCCGGCCCGAAACCCAGATCTGACGGCGGTCCCGCCGCCTGTCCCGCCATGGGCGGGAGAGCGGATGCACGCCGGCGGGCAGCCGGCGAGGTGCTACTTCTTCTTCTGCAGCCGGGTCCACTCGGCGTCGAACTCGGCCACGGTGCGCTCGAAGAGATCGAGCATGTCGAGGATGGGATCCGGGGTTTCGAGGTCCACGCCGGCATTGCGCAGGATCACCAGCGGAGGCTGGGAACCGCCGGCAGACAGCAGGTGCTTCTTGTACCGCTCCACCGCTGCCCGGCCGGCCTTGCCCCGCTGCCCGATCTGCTCGGCGAGGGAGATGCCGCTCGTGAGGCCCAGAGCGTAGGTGTAGACGTAGAAGTTGTAGAAGAAGTGCGGGATGAACGCCCACTCGATGACATCGTCCGGACCCATGGCGTAGTCGGGGCCGTAGTACGCCCGGACGAGGTCTCCGTAGAGGCCGTTGAGGAACTCGGCCGTGAGCGGCTCCCCCTTCTCGGCCTGCTCGTGGATGCGCAGTTCGAACTCCGCGAACATGGTCTGGCGGAAGACCGTGAGGCGGATGCCCTCGAGACGCTGGTTGAGCAGCCACAGGCGGGTGTGTGGATCCCGGGTGCGGTTGAGCATGTACGTGAGGAGGATGGCCTCGTTCGACGTGCTGGCCGTCTCCGCAACGAGCGTGGAGTAGTCCGCGTAGTGGAAGGGCTGGTTCCGGTTGGTGAACACGGAGTGCATGGCATGGCCGTACTCGTGGGCCAGCGTGGACACGGCGTCGAACGTGTTGTCGAAGTTCATGAGCACGTACGGGTGCACGTCGTAGGCGCTCCCGGACATGTAGGCCCCGCTGTCCTTCTTGGCGTTGGGGTAAACGTCCACCCACCCGTTGGAGGGGTCGAGGCCTTCGCGGATTGCGGCCAGGTAGTCGGGCCCGAGCGGCTGGAGCGCGTCGAGGATGAGCGCCTGGGCGTCGGCGTAGGTGTACTGCTCCTCCTGGGTGGTCACCATGGGGTTGTAGAGGTTGTCGAAGGTGACCGGACCCGGGAGGCCGAGCACCTTCTTCCGCAGCGTCATGTACCGGTGGAGCGTACGCGGCAGGTTGGCGTGGATGGTATCGATGAGGTTGGTGTAGACGGCGGGCGTGATGTTGTCGGGCGTAAGCGCCGCCTGGAGGCAGGAATCGTAGCCACGGGCCTGCTGGACGAACGTGTGGCCCTTGACGATGCCGTCGAGGAACGAGGCCCAGGTGTTCTGGTGGGTCATGAGCCCGGAGAAGAAGACCCGGGACGCATCCGAGCGCACCTGCGGGTCGGTGGACCCGCGCAGCCGGGTGAACCCGGTGACCGTGAGGGGCACCTTCTGCCCGCTCTCGTCGGTGATCTCATCGAACCGGTAGTCCACGTTGAGCAACGCCTCGTGGGCATAGTAGGGCGCGTCGGCCACGTTGCCCGCCAGCGCCAGGATGCGTTCCTCCTTCATGGAGAGCGTCCAGGGCTTCATCCGCTGGACGTTTTCCAGGTAGTAGGAGAACTCGCGAACACCCTCGCTCTCCGAGAGGAAGGCGTCCAGCCGGGGCTTGTCGATCGAGAGGATCTCGGGCTCCAGGAAGGAGACCTGGTCCGCGAAGCGGGGGAAAAGCATCTGGACCCGTCCCGCCCGGACCTTGGTGGCCTCCACGCTCTGGTCCTGGTCGAATGCGCGCCCGGCGTAGGTGTCGAGCTGGTACAGGCGCTTCAGGACGTCGTAGGTATCGGTGAGGCAGTTCTTGAGGGTCTGGGCCGAGTCCGCGAGGTGTCCCCGACAGGCCTCGAGGCGGGGGATGTCCGCCTCCACGGCCTCGAAGGCTTCGTTCCAGGCGTCGTCCGATGCGTACAGCTCGGTGAGGTTCCACTTGTACGCATCGGGCACGCTCGACCGGGGCGCGTTGGGGTCCGGAACGTAGTCGGCGGCAGCGGCCTCGGAACCGGCGAGCCCGGCGAGGAGGAGGATCGTCGCGATGGCGGCACGGGAGGAGGCACAGGGGGCGGTCATGGGTGCTCCGATGGCTGGGAGTTCAGGAGAGGGTGCGGGTTCCGGAGGTGGACAGCGCGATCTCGTGCATCACGAGGTCCACGGCATCGTCGTCGCGGGAGAGGTCCAGGTGCGTGGTGTCCACGAGCAGCACCGGGCCGGCGTCGTACACCTGGAAGGCTCGCCGGTAGCGCCGGGCCAGGGCATCCAGGTACGCCTCGTCCATGCTCGCCTCGAAGCTGCGTCCGCGGCGATGGATCCGGTCCACCAGGAGAGGCAGGGAGGCGTCCAGGACCACCACGAGGTCCGGGGTGACGACCTGGGGGGCGAGGGCCTCGTAGATGTCGAGGTACAGCTTCCACTCGGCTTCCGAGAGCGTGAGGCCCGAGAAGATCAGGTTCTTTTCGAAGAGGTAGTCCGAGAGGATGTTTTCGGCGAACAGGCTCTCCTGTGTGACCTGCTGCTGCTGCCGGAAGCGGGACAGGAGGAAGAAGAGCTCGGTCTGGAAGGCGAAGGTGCTGCGATCCTGGTAGAAGTGAGCCAGAAAGGGGTTTTCTTCTACGGATTCGAGAACCAGGCGGGCCCGGACCCGCTCGGCCATGCGATGGACGAGGGTCGTCTTGCCCACGCCGATCGGCCCTTCCACGACGACGTAGCGGTGCGGTCCGAGAAGGTGCGTGGGATCGGACGGCATGAGGCGCTCCGGTGGAGAGGCGCCTGTATCCCGAAACGCCGAAGCCCACCACCTCGAAGATGACCACGAAATCTTCTATGAAGGGCTCTTTTGAATGAGTCTCACCCCTCGTTCGCCGGAAGCGGGGCGGACTGCAAGAACAGCTTGTTGCCGTTGTCGATCACCCTCAAGAGGCCATCGCCACGACGGGCACGCTCGTCGATCCAGGCCTGGGGGTCGGGGCAGGGGATGAAGCCGCCCTCCTCGAGCCGCTCCGGGGGCAGGTGGCAGTGAAGGTACAGGCGGAGGCGATCCTCGCCGAAGTTCCGGAGCACGCGAGCGGTCTTCCAGAGGTAGAGTTCGAAGTGGGTATCGATCCAGGCCAGGGCCTCGTCGAGCGGGCGATGGCGGAGGGCTACGAGGGTGTCCCAGAACAAGGCCTTGGAGGCGGCGCTCGTGGCGATGCCCCGCACGTCCGGGGGCAGGTCCGGCCGGCCGTCGCAGGGAGCCACGATCAGCACCTCGCCTCCCCGGAGCACGGCGCCCTTCATGGCCATGTCGAAGCAGTTCTGGACGCCGTAGAGGGCATCGCACGCCGGGGGACCCCCCGGCGAGAGGGCGACGTAGCGGGTGGGGGTGACCCGAAACTGGGCCTGCGCGTCGGCCTGCTCGACGGCACGACGGCACAGGGCGTCGGGGTCTCCGCTGCCCGCCCAGTAGAGGGACCCCTTGTCCGAGATCATGTCGAGCGCGAAGGTGCACGGCTCGCAAGCGACCCGGCGCCCGTCCGCCAGGAGGCGGGTCCGCTCGGCCATCGCGCGGATGTCCCGGGCATCCTCCGCGAACGGGTTGACCTGTCGCCCGGGCTCGGAGTGCCAGGGGCTGCGGCCCGGGCCCGAGTCGACCGAGAGCGACCGCTTGTGGTTGACCTCGACGGTGCGCCGGGCGGAGACCCCCGGGATCACCTGCTTGTCCAACAGGGAGTAGCCGTTCATGTAGTGGTGCTTGGACTCGTGGCCGTAGACACGCACGTCGGCCGCCAGCCATGCCGGCTCCAGGGCCACCGGCGTACCCAGCGCGCTCGATCCGATCGGGACGAGGGCCGGGTCGTCGCAGGAGTGCGCCAGGAACCGGTAGGGCAGGCCCTGGGCGTGGCGGGCGACCCATGCGCGGACATGGGTGGCGTAGACTTGAGGTTCGTGCGTACCCGTCGCGCAGATCAAGGTCACGGCCGAAGGGGCGCCCGCACGCAGTTCCTCGCAGAGGACCTCGATGATGTGCTCGTGCAGGCCGGCTCGGAACTCGTCCGAGACGAGGACGGCCACGGTGCGTCCGGACACCATCTCCCGGAGGCGGGGGCGCCCCCGGGGCCGAGCGAGCGCCTCCCGCAGGCGTTTCCGAATGCCCTCGGGGGGCAGCGCGGGCATGGATCGAGGTCGCACCGGCTCGCCGGCGAGGAAGCCAGCGGGCACGTCGAGATCGATCGCGCCGGTGCCGAACGTGAGGGTGACGCGGGTAGAGGGCATCGCGACTCTCCGGGGGCGTGCGCCTCCGTGCCGGCGGCGGGGGAGCCCGTCAGCCGGAGAGGCAGGCACGAAGGAAGGTGGCCAGCAGGGCGACGGACACCAGGGCAGCCAGGACGAGGGCCACAACCTCGGGCGTGCCCATGCGAGAGGGCTTCGGCGGAGCAGCCTCCTCCGGGTCCGCGAGGCCCTGGCCGGGCGGGACGTCTCTCGGTGCGGCCGGTGCGGTGTCCGGCTCCGGAGGTGCGGGCGCCAAGAGGGGCTCCGGAGGTGCGGGCGCCAAGAGGGGCTCCGGAGGTGCGGGCGCCAAGAGGGGCTCC
>JAFGLY010000037.1 GCA_016927815.1 Deltaproteobacteria bacterium | reverse complement strand
GTCCGAGGAGTCGGACGACCAGTCCACCTGGGCCAGGACCGTGAGGGTGTCCTTGGTGTCCAGGGCAGAGTGCTCCAGCGTGACGACCTCCCGGCCGTCCCTCGACACGGAGCCGGTCTTCTCCACGTACAGCAGCCAGTCGACCTCGTCCGAGACGGAGGCGTAGGTCCAGTTGCGCTCCACTCCGTCGAGCGGCAACCGGTCGTACATGGTGTACCCGGCGAAGTGGTACGTCGGCTCGCCGCAGCCGACGGCCAGCGCCGCGGTCGCTGCGAGAGCGATACAGGGGAACCTGGACGACATGGGCGCCTCCCGGAGGACCCGGTGCGGTCCATCCGCTTGGCAAGGTACATCGAGCCGGCCGGATCTTCAACCGAGCCGGGGGGTGACCCGGCCCGGTGTTGACAGACTGTTGGCCTGCCCGGGACAATCCTGTCCCCTGCCCCGGAGTCTTCATGCCTCTCGAAACGCTCCTCGCCGTGGACCAGGGAACCACCGGCTCCACGGCCCTGCTGCTCGATCCGGGCCTCCACGTGATCGCCTCCTGCAACGTGGAGTTCCCCAACCACTTCCCCGAGCCCGGCTGGGTCGAGCACGACCCGGAGGACATCTGGTCGAGCGTGGGGCGTGCGGTGGAGGGCGTGCTCGCGGAGAGCGGCGTCGACGTCCGCTCGATCCGTGGCATCGGCATCACCAACCAGCGCGAGACCACGCTCTTCTGGGACCGGCGGACCCGGGTCCCGATTCATCGAGCCCTCGTGTGGCAGGATCGCCGCACGGCGCCCTTGTGCCGTGCGCTCCGGGAGGCCGGCCGGGAGGGGTTCGTCCGGGAGCGGACCGGCCTCGTGCTCGATCCCTACTTCTCGGGCACCAAGGCGGCCTGGATCCTGGACCACGTGCCCGGCTCCCGGGATCGCGCCGCCAGGGGCGACCTCTGCTTCGGCACGATCGACACGTTCCTGGCCTTCCGCCTGTGCGGCGCCCACGTGACCGATCCGTCGAACGCGTCCCGCACGCTCCTGTTCGACCTCCACGACATGGCATGGAGCGCAGAGATGTGCGATCTCCTCGGCGTGCCGCCCGCGTGCCTGCCCCGCGTGGGCCGCTCCTCCGAGGTGTACGGCCTCACCCGCGACGTGGGGTTCCTGCCCGACGGGATCCCCGTGGCGGGCATGGCCGGCGACCAGCAGTCCGCACTCTTCGGGCAGGCCTGCTTCGAGCCGGGCATGGCCAAGTGCACCTACGGCACGGGCGCCTTCGTGCTCCTCCAGACCGGAGACACGCCGATCCCATCCCAGCACGGCATGCTCACCACCGTGGCCTGGGATCTCGGGCCAGGGCCCCGGTACGCCCTCGAGGGCAGCGCCTTCGTCGCAGGCGCGGCGGTCCAGTGGCTACGGGACGGCCTCGGGTTCTTCGCCTCCGCAGCCGAGATCGAGCCCCTCGCGGCCAGCGTGCCCGACACGGGCGGCGTGGTCTTCGTGCCCGCGCTGACGGGCCTGGGCGCTCCCCACTGGCGGCCCGAGGCCCGAGGCCTGCTCGCGGGCCTCACGCGGGGCACCACCCGCGCCCACGTGGCCCGGGCCGTGCTCGAAGGCGTGGCCTGGCAACTCGTGGACATCCTCCAGGCCATGGCCGCCGACCTTGGCGCGCCGCTCAAGGAGCTGCGCGTGGACGGCGGGGCCGCCCGAAACGACCTCCTCCTGGGCCTGCAGGCCGACCTCCTGGGTGTGCCCTGCGTCCGGCCCACGGTGCTCGACACCACCGCGCTCGGCGCCGCCTGCCTGGCCGGCCTGGCCGTGGGCGTGTGGGCGTCCCCGGACGAGGTCGCGGCCGCCTGGACCGAGGATCGGCGCTTCCTGCCCTCCCTGCCGGCCGAGGAGGTCACCCGCCGCCGCCGCGCCTGGACCGACGCCGTGGCGAAGGCGTAGGCGGGGTCGCGGGGCGGTCCACGGCCTCCTCCTCCACGAGCCGGAGGAGCCAGTGCAGGAACCGGAACGGGGCTTCGGCCTCCTCCGGCGTGAAGCGCACGTGGAGATGCCCCTCGGAGGTCACCGCGAACCGGTTCGGCCACCGATCGGCCAGGGCGGCGAGCCGCTCGCGGCGCACGGGGCTCTCCTCGGCCAGGACCGCCTCCACCCGCACCCGGAGCCAGCTCAAGCGCGCGATCCCGAGGTCCCGACAGCGCAGGCGCGTCTGGAGCAGCCACCCGAGGTGGACCGCCTCCTGGGGGAGGTCGCCGGTCTGCTCCTCCAGCGCGTCGAGCAGCGAGCGTACCTCCTCGGGCGTGTCCGCCGCGGCCAGTCGACCGTACCAGCCCAGCCGCTCCTCCACGCCCTCGACCAGCGACTCGGGCAGGAACGCGGGCACCGGCACCTCCACCTCGGGTTCCAGCCGGCGCCGCCTGGCTTCCCCCTGGGCCTCGGCCAGGGCCTCCTCCAGGAGGTCCACGTAGGTGTCGAACCCCACCGCGTCCAGGTGGCCGTGCTGGTTCTCGCCGAGGATCTCGCCTGCACCCCGGTGCTCCAGGTCCGCGGTGGCCACCTGGAACCCGGCCCCGAGATCCGTGTGCTCCAGGAGCACCCGGAGCCGCCGGGTGGCCTTGCGGGACAGCGCGGTGTCGGACGGGACCAGGAGCACGCAGGTGGCCCGGCGCCAGGACCGTCCCACCCGGCCCCGGAGCTGGTAGAGCTGGGCCAACCCGAACCGGTCCGCCCGGTTCACGAGCATGCAGTTCACGTTGGGCAGGTCCATGCCGCTCTCGATGATGGAAGTGGTGAGCAGCACGTCCGCCTTCCGTCGGATGAAACGGACCAGGGCGGCCTCCAGTTCGTCGTCGGCCATGGCCCCGTGGGTGGTCTCCACCCGCGCCTCGGGCACGATCCGGGCGAGCAGACGTGCGAGCGCGGGGAGCGACCGGATCCGATCGTGCACCAAGAAGACCTGTCCGCCGCGGGCCATCTCGCGCAGGATCTCCTCGCGCACCCGGTCCGGGTGGAAGCGGGCGATGCGGGTGCGGATCGCGAGGCGGTCCTCGGGCGGCGTGGCGATGGTCGAGAACGCCCGCACCCCAGAGAGCGCCATGGACAGGGATCGCGGGATGGGCGTGGCCGAGAGCGCCAGCACGTGGACCTCGGTGCGGAGCTTCTTCAGCCGCTCCTTCTGGCGCACGCCGAACCGGTGCTCCTCGTCGATGACCAACAGGCCCAGGTCCCGGAAGCGCACCGAGCGGCCGAGCAGGCGCGTGGTTCCCACCACGATCTGCACCTCCCCCGCTGCCAGCCCGGCGAGCGTGTCCCGGGTGTCCGCGTGCCCGGAGAAGCGGGAGAGCATCGCGATCTTCACGGGGAAACCGCCGAAGCGCTCGGTGAAGGTCTGGTGGTGCTGGTAGGCGAGCACCGTGGTGGGGCAGAGCACCGCCACCTGCCGGCCCGCCTCCACCACCCGGGCCGCGGCCCGCATGGCCACCTCCGTCTTGCCGAATCCCACGTCGCCCACCACCAGGCGGTCCATGGGCGACGTGCCCGCAAGATCGCGGTCCACGTCCTCGATGGCGGCGGCCTGGTCCGGGGTCTCGTCGTACGGGAACGTGGCGGCGAACCGGCGGGAGAGATCCCCCGGCGGGGGCAGCGGCTCGCAGGTGGCCACGCTGCGTCGGGCATAGAGCGCGAGCAGGTCGTGCGCCGTGGCCAGCATCGCGTCCTTGACGCGCCGCTTGCGGGCCTGCCAGGTCTGGCCTCCGAGGCGGTCGAGCCGCGGGGCCGGGGCGTCGGACGCGGCCCGGTACCGGGACAGGAGCCCGATCTTGTGGACCGGGACGTACAGGCGGTCGTTGTCCCGGTAGGCGAGCTGGACGAGGTCCGTCTCCACGCCGGCGAGCTGGATCCGGGCCATGCGCTGGAACCGACCGATGCCGTGGAAGGCGTGGACCACGAGGTCCCCCTCCCGGAGCGTGCCCACGCCCACCGCCTGTGCTCTGTGGAAGGCGCGGTGTCGACGTCCACCCGGCACCGACCGCCGCTCCGCCAGGAGATCCGTGAGAGGGACCACCACGAGGCGGTCCTCCTGGGCGTGGAATCCG
>JAFGLY010000178.1 GCA_016927815.1 Deltaproteobacteria bacterium | reverse complement strand
GTGGTCACCTGGAGCGTCCTCTGGGCATGCGCCACCCAGCAGGCCCGCTTCTGGCTGCCGGCAGCGCCTGCGGCCTGTGCGCTCACGGCGCTCGCGACCGACAGCGTGGCGCCAGGCCCCCGCCTGCGAACGGCCATCCTCGTGGTCCTGCTCGCCGGCCAGGCGGCGTGGACCGCGGGGCCGGTCGCCGGGCTCTGGCAGCGGCAGCACACCGGTGCGTACCTCGCCGGCCGGATGAGCCGCGACGCGGTCCTGGAGGTGCTGCTCCCGGAGAACTGGCCCGTGGACCGCGACATCCCCCGGTACGTTCCGGAAGGCGGCCGCGTGTGGCTCGTCTGGATGCGCGCCATGACCTACACCTTCCCGCGTCCGTACCGCCTGGACTGCATCTTCGAGGCCTGGCGGTTCGAGCACCTGCTCGACGAGGCGGGTGGACCCGCCAAGGTGGCGGCGCACCTGGCCGCAGGAGGGTTCACGCACGTCCTGGTCAACCACCGCTTCTTCCTCGTTGGGACCAACGCCGACCTGGAGCCGGGCCGGACGGATCGCCTGCGGGCGCGCTTCGAGGCCGTCCAGAAGGCGGGTGTACTCGCGCCCGTCGCGTCGTGGGGGCCCGTGACCCTGTACGCGGTGGCCGCACGCTGAACGCGGGGCCCCCTCTACGGAGTCCGCCCCTCCTCGCGGGCCAGGAGGCGCCAGGCGGCCTCCAGCGCGACGCTCACCGCATCCTCCTCGGCCCGGGCCGCGTGGGCGTCCGGGACGAATCCGACCTCGTCGCCGATCACCGCGAGCAGGGCACCCGCCTGGACCACGTCCGGAGCACACGAGGGCGTGCCCACCGGGCGGACGTCGGGCCCGTGGATGGCCGCCAGCACGAAGAGGTGGCTCGCCTCCATCTCGGTGGCCAGCACCCCGGCCGCCGCGAGGGCGGCCATGTAGCGCCGGTGAACGTCCCCGAGGGGACCGTGCCCCATCTCCCGTCCGAAGAAGGAGTCCTTGGAGTGGACCAGGCCGGCGAAGGTCCGCTCCGCGAGTCCTTGCTCGCGGGCCGTGGCGACGAGCGCCTCCACCCAGTCGGGATGCGCCACGGCCGGGACCTCCCGTGGCAGGCAGGCGTCGCTCGTGCCCTCGTCCCGCACGGCCGCGGTGGCGATCACGAGGCTGCCCGGCGGCACCCGATCGCCTTGGAGGGAACCGGCGGATCCGACCCGGAGGAAGCGCCGTACCCCGACCTGGATCAGTTCGGTGACGATGATGCCGAGACTGGGACACCCCATGCCCGTGGACACGGTCCCCACGTCCACGGTGCGGGCCCCGTCCCGCCAGACGCCGAGGTGGACGTCGTGGAGGCGGGGACTGGGACAGGTCCGGAGGTCCTCCAGCCGATCGGCGATGCGGCGGGCCCGGGCCGGGGATCCGGGAATCAGGAACACGCGGCCCCGGTCCTGGTTCCCCAGGACGTCCTCGGGGGTGACGCGAAGGTGGTGGACGAGGGATGGGGTCAAACCAGCCCCCCGGCGGTGCGCAGGGTCGAGAGACGTTCCTGGCAGACGGCGAGCAGGGCATCGGAGGTGAGGGCTGAACGGTCCTTTCGCCAGAAGGCCAGGTTTCGGGCGAGGATCTCCTCGATGATGTCGAGAGGGACCCCGGGCCAGCGCGCTCTGCGGTCCTCCCGGAAGGCCGCCGGATCGGCGGGAGCGCCATCGGGCCAGCGCTCCAGGAGGGCCTCGGCGAGGGTCCAGCCCCCTCGGGCCAGGCGCGCCATCTCCTCCCAGTACCGCACGACGTCGGCGGTGTAGGCCGGAATGTCGAACGCACGGGATCCAGCGTCGTAGACGGCGCAGCGCTCGAGCGGCCACGGGGGCGCCTCGTACTGGGATCGCTCGAACTCCGGGGCCAACAGCGCCTGCCAGCGCACCAGGTCGGTGCCCGGAAGCGCGATCCTCAACGGTGTCCGGCTGTCCACGAGGCGGAACTTGCCCTCCAGGTAGGTCAGCACGGTCCGCTCGTACGAGGGGAACGCCCGGCGCATGCGCGCGTCGATGACCTCCAGGACCTTCTCGGCCTTGTGGCAACCGATGGTGAAGCACACCAGTGCCCGAATCGAGGAGCCGCTCGCCGAGAGGTGGTCCACCACCACCTGGAGTCCGTTCTCCAAGGTGGCGCCGGTGGCGACCACGTCCCCCATGACGAGCACGGCGTCTTTAGGAATCTGGAGCTTCCGGTAGAGGTCCTCCCGGACCTGCCAGCGCCCGTCCTCCCGGTACCGCTGGCTGCTCATGAAGGCCGACGCGTGCCGGTTGAAGCCGAAGGCTTCCCACAATGCGCGCCTCAGCTCGAAGTTGAGCCCACCCCGCAGGAAGTGGACGACACACAGGCGGTCCTCGGGCGTACCCGCGAGCAGGGGGCGGAAGGGCGCCCGGCCGAGGGCGAGCCGGATGGCTTCCTGGAGGTGGAGGTTGAAGTCCATGCCGAGGATCTCGGGCCGGTTGCAGATCGCGCGGCTCGGTCGGGTGGTGACCAGGAACCGCTCCACGGCACCCTGGTGGTCCCCTTCCACCGCGTACCAGGCGACCTCGTCGTCGGCGTTCAGGCGCTTGAGGGACTGCATCGGGGCCTCCGACGGTCAGGTATGCCACCCGGACAACGACCGCACGGCAGGGCGGGCCGGCTTCGGATAGCCCTCCAGGGATCGGTGGAACCGTCCTCGAGCGGCCGGAGGCAGGCGCATGGATGCACAAGGCGGCAACCCGAGGATCACCCTTCGGTTTGCCTCCGAGGGGCCGGGAACGCACGCATTCTCGCCCCTGCTGCCCGCAGGGACGTTCACGCTCGATCCGCACGAGGTGGACCTGGACGCCCTGGAGCGTCTCGACGTCCGTTTCGAGGCGGATCTGCGTCCCGGAACCGTGCAGGTGGCGCAGGTCGCGGGCGCGTCGTTTCCCCTGGAGGTGCCGGGCGGCTGCCGCGCCCGGGGCCGGGTTCGCACGGATCGTCGAAACGCGGGAGACGGCCGTGCGGAGTGTGCGGTGACCGCGGCCGAGGTCTCCTTCGATCCACCGCTCGCGCTCCCCCACATCCTGCCCACGCTCGTCCGGCTCCGAACCCTCTTCGAGGATCGCGCCCTCAGGGATCTCCTCGGCCGGGTGAACCGGGTGGTGCCGGCGGGCCGGGTGCGCCAGGAGATCGGGGCCCGGGCCCCCCCCCTGGAGCGACTCCTGCCAACGGGCGGTACGGGCCGGGCCCGGATCCGGAGACTGGGCAGGCACCTCGTGGAGGGTCTGCGTCCGGCTGCCCGCGTGCTGCTGACCCGGATCCATGCCCAGCCCGTACTCCATGGGGGCACCTGGGCCCTCGAAATGCGCTTCGGCGGGATCCTCGAGCTGCTGGGACACGCTCCCGTCCCCTTCCGGGAGGTCCGGCTGCCCACGTGGCTCCTTCCGGAACCGCATGCCAGCCTGCGCCGGCTCCTGTCCGCCGATCCTCTGGCCACCGCCACGCTTCGACGGAACCGCGTACCGGTCGAGGGCGTCCTCGAGGCTCTCGGGGACGTGCTGGACGGCTTGTCCGGGCAGGTGGAGGCCCGGGCGGACCTCCCGGCCTTGACGATTCAGAGCGTGCTGCCCGATGGCACCGAACTCTGGGCGGAGGCCGCCGGCCTCGGATCCGTGGCGTTGCAGACGCGCTTCGAGGCCCACAGCTCTCCGGATCGTTTGCGGCTCCGTGTACGGGAGACTCGCCTCGAACTCGCCGGCGGCCACCTGGCGATCCAGGGCAGGTGCGAAGTCTGGCCGGACGACGCTTCCGACCCCGATCGCAGCTTCGCCGCGATCGCCGCGGCCCGCCTCGCCCGGGGCACCTGGCCCGAGCATCGGGCGCGGCTCTGCCTCGAGGCCCAGGTGCTGCCCGAATCGAACCTGGGCGCCCTGGACCTCACCCTGGCCTGGAAGCATCCCCTGCTGCACGGCGGCGGCCACCTGGCGCTCTCCTTGTCCGAGATGGGCGTCTTGAGCAGGCTCCGTGTCGAGATCGCCCCAGGGATCGGGTCGGGCCGAACCGAGGCGCTCGATCTCGGCCTCCGCGCCAAGGTGGCCGTGGGAGAGGGCAGCCGCGTGGATGCGGGGAGGCTCGGGATCGACGCCCGCCGGATCGCAGGGTGGGTCCAGGCCCAGGTCCACCTGGAGGATCCGGATGCCGCCTGCCTCGAGGTCCGGGGCGAGACGGGGCTCGACGTCGCGGTACGGCGAACGGTGGAGGCGTTTCCGGAGCTGGACCTGCCGGCCGGGGACCTGGAGGTGGACCTCACGGGTCGGGCCGCGTTCACCGCCCGAGCCTGCACCCGCCCCACAGGGGAGGATCTCGTCGAGGTGGATTTCGATGGCACCTCGCTCGGTCTCGACGTGGACCGGGCCGACGCACGGCTTGGGAACCGCCGTCTCCACCTGCCCGGCGGCGCCCGCGTCGATGCACGGGTGGTCGAGGCCACGATCGATACCTCGGGCCTGGGCCGCTCCCGGTTCGAGGCGAGTTGGGACCTGCACGGCGCCAGCGCAGTCCTGAACGGGCCCGGTGGGACCGCGGACCTCCTTCCCGAGGACCTCTGGACCGGCGCCTTCACCCTGGCCATCAGCCCCGCCGGTGGCATCGCGATCTCGGGCCGACCCAGCGGGATCCACGACGCCCGGACGCTCAATGCGCTCCTCCACCCCGACCAGGAGTTGCAGCGCTGGATCGAACTCCTCGACCACGACGAAGCCCTGGACCACCCCCTCGCGGCAGCCCGTGCGTTCGGCGGCGAACTTGCCGGGTACCTCGAGCAGGCGCATGCCCTGGCCCGTCGCGTGCGCGCCGCGCTCCGGGCCGAGGGCATCCGGCAGGCCGGAGATCTTCTGCCCAGCCTCACCCTGGCACGGGTGATCTCGCGGATCCTCACGGGCAGCCCGGACCTCTGGGATCGGTGGCTGGGGCCCATCCAGCGGGTGACCGCCGGGGACGGCCTCGACGTCCCGGCCACCCGGCAGATCCTCGAGGAGGTCCTGCCCTTGCACGACCGGACCTGGGATCTCGACGGGGTCCTCCGGATCCTGGCGTTGCTGCTCGCCCCGACCGAGCCCGTGGCGCCCTGCACGTCGCGCGAGATCCTCCCGCTCGCCGAAAGTCCACGCTGGGTGCGGACCCTGTCGGGTCTTCCCCGACCCGCAGAGGTCTACGCCGTCCTCTCGAGTCCGGATCCTCCCCCGGAGGGATTCCTGGCGCGGCTCAGCCGTGTATCTCCATACCTGACGTATGAGCAGATGAGTTGGATTGTCCAACGCCTGCCCACCAACGTGGAACCGGCGGACGAAGCCCGTCTGCGCTTCGTGCATGCGCTCAAGCGGCGAACCCGCATGATCGCGGAAAGCGCCGGGGGTTTGGGGTATGCCCCACAGGCCTCGGCCATCGGGCTGTTCCTCGGAGCGACCGTGCGGCGCCAGCCGCTGCCCGGCGAGCCGACCGAGCCCCTGGCCGGGGAGCCGGAGGGCCTGCTTGCCCACCCGTCCTGCCTCCTCGGCCCCGAGGACGTAGGGGTGCTCCTCCAGGCCGGCCTCTCGGCGCCGTTGCAGGGACGGGCCGTGCAGTTGAACCAGCGCTTCCTCCTGGACCTCGTGCTCGCAGAGCCTCCGGCCTTCTCGAGGCACGTGTTGCTCGCCATGGGGCAGGGCAGCCCACGGATCCTCGCAGCCGTGCTCAACGGGCTCCTCGACCTCGAGCAGGACGCGATCCGGTTGCCCCTGGACGTCCCGGCACGCCTCTCGGAGAGGCTGGGCGTGGCGCTGCCCCGACGCGCGGACTTCATGGCCGGCGGGCGGTGGGCCAGGCGCTCCTACTACGAGGCCCTGAACCAAGCAGCGGAGCGGATCCTCGACGAATCGGAGGCCTACGAGGCGCTCTGCGCCTGGCTCCAGGTGGAGCGGAACCCTCGCGAGACGCTTCCTCCTCCTGGAGATCGGGTGGCCGGGCTCGAGGCCCGAGCGCGTACCGCGGTCGAACACGCCGACCGAGCGGGGGCTCGGTGTCGATTCCGGGGATCGGAGCCTCGGCGTCGCAGGGATGCGACGCAAGCGTACGCAGAGGCCTTTTCAGCGTGCGCCACACTGCTCGAAGCCGAGCCCCGCGCCTTCCAGTGGCCGTGGTACAAGGCGTTCTTCTCGAGGAACTACGAAGCCCTCGAGGTGCTTTCGGTCGTACGCAACGTCCAGGAGGGCGTGGACCGCACCCGCGAGTGGCTGGCCCGGCGGCTGTCCCATCCCGTGCCCGTCTCCGAGCAGGCCCTCCTCGACGCGGTCGTCACGGCGCTCTACGACCGGGAGGAGGATCGGGAGGCTTTGAAGGCCGATCCGTTGGTCCGGCTCCTGATCGACCCTCCTCCGGGGCGGTACGACTTCACCGTGGTCTCCTGCATGGGCGTGATCACCGAGGGTGCGAGGGGCGAGGAACTCGCGGCGGCCTTCCGCCGACTCGAGGAGCGGCGCGGGATCCCCGTGATCCGGGCCGACACCGCGACGGTCCGATCGCTGGACTTCAACGCGGCCCGCATCGAGGAGGCCGTGCGCAGGGTCCAGACCCCGTGGGGATACATCGGATACAGTCAGGGATGCGCCAACGGCCTCTGGGCCGAGACCCGCATGCTCGGAGGCACACCCGAGCAGCAGGCGCTGGTTCGAGGCCTTAGGTGCCGGCACTTCCTCTACTCGGCCATCAACGGATCGGCCCACGGGACGTGTGGGGACCTGAAGTTCCTGCGCGCCACGATACAGGCGGAGCACCTCCTGTCCCGCTACGAGAATCGGCTATCCACCCAGGCGATCCACCAAGGGCTGCGCTACCTGAGAATCCTGCTCGGATCGAAGGCCGTCGTCCGGACCGTGGCAGGCATCGAGTCGCTCTCCCACGAGGGCGTGCTGGCCCTGAGCCGCGAGTGCCAGATCCGAGGCGACGCACCGACCACCTCGTGTCGCGGACGGGTCCGGCCCGAGGTGCTCCCCGACGCGCTCGCCTTCCTGGCCAACCAACTCACCCGGCAGATCGAGTCCGAGGAGCACGACACGCAGGTGGCCGTGCCCGAGTCCGTGGGCCACCCGGTCCACGTGTCCAATCCCATGGCCATACTGGCTTCGGCCTGCGACATCGGCGCCAGGGTCCAGACGGCCCACCACTGGTCCCCGCTGCAGGAGACGACGGCGTTCGTCGCTACCGCGAACGACCGCGAACGATGCATCTACGACACACCCAAGGACCGGCACGTTTTCCCCTGGATCGAGGTGAACGCCCGGTTCGGCATCATCCGGCGATGCGCTGGACACTAAGAGGATTCCATGCCCGACACCTTACCGGTCCAGACGGCGACGCTCGCGCTCGAGGACGGCACCGAGATGGCTGGCCGGGGCTTCGGAGCCCCCGGGGTCGTCCGGGGCGAGGTCGTGTTCAACACGGCCATGACCGGCTACGTCGAAGCGCTCACGGATCCGTCCTACCGAGGGCAGATCCTGGTGCTCACCTATCCACTGGTCGGCAACTACGGGGTACCCGCCCCTCGGTCGCCCGGGACGCTCGACGGGCCCTACGAGTCCGATCGGATCCAGGTCCAGGGCCTCGTCGTGCAGACGTACGTCGGTGACTACAGCCACCACGCGGCCGTCCGCTCGCTCGGGGCCTGGCTGTGCGAGGAGGGGGTCCCGGCCGTCTCGGGCATCGATACCCGTTGGCTGACGCGTCGCCTCCGGGAGCACGGCACGATGGGCGGCGTGCTGGGGTCCGGGCCCGGGGAGGCCGTAGACGCGGTGGACATGCGGGACGTGATCCGCTTGGTCGCTCCGCCCGAGGTCGTGACCTGGCCCGGCGGCCCCCTGAAGGTCCTGCTCATCGATGCCGGAGCAAAGGACAACATCGTTCGGTCGCTCCTCAAACGCGGAGCCACGGTGGTGCGTGCGCCCTGGTTCGCCGACATCCAATCGCTGGCCGAGGAGGCGGACGGGGTCGTGATCGGCAACGGGCCGGGGGATCCGAGGGACGCCGTGGGCCTCGTCGAGAGCACCCGCGTTCTCCTGGAGCACTACCCGAGGCCGGTGTTCGGCATCTGCCTGGGCAACCAGATCCTCACCCTGGCTGCCGGAGGGGAGACGGTCAAGCTCCCCTACGGCCATCGCGGCCTGAACCACCCGGTGCAGGATCTGCTCACCCGTCGCCTGTTCATCACCAGTCAGAACCATGGCTACGTGGTACGACAGGAGAGCCTGCCCGAGGACTGGGAGCCCTGGTTCGTCAACGTGAACGACGGCACCAACGAGGGCGTCCGCAGCCGGACCCGCCCCTTCGCGGGCGTGCAGTTCCATCCCGAGGCGCATCCCGGTCCTCGGGACACCGCGTTCCTCTTCGACGACTTCATGCGCCTCGTGGGCGCGATGGCCAGGAGGACGTCATGAGGGGGCACTACCTGCCCAGGAAGCCGCGCCGCGTCCTCGTGCTGGGCTCCGGCGCCCTGCAGATCGGCCAGGGGGGCGAGTTCGACTACTCGGGCACCCAGGCCATCAAGGCGCTCAAGGAGTCCGGCGTCGGTGTCGTCCTGGTCAATCCGAACATCGCCACCATCCAGACGAGCCCCGGACTCGCCGACGCCATCCACTTGAGGCCCGTGACGCCCGAGGTCGTGGAGCGGGTCATCCAGAAGGAGGAGGTCGACGCCATCCTGCTCTCCTGTGGGGGCCAGACCGCCCTCAACTGCGGCCTCGCGCTGGCCGAGGCGGGTGTGCTCGATCGGTATGCCGTGCGTGTGCTCGGCACGCCCATCTCGGCCATCCACGACACCGAGGATCGGGGGCGGTTCATCGCACGCCTCTCGGAGATTGGCGTGAAGTGCGCCCGGAGCGTGGTGTGCACCTCCGTCGCGGAGGCCCGGGACGCGGCGCGGGCCATCGGGTTCCCGGTCATGCTGCGTGGCGGGTACGCGTTGGGCGGAAAGGGGAGCGGCATCGTCGATGACGAGGCCCATTTCGACGAGGCCATGCGGCATGCGTTCTCGGGGGGGACCCAGCAGGTGCTCGTGGAGGAGTGCCTCCGAGGGTGGAAGGAGATCGAGTACGAGGTGGTCCGCGATGGCCGCGACGCGTGCATCACGGTCTGCAACATGGAGAACTTCGACCCGATGGGCATCCACACCGGGGAGTCCATCGTGGTCGCTCCCTCGCAGACGCTCGACGACGAGGAGGTCCAACTGCTGCGCAGCGTGGCGCTCCAGACCGTGCGTCACCTGGGGATCGTGGGCGAGTGCAACATCCAGTATGCGTTGAACCCGGAGTGCACCGACTACCGGGTGATCGAGGTCAACGCGCGCCTGTCCCGATCGAGCGCGCTGGCGAGCAAGGCCACGGGCTACCCGCTCGCGTTCGTCGCCACGAAGATCGGCCTCGGCTACACGCTGCCCGAGTTGCAGAACGCCATCACGCGGCGCACCTCGGCCTTCTTCGAACCCTCCCTCGACTACCTGGTCTGCAAGCTGCCCCGCTGGGACCTGGCCAAGTTCCGTGGCGCCTCGTTGCGCATCGGCAGCGAGATGAAGAGCGTGGGGGAGGTCATGGCCATCGGACGCACCTTCGCCGAAGCCGTCCAGAAAGCCGCCCGCATGTTGGACATCGGGGTGCGTGGCCTGGATCCGGAGGCGTTCCAGTTCGAGGATCTGCGCCGCGAGCTGGTCGAGGCCACGCCCCTGCGGGTCTTCGCCATCGCCCAGGCCCTCCGGCGGGGCTGGTCCGTCGCCGAGGTCCACGCGTTGACGGGTATCGACCCCTGGTTCCTGCACGCCATCGTGCCCATCGTGCGCATGCACGGGACGCTCGAGGAGATGCACTTCCCCCTGCCCGCGAAGACCCTTGAGGAGGCCAAGCAGCTCGGTTTCTCCGATCGCATGATCGGAAAGCTCACCGGCGCGCCGAGAGGTCTGCCGCGCAGCGAGCGCCGGCGCCTGGGCATCGAGCCGAAGCTGGCCCAGATCGACACGCTGGCGGCGGAATTCCCCGCGGACACCAACTACCTCTACTCCACCTACCACGCGATCGAGAGCGACGTCTCCCCTTCGTGGCGCAAGAAAATCATGGTGCTCGGTTCCGGGGCCTACCGGATCGGTTCGAGTGTCGAGTTCGACTGGTGCTGTGTCAACGCCGCGCAGGCCGCTGCGGAGCTGGGGTACGAGACCCTCATGGTCAACTACAACCCGGAGACCGTGAGCACCGACTACGACGTGTGCGATCGACTCGTATTCGACGAGGTGAGCTTCGAGTCCATCGTGGATCTCTACGCCTTCGAGAAGCCGGACGGCGTGATCGTGAGCATGGGGGGACAGCTGCCGAACAACCTGGCCATGCGCCTCCACCGGGCGGGTGTGAAGATCCTCGGCACGCATCCTGAGAACATCGATGCGGCGGAGGATCGCCGCAGGTTCAGCGCCCTGCTCGACGAACTGGGCATCGACCAGCCCCGCTGGGCGCACGTGACGGATGTCGCGGACGCGGGGCGGGTCGCCGAGGCCCTGTGCGGCTATCCGGTGCTCGTGCGCCCGAGCTACGTCCTGTCCGGCGCGGCCATGAGCGTGGCGCGGGAGCCCAACGAGCTCACGCGCGTCCTGGCGCGTGCCCGCTCGGTGTCGCCCGAGCACCCGGTGGTGATCTCCAAGTTCGAAACCCACGCACGGGAGATCGAGATCGATGCCGTGGCCGACGCCGGAGAGGTCGTGCTCTGGGCCATCTGCGAGCACATCGAGGATGCCGGCGTCCACAGCGGCGATGCGACGCTCGTCCTCCCACCCCAGCACCTGTACCTGGCCACCGTCCGGGAGTGCAAGGTCATCGTGGCCAAGCTGGCCCGGGCGCTCGCCATCACCGGGCCGTTCAACGTCCAGTTCCTCGCCAAGCACAACGTCGTCAAGGTGATCGAGTGCAACCTGAGGGCCTCGCGGAGCCTGCCGTTCGTCTCCAAGGCCACGGGGCAGAACTTCGTGGCCGAGGCGATGCGGAGGATCCTGGGTGTCCAGCGACCCGTGGACGCCCATGCCCTGGATCTCGACTACGTGGCCGTCAAGGCGCCCATGTTCTCGTTCTCTCGGCTGACCGGCGCGGATCCGATGCTCGGCGTGGAGATGGCCTCCACGGGAGAGGTCGGCTGTTTCGGAGACGATCTCAACGAGGCGCTCCTGCAGTCCCTGCACGCCACGGGGTTTCGGTTCGCCCGCAAAGGCGTCCTGCTCTCGCTCGGGCCGCTCACCGACAAGTACGGATTCGCCGAGGAGGCGCGCGTGCTGGCCGAGGAGCTGGGACTGCCCCTCTTCGCCACCGCCGGCACCAGCGAGGCCTTGCGCAGCATCGGCATCCCCTGCACGCCGCTGGCCAAGCGTCCCGAGGAGGAGGGGCCGAGCGGCATGGACGCCATCGACCGCGGCTGGGTGGACCTGGTGATCAACATCCCCATCGAGTTCGACGAGCTCGGACGGCCAGACGGCTACCACATCCGGCGTCGCGCGGTGGAGGCCGGTGTGCCCCTCATCACGGACCTGAAGCTCGCGCGTGCGGTGGTGGAGGCCTGGAGGCGGACAGGGACCCGAGACTCGGGGACCCTGTCCTGGGCGGAGTACCAGGCCAGGCGACCCGTGGTGCTCCGGTGACGGGGCCCCTCTCGGGATCCTCGTGCCGTGGGGGCGGAGCTACAGCGCGAAGAAGAGACCCACGCTCACGGCGCTCAAGCCCATGCACCCGTAGGACGTCCAAGCCCAGGCCTTCTGGCGCTGGAACGCGGCATCGAGGTCGTCCATGCGGGTGGCCTCCTCCATCGCCGCATCCTGGTGGACCGCGAGCAGTGCGCTGCCTGCCGCCAGGGCAGCGGCCACGCCACCGGACACCAGCCAGGCGCGGGCAGGTCGACGCGCGGGCACGGGTGCGACGGGCGCGGCCGGAATCTGGGCGGGGGTGGGTGCCTCGGCCACCGAAGGCCGGGCGTCTCCCAGCTCCGTGAGCACGAAGAACGTCTCACCCGGCGGCAGGTAGAAGACCGATGCGTAGACCGCGCGGTTGCCCGAAGGGCCCACCTGGACGACGTGCAGGCCCTCGAGCGTGCGGGTCGGGAACGAAACCTGCGTACCGTCCAGGGCCGTGACGTATCCCTCCGGAACGGGCGAAACCCGGACCTGACCCTCGCCGGGTCGCTTGGCGACGGCGGCGTCGTACATGGACCTCACCTCGGGACCGTAGGCGTCGTTCCAGACATCCGGCGCCACGCGGGCAGCCGAGGCGAACGCGATGGACGCGAAACGGGGGTCGCCCGTCCTCGCGGCATGGACCCCCTCCGCCAGCCACATGCGGCCCAGGAGCGTCGGATCGGCCTGAGGCCCACAGCCGAACGCGACCCTCAGTGCACCGAGCGCCTCCTGTACGGCCTCGGTGCGACCCTCGAGCGTGGCTTGCTCGAGATCCTTCACGAGCACGGACACGTCTTCGCAGGCGGCCCTGGCCACGGGGAGGAGGAGCGCGAGGAGGAGAGGGCTCATGATCCGACCTCCAGAGAGCGCGACGAGACGCCACCTGGCCGAGGAGGAACCCTATCACGCCCAGGACCCTCGGACCCCTTCGTGCTCCGGCGGGCCGTGCTATCTTCTCGGCATCCGCGGAGCGGTGCGATGCGTGCCTCCATCCTGCTTCCCTGCCTTCCCCTGGCCGGCTGCCTCGTCCACCAGGAGCTCTACGACGAACGGGCCGATGCGCTCGGCAGAGGTTCCTGGGGCGTCGGATTCGAAACCGACTCGGACTGCCTCGTCGTGGACGCTCGGGACCTGGATCTCGGAGACACCTTCACGTTCGATGCGTACCTCCAGGGGGACGCCGCACCCGGGCCGGGCCTCTTTCCGGTGGTGTCCTGGCCCGGGGCCTTCGCGGTGTACCAGGACACCGATGGCTACCTGGTGATGGGTTCCACCGACACCTCCGATGCATCGGCCGGCACCTCCACGTCGATCTCGCTCCTCGACGGTGCTCGGCACCACCTGGCCGCTGGCTACGGACAGAACGGGTATGCCAGCCTCTTCTTGGACGGGACGCGGGTCGCGTTCGCCTCCCTCGACCTCGCCCCGACGCCGGGCGACACCTTGTACCTCGGGTGCTGGCCCGAAGAGGAGGTCGCCTTCCGCGGCGTCATCGGCGAGGTCCGTCTCTCCGCAGCGGCCTTCTACGGAACGGACTTCACCCCCGAGTGGACGCCCTACCCGGTGTCGGACGCCACCTTGGCCCTCTGGCACCTGGAGGAGGGAGACGGCGTGGAGGTGCGCGACGAGGTGGGCGTGGCTCCGGGCCGACTCTCCGGTGGGGTGTGGGTGCCCTTCCCGCTTTAGTAGGCTGTAGGCTGTAGGCTGTAGGCTGTAGGCCATGGCCGGAGCCCTGCCGTAGGTGCGGGTCGTCTGGTGGAGCATGGGGGAGGGTGTGCGAATCGGGCGCCGGGTCGATCACGTCGGCAGCGACGATCCCCTGGCAGTGGCCGTCGGCGGCGCGGAAGGTCGCCTCCTCCCCGGCCCACCCTCGCTCGAAGCCTTGCGCCCGTGGCCTCTGTGCGGCTCCTACGCCCTTTAGGCTCCTGGTCCGCCCATCTTCGCCATTCCCCCTGCGGCGGCCGTCCATCGGCTCGCCCTGGGCGCGTCGTCTCCGAGAGGCGGGCTACTCCTCCACCACCACCCAGGCCTCGAGCCGGATCTCGGCGCCGGTTCCAGGATACGGTTCGTCCCGGTAGAAGGCCTGGTAGGTGAACGTGGCCGTCGTACCGGGCGTGACCTGGGCCGTCACGTCGGTGACGGTCATGGGGACCTCACGGCCGGGGCACCAGCCGCCGCGGCCGTACCACCAGGTGCCGTACTGGTTGGGCACCGTGCCCTCGCCGACGGTCTCCATGCACCCCCAGGTGCTGCCCGCGTTGGGGAAGGAGAGGAGGTTGTCGGTGCCGTTCACGCCGAAGTGGTGCTCGGTGTCGCAGAACTCGGCGCAGTTCCCGGGGCTGGACATGCCGTGGCCCGAGAGCACCGTGGCGAGCTTTACCGCCTTCGCGCCGGCCGGGATGTCCACGAGGACCGGAGCGTAGGCGTCGTTGTAGGTTTCGCCGAAGTGGCCGCCCGAGAAGAGGTGCGTGACCTGGGTGGGACGTGTGGATCGACCCGCGCGGACGAGCCTCAGGTCGAGGGTGACTGCGTACTCCTGCTGGGAATAGAAGGCAAACCTACGGTTTCCGCCTTGCGCCAGGAGGGGCAGGAGCGGCGAGACGTCGTGGACCCACCGGCCCTCGCGGTGGTAGGTCGTGATCCACCGGCCCAACTCCTGGCTGCAGGTGTCCGGGGCGCCGGCATCGCACAGCCAGAGCCAGTCGATGTAGTCCCACGCCGGACAGGTCCCGTACTCGCCGTCGCCGACGCAGTCGAGCACGAGATCCAGCTCCATCGCGTCGAAGCCCGTCATGGTGGCGGCGTCGGGCAGGTCCACCTCCACGTAGGCACGTTCGCCCTCCCAGGAGGGGTCCGAGATGGTCTGGGCGTCGAAGAGCCGGATCACCTCGACGTCCTGGGCGGCGAGGCGGTCCTCCCGGTCGGCCTCGAAGTTCCAGTAGATCGCCTCGTTTGCCGCCATGGACAGATTGGGATCGTACCAGCCCGCGCTTGCGTTGGGTCGTTCGGGATCCGCGTAGGATCCGATGAAGCGGATTCTCTGGAAGCGATCGATGCCGACACCCCACCCTGCGGTGCTACCCCATCCGGAGGCCATCAGATCGCCCAGCCAGTCCGGCAGGTCGACGTGCCGGACCGGGATGTAGTGGATGCGATCGGGCCACCAGGCCTGGTCCTCGGCAGGAAGGTCGGCCAGCGCGTCCGCCATGGCGGTCTGGATCGTGGCGAGGGAGGCTTCCCGATCCTGGGAGGACGACTCGGTGCTCACGAAGAACCAGTGGACATTGCGGGGGGAGCGTGCGAGGAGGTCGTCCACGTCGCGGGACCAGAACCGGGTTTCGTCGAGGCCTCCGTTCTGCCTGGGGTGATCCTGCACGAAGAGGTGGAGGTCGCACCCGGTCCAGTGCCCGGCAAGGCTCCAGTCGCCTTCGGTGGTGGGAATCCCGAGGTCCGAGGCCGTGGCCAGCAGAGCGGCGGTGGGCTGGGCGTCCACGAAGGCCCGCTCGGAGAGCCCCAACGCCTCGCAGACGGAGGGCGCAGCGGTCTCGCCGGTGTCGTCAGGTCCGGTCTCGTCGGTCTCGCCGTCGGTACAGGCCGCAACGAGGAGGAGAAACCACAGGGTGGAGCGCATGGGAGACTCCCGGGGAGACGGTCCTCCTACCCGGGTTCCAGGCCCGAGCGCCACCAGGAGGGCCCGAGGGTGGCCGGTGGCGGCGCGTGGGCCGGTCAGGCCATCTCCCGCCGCGTCCGGGCGAGTGCCGCGGCCTGGGCCTGGAGCGTGGACGTCAAGCGCTCGGCGGAGCGCGGTGCCTCGGGCTCGGCGAGCAGCTCGCGGCGGGCGCGGACCGCGGTGGCCCCGATGTCGAGGAGGCTCGCGGTGGCCGCGGTGAGGCGATTGCCCAGGGCCGCAGCGGTGGCACGGGCCTCCTCGTGGGCACGCACGGCCGCCTCGAGCCGCCGACGTTCGGCTGGATCCACATCTTCTCCCGCTCGTTCCAGGGTATCGAGGCGTGCGAGGCGGGCCGAGACGGCGGCCGCCTGGGTGGGGTCGATGTCGGCCTCGAGCGTGGCCTGCTCGGCCTCGAGGTGCTCGACCTCGGCGGCCAGGGCGTCCACCTCGACTTTCAGGCGCGTGAGGGTGTCCGTGACGTCGGCCCGCACCACTGCGGGGAGCGAGGACTTGGGGTCCTCGACGGCGAGGGAGAGGGACTCGAGGCGGGCGCGAACCCGGGCGGCGATGGATCCGCCGGTCCCCGGGGACGGCTCCACCCTGGGCAGGTCTCCGGGCGGCGGGGCCGGGCCTGCCGGAGGGGGAGCGACTTCCGCCCCCGTCCGCCGTTCGAGCGGCGGTGGCAGGAGGGACTCGCTGCCCGGGGTGAGCAGGGGCCTCAAGTCCGCGGGGAAGGCGAGGGGCAGCACCGAGGGGTTCAGGGCGGATTCGCCGACCAGGCCGTTCACGGCCGTGAGCAGGGCGCCCACGAGCAGGAGGGTCGCCCCGAAGGACACCACGAAGGCCAGGGATCCGGAGAGCAGGACCTGCCCGACCGCGAACAGGATCACGGCGGCGATCAGGCTTCGGAGCGCGCGATGGAACGCACGTGGATCGTGTCGGCCCGGCTGGATCACCCGTGCGCGGAAACCCACGTCCTTCGCCACCTCGGCCAGGCGGGCGGCCAGGGCGGGGTCCACGCCGTCCACCAGCCGGAAGCGGGGCTCCCACAGCACGGGCGGCGCGACCAGGGCGGTCTCCGGAAGGCCCGCCTCGCGCGCCACGGCCTCGGTGAGGACGGCCTCCGGGCTGATCTCCTCGGGCACGCCGAACGCCTGGAAGACCTGCTCCTTGATGTGGACCAGCAGGCGTCGCACGTCGTCGCCCGGGTCCCGGTGTCGCCGACGTCGCCTCCCGCGGTGGCGGGCTCGGGCCACCTCCCGGCGTGGCCGGTCGTCCTGTCGCTCGGTGACGACCACCACGGCCTGTCCAGGGGCAAGGTGGTGCCGGGGCTGCCTCGACGACCCCGTCTGCCCCGGCTCGGCGGTGGGCCGTGGTTCCCCGGCCGGTGCGCGTCCCGGGGTCAACACGTCCGGAGCGGCACGAACCTTCAGCGAGTCGGCGACCTCAGTCGCTCCCTGGGGCCGGCGATCCGGGTCGGGATCCAGGAGGGCCTTGAGCATCGCCGTGAGATCGGGGTTCAGGTCCTTCCGGTCCAGCAACGGGAGCCGGCCCGTCGTCTGGGCCTTCAGGGCTTCCAGCGGGTTGTCGGTGGCGAAGGGAGGCCGGCCTGTGGCCGCGAACCAGAGGACGGCGCCGAGGCTGTAGAGGTCGGATCGGGGATCCGTCCGAACCCCGTCCCACACCTCCGGGGCGGCGTACCCGGCGGTCCCCAGCGCCGAGGTGGTCCTCGTGGCCACCGCATCCTGGATGCGGGCGAGACCGAAGTCGGTGAGCATCGGCTCCCCCCTCCCGCCCAGCATCACGTTGTTGGGCGTGACGTCGCGGTGGAGCACGCCCTGCCGGTGGGCCTCGGCCAGGGCCTCGGCGAGCCGGACGCCCAGGCGGCGGACCTCGTCGCCCGGAAGGGGGCCCTCCTCCGCCACTCGCTCGGCCAGCGTGCGCCCTGGGTGGAACGGCAGGGAGAGCACCCAGACTCCGTCGAACTCGTGGAGCTCGTAGGCCACGAGCGCACCGGGATGGCGCACCCGGGAGGCGGCCTGGACCTCCCGCCTCAGCCGGTCCGCGCAGGCCTGCCCGACGTTGTCGTGGAGCACCTTGAGCGCCACCCGTTCGCCTCGCGTGGCGTCCTGGGCCAGATACACCGTGGACATGCCCCCTCGACCGAGGACGCCGAGGATGCGGAACCGTCCGCCGAGGACACGGCCGGTGGGGAGATCGGGCACGGCAGCTCCAGCCCGGCCCTATCCCGCTTCCGGGGAGGCGCGGGGCCGGACCCGCACGATCCGGACGGACACCCCCGCTCGCAGCAGGGCGTCGTGCCAGAGCGCCTGCTCCACCGACGGCGCGTCGCCCGGTCCCTTGACCTCCACGAGCACGGGCCTGCCCTCGCTCCACACCAGGAGGTCCGGCAGGCCCTGCACGTGGCGTCCCGGGTGCCGGGCGATGCGGCCCAGCAGGGCGAGCAGGGCGGGTCCCATGTCCGCTGCGGCCCTCGCGAGCCGGTCCAGCGGCACGAGGTCCCACGTCACGCCCCGGCAGCGCGTGCCGTGGCGACGTGCCCAGCAGCTTCGGACCTCGGCATCGAGATCGGCGGCCCGAAGCGCCTGGTTCCGAGCGGCGAGGAGATCGGCGCGCAGCACGGCGAAGTCCTCGGTGTCGAAGTCCAGCGGCCCCTCCTGGAACGGGTGCTGGAACGCACCGGGCAGCGGTGCGAACACGACCTCCCAGTACAGGAGGCCGAACAGCGTGGACCAGATCCGGTTCTCCCCCCAGACCCCGTCTCCGCCCAGGGCTTCGAGCACGGCCAGCTCCACCGGGACGGCCTTCGACCCGACGCGCCAGAGTGCCTTCGTGGCCGCGTGCCCCATGGGCTCCAGCGTGAGGTCGAAGAGCGGCGGTGCCCGGAGATCCGCCCGCGGGTCGGGTCCGAGGCCCAGGCGGTGGAGGCGCAGGGCGAGTCGGAAGCGGGCCGGGTCGTGGAGGCGGGGCGAGGCGAGCCATGGATCCAGGAGCGGTCTCAGGTCCGAGACCGGCCCGCCCGTGCGGGCGAGGCAGAGGCCCAGGCGGTCCCCTGCCTGCGCGGCGCCGTCGGCCGTTCGGCCGTGCTCCAGGACGACCCGGTACCACTCCGAGGCCTTCTTGGCGTCGCCGGCCCGCTCGCGGGCGCGGCCTGCGAGCAGGCACACGCGCTCGTCGTAACGGGCGGGGTCCACCCGGCGGCGGTGCGGGGGCAGGGCCGGTCGACAGGCCAGGTCGACCTTCGCGGCCTCGGCGAGCGGACCCAGGACCGCCTCGGTGCCCGAGGCCATCCACGCCGCGTCCGCACGCGCCGCGGACGCGAGGTACGCCACGAGGTCCGCACGGGTGGGGAAGAGCGGGTCGGCGTCGGTCAGCGGAACGGTCATCCAGGAGGCTCGCCCGAGGGCCGCGAGCACGAAGGCCTTCCGGTCGCGGTGGCGATCGCCGAAGAACGCCACCTCGGCCAGCGAGAACGCCTGGGTGTCGGTCAGCGCCACGAACCGGTCGATGGCCCGGAGGCGCGAGATGCGGACCTCGGGAGGCAGGGTGGCCAGGAGCGCGAGGCAGTCCGGCTTGAGCGAGGGTGCCGGGAGGCCCAGGTCCTTGGCCAGCGCCCGGAGTTCCGGTACGGTCAGCAGGGCGAGGGCCGAGCCGTCTGCGAAGGCGTCGGGTGGATCGATCCGGACGAATCCCGAGGCCGCGAGGCGTTCGAGAACTGGAACGGGGTCACCGATTTCGACGTAGCGGATCCGGGAAACACGAAACAGCGGACCCTGGCGATCCAGCAGACGCACGAACAGGCGGCGGGCAGGCGGGGGTTCGGCCAGCAGCGCCCGGATCCGACCCCGATCAGCGACGGAGAGCAGTCGGGTGTGGCGATCCAGGGCCGTCTCCATGACGGTTTCGAAGGTCCGCCAGGTGTCGTCGGGGGAGATCTCGGGCACGGGCGCAGTGTAGTCGCCCGAGCCCTCCCGGCACCCCCCCGCCCGAGGTAGGTTGGAAGGCATGACCCGCCTGGAACCCCTCCTGCACATCGCCGAACAGGGTGCCTGGGAGGCTGCGGTCGGCGAGGGGGCCGACTACGCCCCCGCCTCGCTCTACGCCGCCGGCTTCGTGCACTGCTGCAGGCCCGACCAGGTGCGTCGGGTCGTGGCCCGACACTTCCGCAACCGGAGGGACCTGCTCCTGCTCGTGCTCGATCCGCGCAAGCTGACCGGGGACCTGAAGTGGGAGGACACCTACGGGGACGGAGAAACCTGGGCGCACCACTACGGGCCCATCCCCAGAGCAGCGGTCGTACGTGCCTTTCCCTTCGACACGATGCCGGATGACGGCTGACCCCGCCCTGGCTTCGAGGTGACCGGGGCCTGTCGGAGATCGCCTCTCGGGCTAAGGCGCGCCCCCGCTGGGTCCGCTACGTTGGCCGGTCAGCGCACCGCCGGAGGAACCCCCATGTCGAACGCTGCGTTCGAACCCCACAAGACCAAGACCCTGCGCCATATCCCGGCCACGACCCTGCCCGAGCGCCAGGGCATTCTGCGAACCGCCCGGTTCAACACGGCGCGGCTGCCCGCGCGGTGCGTCTCGCTCGACATGGTCACCCAGGGCGCCTCGGCCATGAGCCAGGAGCAGTTGGGTGGGCTCTTCATCGGGGACGAGGCCTACGCGGGCGCCCGGAACTTCTACACGCTCGTCAAGGCCGTCCGGGACGTCCTCGGGTTCTCCCACGTCTGCCCCACGCACAACCGGCGCGGCGCCGTGAAGCTGTTGAGCTCGGTGCACCTGAGGTCCGGAGGGGTTGTCGGAGGGAACACGATGTTCCCGGCGGAGCTCGTGGCGGCCTTCGGGGGTACCTACGAGGGGGTGCCGACCGGCGGACCCTTCGGCGGGGACCTCGACGAGAACGCCCTGGCCGCCTTCCTGGAGCGACACGCGGGGCGCGTCCGCTGGGTGTACGTGGACCTGCAGGGCGACGGCGCCCACCCGGCCTCCCACGGCGGCCTGGAGCGGACCCGCGCGCTGTGCGAGGGTGCGGGCGTGCTGCTCGTGGTGGACGGATCCTGCATCGTGGAGGTGGCCGTCCATGCCCGCAAGCACGATCCGCGCCACCAGGGTCGGTCGGTGGCCGATGTGGTGCGCGACCTCGCGAGCACGGCGCATGTCCTCGTCTTCGATGCCGGCCAGGACGCCATGAGCAACGTGGGTGGCTTCATCGCCTCCGCGGATGCGATCCAGCACGAGCACGTGATGAACGAGGTGGTGGTCTTCGAGGGACTCCACACCTACGGAGGCATGGCGGGCCGCACCATGGAGGTCGTGGCTCGTGGCCTGCGAGAGATGGTGCAGGATCCGCTCGCGGAGTGGCTCGACCACCAGGTCGACGTGCTCTCCGGGCACCTGGCCGATCGGCAGGTGCCATTCACGCGGGCGCTCAACGGCGTGCACCTTCACGCCGACGCCTTCCTGCCCGGCACGCCGGACGCCGCCCACGCCGTCGCGTGCGGCCTCTACCTCGTGGCGGGCGTCCGCGCGCTGCTCGAAGGGGCCTACATGCCGGCGGATCGGCTGCCCCTGCTCATCCCCCGCCGGGCGTTCATGAACAGCCACCTGGGCGACGTGGCCGAAGCCGTCGGCAGGCTCTGGGAGCAGCGCGACCGCCTCGTGCCTCTGGATCGGGTCGGAGTTGCCGGCACCCACGCCGAGGCGGCCTTCGAGTGGCTCGTTCCTTCCCTGGAACCCTACGTGCTCCAGAGCGAGCCCTGGACCGTCCACTCCGTCGAGGGCATCGCCATCCGCACGCGCGAGGAGCGGCTGCGCGTGCTGAAAGAGGCCGGCTACAACACCTTCCTCCTGCCGAGCGAGGACGTCACCATCGATCTCCTCACGGATTCGGGCACCTGCGCCATGAGCATCGAGCAGTGGAAGGCCTATCTCGAGGCCCGGGAAACCCCGGGCATGCCCGACGCCTACGAGGACATCGTCGAGGCGGCACGGGAGACGTACGGCTACCGGTACGTGATCCTCACGCACCAGGGTCGCGCCGCTGAGCACATCATGTCTCAGATGTTCATCCGGAAGGGCGACTACGTCCCGGGGAACATGTACTTCACCACGACGAGGGAACACCAGGAGATCGCCGGCGGCACCTTCG
The DNA here is from genome assembly GCA_016927815.1 of Deltaproteobacteria bacterium. Lineage (GTDB taxonomy): Bacteria > Myxococcota_A > UBA796 > UBA796 > JAFGLY01 > JAFGLY01. The sequence continues at coordinate 4,575 of JAFGLY010000178.1, read as the reverse complement.
TGGACGTGATCGTGGACGAAGCCCACGACTCGAGTTCCTCCTTCCCCTGGAAGGGAAACGTGGACCCGGGCAAGATGGGGGCGCTGTGCGCCCGGGCCGAGGCAGAGGGGCGCCGCGTGGCCTACCTGTCCTTCGAGTTCAACGTGAACCTCGCGGGCGGGCATCCGGTCTCGATGGACAACATCAAGCAGATCTACGCCTTCTGCCGGTCCAAGGGCATTCCCGTGTTCTTCGATGCCACGCGGTGTGCCGAAAATGCCTATTTCATCCAGAAGAACGACCCGCGCTACGCCGATTGGCCCGTGGCCCGGATCCTCCGGGAGATGTTCGCCTACGGGGACGGTGCCACCATCTCCAGCAAGAAGGACCCGCTCTCCAACCTCTCGGGCTGCCTCCTCTTCCGGGACCGCGAGGACTGGTACCAGGAGGGACAGCGACGCCTGCAGGTCTTCGAGGGCTCCTGGTGCTCCGGTGGCACCTCGGCCGGCGACATGGCCGCCCACGCGGTGGGACTCCACGAGATGGTCCAGGACAGGTACATCCAGGCGCGGGTGGAGCAGACGCGCGAACTGGGGCGCATGCTCCACGCCGCAGGCGTCCCCATCGTCCTCCCCTACGGCGGGCACGCCATCTTCCTCGACGCGCGGGCTTTCCTCGATCACCTCGACCAGGACGAGTTCCCCGCCCAGCGCCTCGCGGCCGAGATCTTCGTGGAGACCGGTGTGCGCTCCATGGAGCGCGGAAACGTGTCCAAGGGACGGGATCCGGCCACCGGCAAGAACTTCAGGCCCAAGCTCGAGTTGGTGCGCCTCACCATCCCCCGACGCGTGTACTCGGCCGACCACATGAGGATGGTCGTCGAAGGCATCGCCCGCGTCTATGCGAACCGATCCTCCGTACGGGGTCTGCGCTTCGTGTACGAGCCCGAGAAGCTCCGGTTCTTCCAGAGCCGGTTCGAGGAGGTCGGCGCCCAGGACTCCGTGACCAGCGAACCGTGAACGCCTCGGCCCGCCGCCGAGGACGCGGGTGGGGTTGACCTCGACCTGGGGATTGACGGAAACTTGACATGGTCCCCACGCCTGGAGGTCGCCATGAGCGTGCCCCATGATCCCCACGCGGGAGCCGATCGATCCGACGCCCTCGCCCACACCTTCCCGCCCCTGCCGCGGGAGGGGGAGCCCGAGGGTGCGCCCTCTCCTCCGGTCACCCTGGCCGATCTGCCGGACAAGGCCTTCTTCGAGCGCCAGCGCAGATCCATGGCCCGGGAGGCGTTGCTGGGCCGGGCGATGGTCGTGCTGGCGATCCTGGCCCTGCTCATCGCCAACACGCTGGCGCAGCGGGCGCACACGCGAGAACTGCTCCAGAACATCGACTGGGATCGCCAGCACCAGAGCGGGATCGAAGACGACCTGGAGAGCAGCCTCGCGAGCATCGAAGCCCGACTTCTGGCCATCGAGCAGCGCCTGGCGCCTTCGTCCGAGGTCGTCGAGGCCCCGGCCCCGAGTTCCTCCGTCGTGGCCGAGACGGCCGGATCCGAGATCGCACCCGTCCAGGAACCAGCCCGGGCCCCGCTGGCGGCCGCTACCGCGCAGTAGGCGTCGTTTCGGGCCGGTCCGGCCGGGGGGGGAGACGGGAGCCGGGCCACGACAAGAACGGCGGACAGGCAGTGGCCGCCTCGCCGGTGGGCGCATCCGAGCCCTCGGGCTATCCGAGTCTCCCTGCCTTCTCCGACAGGAGCGCGATGGACTGGGCCCGACTCCCCCTCGTCGCGTTCGACACCGAGACCACCGGCCTCACGCCGTGGCGGGGCGACCGGGTCATCGAGTTCTCGGCCGTCCGCTTCGAACTCGACGCTCACGGCGCGCTGCAGGAGGACCGGATCGAGCGCCGTACGTTCCGCTTCCACCCTGGCGTGTCCGTCCCCCGGGAGGTGGTCCGGCAGACGGGCATCACGGACGACGACGTGGCCGGAGCCCCGAAGTTCGAAGCCCATGCCCGCGAGATCCGCGATCTCCTCGCAGACGGCGTCACGATCGCCCACAACTACCCCTTCGACCTCGCCATGCTGACCATGGAACTGGGCCGGTCGGGCCTCTGCTGGCCCAGCCCACCGGCGGAGATCGATACCCTCGTCCTCTCCCGGAGACTCCACAGAGAGGCCTCCCACCATGGGCTCTCCGAGGTGGCCGCTCGACTCGGGGTGCGGCTGGAGGAGGCCCATCGCGCGGAGAAGGACGCCGAGGCGTGCGGCCGGGTGTTCCTGGCCCTGGCCCGTCACCACCACGCCCCGGCCGACCTGGACGCGTTGATCGAGTGGGCGGACGGCGTGGGCCGTCCCCCGGTCGGAGGGCCCATCGCAGCCGAGCCCTCGGGGCGCCTGGTGTTCACCGAGGGGCCCCATGCGGGCGAACCGGTGGAGCACCACCCCGATCACCTCGCCTGGCTGGCCATCGCCCGCACCCGGATCCAGGGCGTATGGCAGCATCGGTACCCCGAGTCGGTCCGGCGATGGGTGGGCCGTTGGCTGCGCAACCGTGCGGCGGGTCACGCGATGCAGTCCGGCCGTTCGTTCGGGCCCGAGGACTGGACCCCCGTGTCGTGCGCCCTGCCGGACCGGCTCGTCCCCGGGGGCCCGGCCGGGGGGGGAGCGCCGTGAAGGCGTGCGGGGGGGCGGTCGCGAGGCTTCCTCGGGTGCTCCCCGTCCTCGTCCTGGCCGGGATCGCCGGGTGCGCGCACCGAACCTCGAGCGCGCCGGATCTCGTCTACCAGCTCGACCGGGAGGTCATCGCGCTCCGGGAGCGGCTGGATCGCTGCCAGGCTCAGGTGCTGGCCTGTGGCGCCCCGCAGCAGCCCGCGCGCATCTACGCCGAGTTGGTCCAGGTCCTGCCGCCCGGACAGGTCACGCTGTCCCGGGAGGGAGCCACCACGTTGGTCACCATCCCCCACGACGTGCTCTTCGCCGATGGCGACCCCAGGCTAAGGGCCGAGTCCAGGATGCTCCTGGACCTGTTGGCCACGGCTCTCCAGCTGCATCCCGACCAGGCGGTGGTGGTGGAGGGCCACTCGGACGACACCGGGGCACCTCCCGCCTTGCGCAGGACCTACCCGACGCCCTGGCGGTACTCCGCCCTGCTCGCGGCCAGCGTGGCCGAGATCCTGGTGGACTACTTCGAGGTGGACGCCCGCCGGGTCTCGGTGGCGGCGCTCGGTGCCGTCCAGCCCGTAAGCGACAACGACACGCCCGAGGGGCGACGGGCGAACCGTCGAATCGTCGTGCGGATCCTGCCCCCGCCGCCCGGGGGGGACGATCCGTGAGGGCCTGCCCCCCGCCTCGGGGATGCACCCGGCGTCGCGAGGAGGCGCGTCGAACCGGCTTGACGATCGGCCCTTCGCGGAGGTAGATGCGAGTGGTTCTGCGGAAGTGGCGGAATGGCAGACGCGCCAGGTTCAGGACCTGGTGAGGGTTCCCTCGTGGGGGTTCAAGTCCCCCCTTCCGCACCCCTTCGAGGTCGTGGGGGACGCCCTGTTCGATCTCGGTCGCCCTTGCGCTGCCGTTCGGCGAGCGCCTCGGTCTGCCCGGAAGGGGGTAGGCTGAATCCGGCCGACGAACGGCACGGAGATCGTCGTGAAGTTCCCTTTCCCAGCCCTCGCTCTGGTTGCCGCCTGCCTGCCGGAGGGCCACCTCTATCGGACCGACGGATTCCGAATCGACCGCGACTCCGGGGACGACACCCCGTCCGACGACACCGGAGAGAACGCGGGAGTCCTCTCCATCTGGCAAGGAGAACGTGTTTTCGCCTATGACTATGGCGGCTACGGCTGCGTTTGGGGCACCGACACGGTCACTGAGGAGGGAACGCGACTGACCCGCAGCGATCCCGAGTTCGACCGCATTCAAGGTCGATGCCCCAAGTGCCAGGCCCTCTACAAGATCACCGTGAGCCCGGACCAGGTCTGCGGCTGGATCGCCGTGTCCACCTGTGCCTTCCGGGGGCTCGTGTTCGGAGAGGACAGCGTGGCGGTCTGGAGACTCGACATCAAGGGCGACCTCCTGGACCCGAAGGCGACCTGGGACGGACACCACGCCACCTACCGGTACGAGGACAGCGCATGGTTCGGAGACAACGAGGTCCCGCTCGACATCTGCGGGTCCGTCACGGTCCTGGATCGGGACGCGCGGTAGGGGACCGGACACGGATGTCGCGATCCCTGCCACCCTCCCCGGCGGCTCGCGGGTGCACCGGGGCGTGGGGTTTCCCCCGAAACGCAGCTATCCTGTGTCCACATGCGATCGGGCCCGTGGGTGGCACGGACCCTGCATGAGACCTCGACGATCCCGTCCGATGGAGCCTCCCATGATCCGCCCTTCCCTCCTGTACAGCTTGTTCCTCCTGCCCGCGGCGTGCATGAGCGACGCCCAGTTCTACAACGAAGCGGGAGACACCGGAGGGGCGCCTTCGCAGCGCGACACGGGCTCGAACGACGAAGGGGACGACACGGGGGACGCGGGGTGGGAGGACGAGGAGGGGTTTCCGATGCTGACGCCCGCGGCGACGGACGTGTACGTGTTCGTGG
>JAFGLY010000036.1 GCA_016927815.1 Deltaproteobacteria bacterium | reverse complement strand
CTGGGGCGCGCGGCCGACCGCCTCACGGCGCACCGGACCTTCGTCTCCCGACGGATGACCGCCCTTCGCCCGCCCGGCCACCACAACCGGCCCCATGACACGCCCGTGGTGACCGCGCAGGAGACGGACCTCGAGGTCCGTACGCCCGTCCGGGTACGGGAGACGGCACAGGGCATGGAGGTCGTGCTGGAAAGGCCTGCCGCCGCGTCCGGATAGCCGTTGCTCGCGAAGAGCGTGTTACCTCCCACTGCACCCGGTTCGAACCGGATCCTACAACGTCTACCCCGGAGCGCACACCATGACACGCACCCTCCTGGCCCTGGCCCTCGCCGGTCTCCTCCTCCCGGAGGTGGCCGAGGCGAAGAAGCGTCCCCGCGCGCAAGACACGGACAGGGAGAAGCCCAAGCACGAGCGCCTGCTCAGCATGGAGAAGGGCACCTGGCAGCTCGGCGGGAGCGCGACCATCGATTTCTCCAAGGTCGGTGACGCGAGCGATCTCTGGCTCAACCTGAGCCCCGATGTCGGCTACTTCGTGGCCAACCGGTGGGAGATCCTCGGGCAGGCGGACATCCTGTACAACGAGGACGCCGCGTGGGGCATCGGCGCAGGCATCCGCTACCACTTCGACATGCGGCCCTCCTGGATCTACCTGGGCGCGCTCGGCACCTACAGCGACGACCGTGTCTACGCCCTGGGCGCCCCGCTGGGCATCCAACTCCAGGGCGGGCTCCTCTACCCGCTGGCCCGCAACGTGGCCCTCGACGTGGGCCTGCGGGCCAACGCCTGGCTCCCGGAGGAGGGCGATACCTTCTTCAGCGGCGGACTGGGCTACCTGGGCGTGCAAGGCTACTGGCGGTAGCTCGGCGGCGGATCGCGAACCCGGGGAGCGCTTGCCCGCTCGGGAGGCGGACCATAGGAGCAGGCCGCCCTTTGGGGAGCACCCCATGGATCTGCTGGACACCCTGAAGACCCGAGGCTTCGTCGAGGCCTGCACCGACGAGGACGGGGTCCGCGCCCTGTTCGCCGTTCCTCCGGCCACCGCGTACATCGGGTTCGACCCCACAGCGACCTCGCTGCACGTGGGGAGCCTCGTCCAGCTCATGATGATGGCCCACCTCCAGCGGGCGGGGCACCGAGTCGTGGCGCTCGTGGGAAGCGGGACGGCCCGGGTGGGCGATCCGTCGGGCCGGACGGAGATGCGTCGGCTCCTCGAGGAGGACGAGCTGGCGGCCAACGGCGCGGCCATCGGCGCGCAGATCGGGCGGTTCGTCCACCTGGACGGTCCTGTCGGCCTGCTCGAGGACAACGCGACCTGGCTCCTGCCCCTTCCCTACATCGGGTTTTTGAGGTCCATCGGTCGCCACTTCTCCGTGAACCGGATGCTCGCGGCCGAGTCCTGCCGGATCCGGATGGAGAAAGGTCTGTCGTTCCTCGAGTTCAACTACCAGGTTCTGCAGGCCTACGACTTCTTGGAGTTGTATCGCCGGCACGGCTGCCGCCTGCAGATGGGCGGCAGCGACCAGTGGGGCAACATCGTGGCCGGTGTGGATCTGATCCGGCGGGTCGAGCAGGTCGAGGTCTACGGGTTCACCTCGCCTCTGGTGGCCCTGCCCTCGGGCGAGAAGATGGGCAAGAGCGCCCAGGGCGCGGTCTGGCTCGATCCTGCGCTCACGCCGCCCTTCGCGTTCTTCCAGTACTGGCGCAACGTTCCGGACGCCCTCGTTCGCCGCTTCCTCCTCCTCTTCAGCTTCCTGCCGGTGTCCGAGGTGGAGGCGCTCACACAGAAGCCCGGTGCGGCGCTCAACCGCGCCAAGGAGCGGCTCGCCTGGGAGGTCACCGCCATCGTGCACGGGACGGAGGCGGCCGACCAGGCCCTGGCCGGTGCACGGGCGGCCTTCGCCCGCGGTGAGGCCACGGCCGAGGTCCCCACCTTCGAGACCACCCTGCCCCAAGCGCTCTACGCGCTCCTGCCCGCCGCGGGTCTCTGCACGTCCCGGTCCGAGGCGCGGCGCGCGCTCGTGGGGGGGGCGGTCCGGGTGGCCGGCACCCGGGTGTCGGATCCCGCGGCCGTCCTCTGCCCCGAGGCACTCGGGCCCGATGGCGACGTGCTCGTCTGGTGCGGGAAGAAGGTGGTGCGGGTGCTGGCGAAATAGACGCCCTACCGCAGCCCCTCGAGCTTCCGCTTCAGGTTCTTGCGATCCTCCCTGAGCTCGGCCGCCTCGGCCTCGGCGAGGGCAGCGTTGAGCATGCTCCGCGCGGCGTCCTTGTCGCCTTCCGCAAGCGAGAGGTCGGCCAGGATCTCTCGGATGCGCAGACCCTTGGCCACGTCCTTGGTCTTCTGTGCCAGGTCGAGGGCGGTCTCCAGCGCCTTGCGGGCCTCTGCGGTCTCCCCCACGGCGCGCAGCGCGTTGCCGAGGTTGAAGTGCAGCTCCCGGACCAGGATCTGGTCGTTGGGGTTCACGCCGTCGCGGGCCCGCCGGAACAGGGCCACGGCTTCGGTGGCGTTGCCCGCCACGAACGTGAAGAGGCCTAAATTGTAGGTGTCCACCGGCACGAACTGCTTGAGCCCGAGGGACTCGGTGAGCTCCAGCGTGCGGCGGGCGCTCTGGAGCGCAGCCTCCTTGAGGTCCTGGGCGGCCTGGGCCTGGGCCAGCAGGGCCACGGCCGCGCGCTCGCGCAGGGGGTTCTGCAGCGCCTGGGCGATCTGCACGCTGCGCGTGAGTACGTCGGCGGCCTGGGCCGTCTGGCGCGAGGCGAGCAGCGCCTCGCCCAGCGACACCGCGGCTTCCAGCGCCAGGGGTCCCAACCCGGCCGCCCCGGCGATCTCGTTGGCCTTGCGGAAGTGCTCCACGGCCTCGGTGAACTTGCGATCGCGGCGAGCGACGAGGCCTCGCACGAAGGCGCCGTGGGCCTGTATGGGGGGTGCGTCGGAACGCTCGCCCGCGGTCCGAACCTGCTCGAGCGCGGCGTTCGGGTTGCCGTCGGACAGCTCGATCATGGCGAGGTGGTTGTGGATCTCAGCGGCACGGAACCGGTCTTCGAGCGCCTCCACGAGGGTGAGGGCATCCCTGGCCCGATCACGTGCCCGGTAGAGGTCCTGGCGACGGTAGTCGAGCCGGCTCCCCGCGAAGAGCACCCACGACTCCAGGGCGCGATCCCCCTTGGACGACGCCCACTGCATGACCTCGCCGAACAGGCGCTCGGCCACGTCCACGCTCCCGCCCTGGATCATGCGATCGAGCAGGTTCATGTAGACGCTCTTCCGGATGCTGTCGGACCACGGCACCTCGTCGTAGTTCCCGATGAGTTCGTGGGCCATGCCCCAGACCTCGGGGCGATCCCCGGACAGGGCGAGATTCCGGATGATCGCGGCGCGGCGGACCTCTCCGGCCTCGGCATAGGCACGCGAGGTGCGGCTCAAGAACTCGAGCGACCGAGGTGCGAGGAAACGCTCCATGAAGCCGGCCACCTTCAGGGCCCGCTCCCGGTCCTCGGGGGTCTGGTGGGCCTCGAGTACCCCGAACCGGAAGAAGGGCCGCTTGAAGGTGTAGAGCCAGGACTGGAGCGGTTCGGAGAACTGCTGCTCGGCGAAGAGGTCGCTGCACGCGTCGAGCACGTCGTCCACGGAGTCGCGCTCGAGGCCGAGCATGTCCGCCAGGATGTTGGACGGGAAGAGGTGGCCGAGCAGGGCGGCCGCGTGCTGGATGGGCGGCACGTCCGCGAGGCCGGCTCGCCGTCGCTTGCCCTCGGCGTCCTCGGGCTTCTCCTCGGCCTCGATCTCGCCCTCGTCCGCTGCGGTCGGAGTGAGCGTTGCGAGTGTCATGCCGGGCCGGATCTCGGACAGTCGACCCTCCGCCTCCAGGAAGTCCACGATCTCCGCGACGAAGCCCGGCAGGCCCCTGGCGGCCTGCACCAGCGCGGCCGCATCGGCCTCCACACCGCGGGAACGGAGAAACGCACGGACCTCCTCTTCTCCCCAGGGAACGAGGGAGATCCGGTGCAGGTCCGCGGCCCGGCGCTCGAGGAGATCGGTCCAGGGGCCGGGCATCCATGCACGCCCCACCTCGTCGCTGGGTTCGCTGTGGAGGATCACCAGCATCCGGCTGTGGCCTCGGACGACGTCGAGGAGCGCCTCCAAGAAAGCGTAGATGGAGACGCTCTGGCATGCGGACACGTTCTGGATCTCCAGGACCACCGGGATCTTGGAGGCGATGCCGTGCAGGATCTCCACCATCCCGAGCAGCGGGTTGTCCCGCGGCAGGCCGACCTGGAACGTCTCCTCTCCGGGCTTGGGACCGCGGTGCAGGCCATCGATGAACGACTGGAACCAGGTCTGCACCCGCTTGGGGTGCTGGGGCATCTGGGCGTTGAGGACCATCTCGACGCGGGTGCGCTGGAGCGGGGTCCGGTGGAGGAGGCCGAAGAGGGTGGCGTACAGCCGGAGGAGGGTCCTCAAACCGTCCTCCTCCTCGGTGAACGCGACCCGCCACAGGAGGACGTCGTCGGCCTCGCTGGCCAGCAGCCGGAACAGCTCTCCGGTCAGGGCACGATGGCCCCCACCGAAGGGGGCCTCGAGGAGGACCATGCGTCCGTCCCCCGCGCGGGCGGCCTCGAGGTGGGTCCGGAGGGCCTGGATGTCCGTCTCGCGAGCGACGAAGAGGGGCGTGCTGGTCTCGGCCACGGTGACCTCGGTGTGGGTGCCGTCGCATCCACGCTGTGGTTCCGCTCACGGGCCGTCCCCACGCTGGGCCGGCGAGGTTCCGGGCGTCCCCGGAGGAGGTCCGGCCGATTATCCCGGTGGGGGCACGTGTCAACGCACCTCGAGGGCACCTCGGGCACCTTCCACAAGACCTTTCGCCTTTCACCGGATAGGAGGGACGATGACTGACCTCATGGCCGGAGGCACCATGCGTCGGCTTCCCATCCTCGTTGCCCTCACCCTCGTCGCGTGCGGCGAAGAAGGACTCGATCCGGCTGGCTACCACTGGGAGGTGGAGATCCTTTCCACCGAGAACCTGTGCGATCCCGACCTGCCGCCGACCTACGAGGACGCCTTCGTGTACTCGCTGTTCATCGACGGAAGTCACGCCGACCTGAAGATCGGCGAGGCCTCGTTCGCCTCGGGCACGATCTCCGGCTGTCGCCTGACCTACGAGTCCTACCTCGTGGGCGAGCGCCGGGGCCCGAACGACGAGTACTGGGTCCAGTGGATTCTCACGGGCGAAGCCACCATTCGACAGGGTGGATCCGCCTGCGACCTCGATCCCCACGTGGACTGGTTCGGCACCGAGGTCTTCACGGTCGAGCAGGCTTCCGAGGAGCTGGGGTATCCCCCGAACTGCACCTACACGACCGAGGTGGAGGGCGTCTACCTGGGACATGGCGACAACCTCTAGGGCGACGGATCCACGATCGCGCGTCGCAGCCGTCCTGGAGGCGGTCCAGCGCGTGGTCCGCGGCAAGGACGAGGTGGTCGAGCGGGCACTCGTGGGCGTGCTCGCCGAAGGCCACCTGCTGGTCGAGGACATCCCCGGCGTGGGCAAGACGACGCTGGCCTCGGCTCTGGCCCGAGCCCTGGGCGGGACCTTCCGGCGGATCCAGTGCACGAGCGACCTCTTGCCTGCGGACCTGTTGGGCGTGAACGTGCTCGATCCGCGAACCGGGGAATTCCGGTTCCGGCCGGGGCCGCTCTTCGCCCACGTGGTGCTGGCCGACGAACTCAACCGCTGCTCGCCCCGCACCCAGTCCGCGCTCCTCGAGGCCATGGCCGAGCGGGCGGTCACGGTGGATGGCGAAACCCGCCCCCTCCCCCGGCCCTTCGTGGTCATGGCCACCCAGAACCCGTTCGACCTGCACGGCACGTTTCCCCTTCCCGACTCTCAGCTCGATCGCTTCCTCCTCCGCCTCTCCATGGGCTACCCGGCGCGGGAGGCGGAGCGATCCATCCTCCGCTCCGGAGGACTGGCCGAGGCCCGACTCGAGGCCGTGCTCACGCCCGAGGAGGTGGTGGAACTCGCGACAGGGGCCCGGGGCGTGCGGATCCACGAGGAGGTGGAGGACTACCTCCTGGCCCTGGTAGAGCGCACCCGGCACGACGATCGCCTGCTCAGGGGGGTGTCCACGCGAGGAGCCGAGTCGTTGCTCCGCTCGGCGCGGGCCCTCGCGCTCGTGCGGGACCGGGACTACGTGGTGCCGGAGGACCTCCAGGAGCTCGCCCTGGCGGTCTGGGCACACCGCGTGCTGGTCCGTTCCGACGATGGCAGCAACGACGCGGCGGCCCGCGCGCTGGGCGAGATCCTCTGGGAGGTGCCGGCACCCGCGTGACCGTTCCTCTGCCCGGTCGCGTGGCCCAGGCGCTCGCCGACGCGCCCGGGAGAAGGGCCATCCGAAGGTCCACGCGGGCCACCTCGGTCGGCCTCGCGCTTTTGTGTCTCGCGGCCGGTACGGGCGGGGTGGCCGTCCATACGGGCAACAACCGGCTCTTCCTGCTCCTCGCGGCCATGCTCGCCCTCGGGGTGCTCGACGTCGTGCTGGGCACCTGGAATCTCCGGAACGTGACCGCCACCCGCCGCCTGCCGTTCGAAGCCCACGCGGGGCGGGGCGCATCCGGAACCCTCGTGATCGAGAACCGACGCCGGGCCCTGCCGGCCCTCGCGGTGCACCTGGAGGACTCAGGGGGTGTCGCGCGGGCCACCTGTGCAGCCCTGCCCGCCGGGGCGACCCTGGCCTGCCCCGCCACGTGGAGATTCGCCGAGCGTGGGGAGGTACGCCTCGCGGGTCTTCGCCTCGCGAGCCGGTTCCCCTTCGGGCTCCTGGAGCACCGGGTGGACCTTTCCCGTCCCGCCACGCTCGTGGTGTTCCCGTCCGTCGGGGTGGCCAGGTCGATCAGCGCGACGCGCGTGGCCGGCGGCGTACCTCGGCCGGACGACCGGCGCCCGGGGGGGATCGATGACCTCCTGGGCTTGAGAGCCTGGGAGCCAGGGGACCCGATCTCCCGGGTGCACTGGCCCCTGTCGGCGAAGGCAGGACGCCCGATGCTGGCGATACGAGGGGGTGAGGCCGACGAGGTGGTGGTGGTGGAGGTCCCCGACCTGCCCGACCCGGAGGCCTGGGAGGAGGCCCTGCGCCAGGCCAGCGGCCAGGTCACCCACCACATGCGCCTGGGCCGGTCGGTGGGGCTGATCGTGGGACGGCGGGCCTGGGCCGCGGCGCGTGGAGATGCCCACCGCCGCCGCCTGCTCACCTCCCTCGCGCTCCAACCGCACCGTACCCCTCGAGGAAGCGCCCGTGCACCCGGGTCGTGGGAGGGCGCTTGAGCGACGCCTCTGCGTGGCTCGCTGCCGTGCCCGAAGGCCAGGCGCTGGCCGACGGGCGTCGCATCGCCAGAGCGTCCCGCCTGGCGGCGGGGATGGCCGGTCTCGCCGCGTGTGCGACCCTCCTGCCCATCGGCTCCGCCCAGGCCGGCGTGGGGATCGCGGGCATGGTGCTGATCGGTCCTGCCGCGTGGGTGGGGACCTTCCGGCCGGGCGGCGACCGCCGCCCGCTCGTGGCCGGCCTTCCTTTCGCCCTGGCCCTAGGGGCCTGTGGCGCCCTGGGGGCCGGGGTCGAGGGGAAGACGGTGGCCGCGGGCGCTGCCGTGGCTCTGCTCCTGCACCAGGCCGCCACCGGCCGGGGCGCTTCCGGCGCTCGAAGGCTGATCTTCTCGTCCACGCTGGTGGCGTGCCTCGGGGCCGCCGGTGCCGCCACGCCCCTCGTCGGGGCCTGCCTGTGCACCTTCATGACCTCGGCGGCCGTGGGGCTTGTGGCGGCCACGCTGGCGGGCCCGGGCACGCGGTCCGCGCCGCTGGCCCGTCCCCGCATCCTGGCCCTGCCCCTCGTGCTGGCCCTCGGCGTGCCCGGCCTCGCCCTCCTCCTGTTCCCCGTGCTGCCGCGCCAGCCGGGCCAGGACGCGGACCTCCCCGTCCGGCTCGTCCCCCTCTCGGGGTTCGACGACGAGGTGGTCTTGGGAGCGCTCGGCCCGACCCTGGCCGACCCCTCGCCCGTGTTCCGGGTCCGGGTGGAGGACGACGTCGGCCGTCCGCTCAGCGGTCCCTTCCTGTTCCGAGCGCTTGCCCTCGATGCGTTCGACGGCCGGACCTGGCGCCGCGTGGGACCGGACCCCGAACCCGTGTCCTCGGGTCCCGTCACGGCTCCCCAGGTGCAGCAGGTGCTCCTGGAACCCCTCGTTCCGACCGTACTGCCGGTCCTCCATCGAGCCCTCGGGGTGGATGCCGGATCCGGCCCCCTCGAGCGGGATCGGTCCGGCGGATGGAGATGGGCCGCCGCACCCCGGCGCCTCGCCTACCGCGCCTGGAGCACCCCTCCCGACATCGGACCCTCGGACGACCCTGCCACCGACGTCCACCTCGAGATTCCGGCGGACATCGACCCGGCCGTGCTCGACCTGGCCCACGCCATCGGCGGAGGAGAGGGCGACCGTCGGGCTCGATCCGAGTCCGCGGCCGCCTGGCTCGAGGCGTCCTGCACGTGGACGCCGGTGCCCGAGCACGTCCTCCCGGACCGTGCCGTGGAGACGTTCCTCCTCGAGACCCGCCGCGGGCACTGCGAGCTGTTTGCATCCGGCCTCGTGCTCCTGCTCAGAGCCCAGCAGATCCCCGCCCGCCTCGTGATGGGGTTCCGCGGCGGTCGCTGGAACGCTGTTGCAGGCTGGTGGGAGGTGCGCCATGCGGACGCCCACGCCTGGGCGGAGGTGGACCTCGGAAACGGACACTGGATCCCGCTGGATGCCACACCCGCCGGCCCGGCGTTCGATCGAGCGGGCACTGCCGAGGCCGTGGTGGACTGGGCCCGGGTCCGCTGGAGCGCGGGCGTGCTTGACTTCACGGCCGACGACCAGGCCCGGGTCCTGGCACAGGCCGGGGCGCGCCTGCGCGAGGCCGTCACGCCGTCGTCGGATCCGGACGCGATCCTGCCCGAGGGCTTCCTGGCGCTGGCTTTGGCCCTTCCGATCCTGGCGCTCCTGCTCCTGGGCCTGGGCGGCGCTGCCCGGTTCCTGGCCGGAGAGGAAACCCGGCGTCCTCCCTCCGAGGGCGAGGTGGATCGCTCCTGGCGACGAGCCCGACGTTGGGTGCTGGGTCGCGGCTGGCCGGTTCCGGACGCGCTCCCGCCGCTCGCGGCCTCAGCCTGGCTCGCCGACCGGGTGGGCCTGGCGGCGGCACCGCTCCAGGCACTCGCTCGGCTTCGCTATGCCGTGCGATACGGTGGTGCGCCGGATGCCCTGCTGGCTCCCGAGGCCGCTCGGGCCCTGGCCACGCTCCGCTCCTCCCTCCCCCGACCCCGTGTTCGGCGTCCGGGTTGACACGCGGCCCCGAGCGGGCGAACCCTGTGGGCGCCCGCGATCTCCTCCCGGAAGCCTCCTTTCCCTCGTTCGCCTTATGGCCCCCTCCCTTCCCGAAGCCCTCCGACTCCGCTCCCTCGCGTTCGAGGTGATCGGTGCGTTCTTTCGCAGCCGCGGTTTCGTGGAGGTGGACGCTCCGCTCCTGCTGGGGGGTGTGCCCGTGGAGTCCTTCGTCGAGGTGTTCCGCGTGCCCCTGTCGCGCCTCGGTGGCTCCGAGATCCGGTTTCTCCCCCCCTCGCCGGAGCAGGCGCTCAAGCGGGCGCTCGCGCTGCTCGGGAGCGACTGCTTCGAGATCGGCCACGCGTTCCGCGACGGGGAGGAGGAGGGCCCGCTCCACCGCGCTCACTTCCGCATGATCGAGTGGTACCGGGTGAACGCCGGCCTGCAGGCCATCGTCGAGGACACGGTCGACCTGTTCCGGACGCTGGACCGTGCGTTTCGGACCCGGTCCACCCCTCCGCTCCCGGACCTGCCCGTGGACATCCACGGGCCGTGGGAGGCGATCTCCGTGCCCGAGGCGGTGGAGCGCCACGCGGGTGTCCCGATCCGGGGACCCGAGGATCTCGACCGCCTGGCCGATGTCGTACGTGCGCGGGGGCTGGGCGATCCCCGCTCCTGGCAGGAGGCGTTCTGCATCCTCCTCGCGCTGGAGGTAGAGCCCCACCTCGGGCATGGTCGGCCCACGATCCTCCACTCCTACCCCTCGGGCCTCGCGGCCCAGGCTCGGCCCCTGCCGGACGCGCCCTGGCTCGCCGACCAGTTCGAGGTCTGGGTGGAGGGGGTGGAGCTCGGCAACTCCTACGCCGAGATCACGGATCCCGAGGCGCAGGCTCGGCGCTTCGAGGAGGAGACGCGCCGGTTCGAGGCCCTGGGTCGCGTTCCTCCAGCCCTCGATCGCGACTACCTGGACGCGCTCGGGCGACTGCCCCGCGACTGTGCGGGCGGATCGGTGGGGCTCGATCGCACGCTCATGCTCTTCCTGGGCGCCGAGTCCATCGACCAGGTGCGGCTGGGGTAGGCGGATGCCGCGCGGGACCGAGGTCGTCACCAGCGGGCTGTACGTGGAGCCGTACACCTGGTGCCCGCTGGCCTGCCGTCCCTGCTACACCGCGCACCGGGAGCGCAGGTCCCTGCCCGAGGCGAGCGTGTTCCGAGCCATCGAGATCCTCCTCGAGGGCCAGGAGGTGCTGGGCGTGTTCTGGTGCGGCCTGGGCGAGGTCCACGAGGACCCCCGGTTTTCCTCCCTCCTCGCTCGATGCGATGCGCGCTGGGGCGACCGGCTGCTCCACGTGGTCCAGACCAACGGCCAGCATCCGGAGGCCGTTCCGGTCGAACGGACCGGCAACAAGGTCTTTCTCGTCAGCATCGATCTGCCCCGCGCGCTCCACGAGTCGTTCCGCGGTCCCGGTACGTGGGACCCCGCCGTGACCTATGCGAGCCGTGCACTCGCGGCCGGGGCGCTCGGGGTAGGCGTCAAGTGCCTGCTCACGGTGGATAGTGCCCCAGAAGTGGGGCCCGCGTTCGAGGCGCTCCGGACCGAGTGGGGGCAGGCCGCCGGGCTCGGCGCCGAGGAGACGGCCCGACGTGTCCGATTGCATCCCGTCGTCCCGTTCCCCAGGGAAGCGGTCGCCCGGGTCGACCGGCCGTCCTTCCGTGGGGGCGGGTGGCACGAATCCCCGGCCGCCGTGCGCAAAGCCGCCCTGGAAGCCGACCTCGTCCGGTTCTGCTCCGATCCGGGTGTCCTCGATCGGCCGAGGACCGTGGAGGTCTCGCTCACGGTGGACGGTGTCTTCTCGTGCTGCGAGGCGATCGTCTTGATCGCAGATCTCGAGGACCTCGACACGCTCGATCGCTCGGAACTCCTCGCCCGCCTGCGCGCGGCTGCGCCCGGGTGTAGGGCGTGCCCGTTGAAGGACGTGTGCGGATGAGGGCGTCGGGTCAGAACGAGGCGCTGCCCAGGTACCAGAACGTCGCCAGGGTCAGCAGGATGGCCAGGGCGGCCGGCAGGACGGACATCCAGGCCGTGATGGGGTCGGACACCTGGATGGCCCCCTGCTCGTCGATGAGGGGACGGCCCGGCAGGGCGTCGAAGAGCACCCCGTGGCCGGTCAGATCGGGATTGTAGAAGACGACCTCCCGGGTATCGTCCTCCACGGGCCGGGTGTCTCGCGTCTGGAACGTCAGGTAGCGGATCTCCCCGTCGGGCGTGGAGAAAGAGAAGTCGAGGAGCCAGTGGGTCGGGCGCCCCTGCCGGTCGCAGATCTCCTTGCTCTGGGTGAGGGCTGCCAGGGCCGCCCGGCCCCGCTGCAGGAGGCGGACGTGGCCCATGCCCGTGATCAGAGCCCGTCCGGCCAGGAACAGACCCAGGAGCGCCGGGAGGAGAAGCATGGACGACAGGCGTCCGAGCGGACGGTACCTCTGGCCCTGGATCCGTGCGCGGTAGGGATTTCCTGGCCGGTACACGACCGTGACCCGTTCACCTGCCTCCACGACGCGACCCGTGGAGTAGGACAGGACCTCCAGCGTGTTCCCGCCCGGGGGCGTGTAGAGGAACCGATTGGCGAAGACCGGGTCCCTGGAGCCGAGCTCGAGGTCCCCCCAGTCCGTTTCCGTCACCTCCTGCACCACGCCCTCGGCGGTGGCGCCGGAGCCCGGGAGCGCGAACAGGCCGACGACGTCCGTGTAGGGCGCCATGGCCACGAGGAGGATCATGCCGGCAACCACGAGGGCCCAGCCCACGATCGCCAGCTTCGTGCCCAGCAGGAGGTACAGCCACATCTCCGGCTGAAGCGACCTCGGGATCGGAGCAACGGCGGGCAGCACCCCCTCCTGGACCGGCATGTCCAGCCCCGGAACGGCACCCGGATCCGGCGGGGAGAGTGGCTCCGGCGGACGAGCGGAATCGTCCTTCGGCGGTACGTTCGGGCGCCCGAAACTCATGGGGGACCCCCGGGTGAGCGCCAAGTATACCGCAATCGGCGTTCATCTGCGCCCGGGGAGTCCGGCGGGTTACGTTCCGAACCCCTCTCCCCAACCCTGGAGCGGTGATGATCGACGTCGAACGCCTCAAGCAACGGTTCATCAAGTACGTGCAGGTCTGGTCGTCCTCCAAGGACGACGTGGACGATCGCTACCCCAGCACGCCGCAGCAGCTGGCCATGGCCGCCCTGCTCCGCGACGACCTCGCGGCGCTCGGGCTGGAGGACGTCCGGATGGACGAGTGGGGCTACGTCACGGGCACCCTGCCCGCCTCTCCCGGGTACGAAGCCCGTCCGACCGTGGGATTCCTGGCCCACTACGACACCTATCCGGGTGTATCCGGCGAGAACGTCAAGCCCATCGTCCACCGCTACGAGGGAGGTGACATCGTCCTCCCGGACGACCCCACGGTCGCCATCCTGGCCGACGAGAACCCCGAACTCGTCCGCTACCGGGGGGAGGAGATCATCACGGCCAGCGGTAATACGCTTCTCGGCGCAGACGACAAGGCCGGTGTAGCCGAGATCTTCGAGGGGCTGGCCGCGCTGATGGCCCACCCGGAGATCCCCCGCCCCACGCTCCGCATCGGGTTCACGCCCGACGAGGAGGTGGGAGCGGGCACCGCCCACTTCGACGTGAAGGCATTCGGCGCGCACGTGGCCTACACCTTCGACGGGAGCCTGCTCGGCGAGGTCGAGAACGAGACCTTCTCGGCCGACGGCGCGACCGTGAGGATCACCGGTCGGGACGTCCACCCGGGCTACGCCAAGGGCAAGATGCTGAACGCGGTCCGCATCGCGGCGCGCTTCGTCGAGTGCGTGCCCCAGGGCCTGTCCCCCGAGTGGACCGAGAAGCGCGAAGGCTACCTGCACCCTCTCAAGATCGAGGGCAACGCCTCGAATGCCACGATCGCGTACATCGTTCGCGATTTCACGGTGGAAGGGTTGGAGCGCCTCGAGGCGTACCTCGAGATGCTGGCCGCCTCCCTGCAGCGCGAGTTTCCGGGTTCCAAGGTCGAAGTCGAGATCAAGGAGCAGTACCGCAACATGATCTACCACCTCGACAAGGAGCCGAGAGCCGTCGAGTTCGCCCTGGAGGCCGTGCGACAGGCGGGCGTGGAGCCTCGGCTCGAGTCGATCCGTGGCGGCACCGACGGATCGCGCCTTTCCGCAATGGGCCTTCCCACGCCCAACATCTTCGCGGGAGGCGTGAACTTCCACTCCAAGTTCGAGTGGGTGCCGGTGAGAGCCATGGTCAAGGCTGCCGAGGTCATGGTCCACCTGGCGCGCCTCTGGGCAGAACGCGGGTAGACCGGCTGCCCGGACCGGGCGGCGGGCATCTCCCCCCCTCCGGATCACCCGGACGTCCACGCGCTCCCAGGCCCCGCACGGGATACGAGCGCCGCCCCTTTCGCGCCGGTCCATCCGAGCAAGGAAGGTGTCGTGCTCCGTCGTGGCCTCCGCCGCTTCGCGATCCTCGTCGTGGTCGTCCTGCTCCTGGGCAGCGGCCTGGCGGCTGGTACGCGCTGGATGGCGGTGAGCCGCCAGGTCGATCGGCTGGTGGACACCCACCTCGGCTTCGAGGTCGCCCACCCCGGGTGGTCGTTCCCCGCGCGGGTGTGGACCGCCTCCGCACCCCTGGACCTGCCCGTGCCCCGGCTCGTGCTGGAGGCCCGGGCCCGCGGATACGTCGAGGCCTGCCCGCCTCAGGAGCCCGGCGAGTTCTGCCCGGAGGACGGAGCCGTCATCCCCAGGGGGGGGCGCTTTCCCGAGGGCATCCAGCCCGCCGGATCCTCGGGCTGGAACCGGCCGCTCGCCCTGGAGCCCCTGCTCGTGGCCACCCTCGTGGGCCCCGACGCCGAGATCCGAGAGCATCTCCCCGTGGCGGACGCCCCCTGGCACCTGCTCGCCGCCATCCTGGTCGCAGAGGACGAGGACTTCGAGCACCACCACGGTGTGAACGTGCTCGCCGCGATCAGAGCCCTGTGGTCCAACACGCGGGCCGGTCGATACCACCAGGGCGCCTCCACCCTGACGATGCAGGTGGTGCGCAATCTCTCCGGCCGCAAGGAGAAGACGCTGGACCGCAAGGCCTGGGAGGCGCTCGCCGCAGTGGCACTGGAGCGGAAGCTGGGAAAGGACGGGGTCCTCCAGGTCTACCTGGACGCTCCGTACCTCGGGCAGGACGGCGCCTTCTCCATCTGCGGCTTCCAGGCCGCGGCCCGCTGGTACTGGGGCGTGGACGCACGGGACCTCACGCTGGCCCGGTCCGCCACGCTCGCGGCGATCCTGCCCGCACCTGGGCGCTTCGACCCCATCCGCTCGCCCGAGGAGGCCAGAGCCCGCCGCGACACCCTGCTCGAGAGGATGGGCGAGCGGGGCATGGACGTGGCAGAGGCACTGGCCGAGCCCATGGATGCGAGCCCGCACCCGATCCAGGCCGATCGCTGGCCGGCCTTCCTCCAGGCGGTCCGTCACTGGATGGAGCAGGAGGTCCCCGCCAGCACCCTGTACGGCGCGGGCCTCGACGTCTTCACGGGCCTCGACCCCGTGGCTCAGGAAACGAGCGACCGGATTCTCCCTGAGCGGCGGGACTGGATCCGTACCGTCCTGGGCCTGCGGCGCACGGAACCCATCCGGGCCGCCGCGGCCCTCCTCGACCCGACCACGGGCCTGATGGTGGCCATCCACGACGAGGAGATCACCCGGGACACCGATTTCTCCCGCGTCACCCAGGCCCGTCGCCAGGCCGGATCGTCGTTCAAGCCCGTGGTCTACGCCCTCGCGTTCAACCAGCAGGGCCCGGACGGGAAGCCCAGGTGGACGGCGGCCCACACCGTGCCCAACACGACCCGGAAGTTCGAGGGCACGGACGGCTGGACGCCCCGCAACGTGGGCGGCGAGTACTCGGTGACCACCACCCTCGCCATGGGTCTCGCCTGGAGCCAGAACATCGCCACCGCGTCCCTGCTCGAGGAGGCGGGCGGGCCGGACGCGCTCCTGCCCTTCGCGGCGCGTGCGGGCTTCGACACCAGCCGGTGGAAGAAGGAGATGGGCCTCGCGTTGGGCCAGGGCGAGGTGACCGTGCTGGAGATGACGAGGTTCGTCGCCGAGGTCGTGAACGGGGGCCGGTACGTCTCGGGTCGGCCCGTAGACGTGGCCCTGGACCCCACCGGCCGCGTGCGGGTGCCCCCGGCGGGGCTCGGCGAGGCGGTCATGACGCCCGAAGCCGCGGCGCTGACTCGGGATCTCATGCGGCTCGTGGTGGAGTACGGGACCGGAGGCCGGGTGCGGGGCACCGGCGGGCATGCCGGGGTTGCCGGGCCCTGCATCGGGAAGACCGGCACCACCGACGACGAGTGGGATCTGTGGTTCACGGGCGCGACCCCCACCTACGCCGGAACGCTCTGGGTGGGGTACGACCAGCCTCGGCGCATCGGGTGCACGGCCAGCGACTTCGCGGCGCCGTTGTGGGGCTGGTGGATGCGTGCCGTACACGAGGGACTGCCCCTCGGGGAGTTCGGGGGCCTGAAGCTCGAGCACCACGCCATCTGCACCATCACGGGGCGCTACGGCAACGAGACCTGCCGCCTGATCGGGGCTCCGTTCCTGCCCGGGACGAAACCCCAGGGCGTCTGCCCCTACGCCCACCCGCCGCCTGCGCCGGAGGAGGAGCCCCGAGAGGGCGTGGACGAGGAAGAATACCGTTCGCTCTGGGACCGCCTCGCTGCGGAGCGGGCCGAGGAGGCTGCCGAGGCGGCCGGTCCGATTGCCGCGCCACCGCCCGGCGGATTACCGGAGCCTTGACGGATTCTTCACGAGCGCCGCCCGCGCGCGGTGCCGGGAGGACCGATGGAGCGCAGGCTTCCGGACGGCTCTCTTGCTGGAGGCAGCGCCGGGTGGCTCGCGCCGATCGCCCGGTGGGCGGCAGATCGATCCGGTTTTCCCGCCTGCATCGTGGAGAACGCGAGGGACGCCGCCCTGCCGGGCCTCCTCGAGACCCTGCTGGACCTGGACCCGGGACTTGGGATCGGGACCGATCCGGGCCAGCTCGCGAACGCCGCACGCGGCACCCTCCAGGTGCTGAGACCGCCGCCCTCGGCCGGTGCCTGGCTCGAGGATGCGGCCGAAGACGTGGTGTCCTCGCTCGGCTTGAGGCTCGTGCTGTGGATGCCTCCAGCCACGCTCACCGCAGTCGAAGCCGAGGCGGCCGGGTTCCTGGCCCGCTGTGCACGGAGGTTCCGCTGTCCGGACCTGCCTCCGGCCCACTCCGTCGCCGGCCTGAAAGCCGCCGCCTCCGGACCGGGTGTGGAGTGGCTCGGCGGCCCCCTGGCCACATCGCTCAAAGGCGCCTGGCCGCGGGCCCGAGTGGTCTGGGCCAGCGCACGGCAGGACTACGACGGTCTCGTCGCCAGCGCCCGCACGGCCGGGCGATCCTGGCTCTGCTGGACCGACCTGGACGGACCGTTCCGTGTCCGCCAGGTACGCTGGGCCCTGGCCGAAACCGGCCGAAGGGGCCGCTCCGTGCTGGTGGAGCCCCGCGTCTCCTCGCCGGGCTGGTGGCCGGTCCACGGGCGGACCCTGGACCTCTCCGCGGCCATGGATCGGATCTCCCTGGCCGGAGGGCAGCGGACCGGCCTGATGGCAGCCCTCACGGGCTGCGAGCCCGAAGCCGTGGACCTGTTGGAGGCCCTCCTGGGGATGCGGGTGCCCGAGGAGGAGATCGTGGCCTGCCTCCGCGGAGCCCCGGATCCGGGCGTCGCCCTGGCGATTGCGGCCCACGGGCAGGGGTTGTTCACGCTCGAGGACGTGGCGGGCCGGCTCGTGGCCCCACCGGTCCAGCGGGCCTTCGGCCAGCACCCGGAGGTCCGCCGTGTGCGGCGTCGCACGTTCTCCAGCATCCAGGAGCGCGTCGAGAGCCAGGAGGCCGGGATCCCGCTCGACCTGATCGGCCACTGGGCCGCCTCGAGCCAGGGTTCCCTGCCCGAGGGCACGCTCGATTGGAGCATCGGACCCGAGGCCGCGTTCCTGGTCGAGGTCGTGCTGAGGGCAGGCCCCGATACGGCCGAGGTCTGGCGTGCTGCGGCCGACGCGGCGTTGCGCCTGGGCGATCCTCACGTCGCGTCCCGGTTTGCCGAGACGGCGCTCGCCATGGACGCCTCCGATCCGGTCACCCGCTCCCGCATTCTGTTCACCCAGGGGCGGGCGGCGTTTCGGGACAGCCGTTTTCCCGAGGCCGAGCGCCTGCTCGAGCGCGCCCTGGACCTGCAGAGGGAGGCCCTGGGGCCGGTCCACCCCGAGACCGGAAAGACGCTGCACGCCCTGGGGCTCGCACAGGCCCGGCAGCGTCGATACCGGGAGGCTCTGAAGGCCCACAGTCACGCCCTTGCGGTGCTCCGCAAGCACCTGCCCGAGGATCACCCGGACCTCGCGGTCATCCAGCACGGCATCGGGCAGGTCCTCATCCACCTGGGTCGCTACGAGGAGGCCACCCGCGCGTACCACAGAGCCCTGGCCATCGAGGAGAAGGCCCTGGGCCCCGATCACCCCTCCGTGGCCAGCACGCTCCACGCCATGGGCCAGTCGCTCGTCCGCCAGGGTCGGTACGGCGAGGCGCTCGAGGCCTTCCGGCGAGACCTCTCCATCTCCGAGCGGGCCCTGGGCCCCGAGCACCCGTCCGTGGCCGGGACGCTCCACGCCTTGGGGCAGGCGCTCGCCCTGGCCGATCGCTCCGAGGAGGCGCTCGAGTGCTTCCACCGGGCGCTCGCCATCGTGGAACGCGCCCTCGGATCCGACCACAGGGACGTGGCCAACGCCCTCGACGCCATCGGCCAGACGCTCATCCGGCTCGACCGCGTGGAGGAGGCCGTGGCCACCTTCCGGCGCGCGCTCGAGGCCAAGGAACGGACCGCGGGTCCCCACCACCCGGATACCGCCGCCACGCTCCACGCGCTCGGCGATGCGCTCGCCCGCACCGGCGACCACGAGCAGGCGCTCGAGTGCTACCGCCGTGCCTTGTCCATCCGGCAGATCACACCCGGTGCGCACCACCCCTTCACGGCCTTCACATGGCATGCCATCGGCCAGTCGTTGTCCCAGATCCGCCGGCATGCAGAGGCCGTGGACGCCTTCGATCGCGCCCTGGCCATCAAGGTCCGGGCCCTCGGCCCGGACCACCCCGAGACCGCGATCACCCGCTTCGAACGAGGTCGGGCCATGCGCAACAGCGGTGACCCGGCGGGCGTTGCGCAGATGATGGGTGCCCTGGGCATCCTCGAGCGGGAGCTTGCAGGCGACCATCCCATGGTCCGCGCGGCCCGAACCGCGCTCTTCCGATCAGACACCGGCTGACGCTGGGATCCGGACCGCTGCCCGGAGGATCGACCCGTCGATTCCGGCGCTTGGAAGATCGGACAGTCCGACCCACCGGACGGCACGGACGCCGTCGCCGGCGTGTACGTGCCGCGTGGGCGCGACGAGGACGAAGCGCACGTCGAAGTGGCGATGGGCCGGCTCGTTCGCCGAGGCCGGGATCCGGTGGACATCGATGTCGAGAACCGAACGGGCCAGCAGGGAGGCACGGATTCCGGTCTCCTCCTCCACCTCCCGCCGAGCGGTGGCGAGCAGGTCGGGGTCCTGGGGCTCCACGTGGCCTCCCGGCTGGAGCCATCGGCCCAGGCGCGCGTGGTGGACGAGGAGGATGGCTCCGCCTCCAGGCGGGAGCACCAGCGCAGAGGCGGTGAGGTGGCCGGGGTCGAAGCAGCGGCGGTCGAAGGCACGGCCCCCGGCCGCCCCGAGCAGGCCGAGCACCGCTCGACGAGCCTCGACCGTTTCCGGTTCGGTGGCCTCGAACGCGGCGATCCGAGCTAGAGCGTCCGCCACGCGCGGATCGGCCTGCCCGGCCATCCCGGGTCTCGTCAGGCCTCGGCCGGCGGGCCGGCGGCGGGAGGCCCGTCCTCACCGGCGGGAGGCTCGGAGGCGACCCGGAGGAGAAGCGCCTGGAAGCGATCCACCATCGCGCCAGGATCGGGGATCTCCCCTTCGACGAGCCGAGCGTGGTCGAGGAGGAGGCGCCCCATCAGGTCCACGGTGGCGGACTCCTTGCGCGCGTAGAGGCGCGCGAGGTGCTTCACCACCGGGTGCTCGACGTTGACCTCCAGCACCCGCTCGATGGCGGGTACCTCCTGCCGCACGGCCCGCAGGATGCGGGAAAGGTTGGAGCCCACGCCCTCCTCGGCGTCCACCAGCACGCTGGGGCTGTCGGAGAGGCGGGTCGAGGGGCGCACGTCGGCCACGTCGTTGGCGAGCAGGGTGCGGAGGTGCTCCACGAGCGTCGCGGCGTTCTGCCGCGCCAGGTCGGCGATGGGGTCGTCCGGCTCCTCGAGCCCCGGGATCTCCCCGCGGGCGGCGCTCTTGAGCGGCTTGCCCCCGTACTCCCCGAGGTGGAGCACCACCCACTCGTCCACGGGATCGGCCATGAGCAGGACCTCCCACCCCTTGCGACGAAACCGCTCGAGAAGTGGACTCTTCTCGAGACGGCCCAGGTCCAGTCCCGTGAGGAACCACAGGGCGTTCTGGCCCTCGGGCATCTCGTCCAGCACCTGGCGGAGGGTTCTCGACCCCTTGCCGGCGCTCGTGGGATAGCGCAGGAGCCCGGCCACGGCCTCGCGGTTGTCGGGATCCTCGTGGATGCCTTCCTTGAGGATCGAGCCGAAGGCGGCCCAGGTCTTCTCCCAGGTGGCGGGCTCGTCGCGGGCCACCTCGGCCAGCCGCTTGAGCACACGCCGGGCAACCTGCCGGCGCAGGGCCTCGACCTGTGGCGTCTTCTGGAGCATCTCGCGAGAGACGTTGAGGTCCAGGTCGTCGGACTCGATGACCCCCTTCAGGAAGCGCAGGTACCGGGGCAGCACGTCCCTGGCGTCCTCCAGCACCAGCACCCTGCGACTGTAGAGCCGGACACCGCCCCGCCCCTCTGGGGTCTCCATGTCGAACGTGCGGTGCTGCGGCACGAAGAGCAGGGCATGGAACTGCATCGGCGCGTCGGAGGAGAAATGGACCCTCGCAAGCGGTTCCTCCCAGTCTCCCGAGACGTGCTTGTAGAAGTCGACATACTCCTCGTCCGTGACCTCCCGGGGCGGGCGACTCCAGAGGGCCGAGGCGCGGTTGATCCGCTCGCCAGCCAGGAAGACCGGGAAGGCCAGGAAGTCCGACCATCGCCGCACGATGGAGCGGATCCGATCCGCGTCGAGGAACTCGCGCGCGTCGGGCTTCAGGTGGACCGTGACGTCGGTGCCGCGGGTCGTGCGGGTGCCCGGCTCCACCGTGAACGTGTCTCCCCCCTCAGCGCGCCAGAGGACGGGGGCGGCGTCCGGTTCGGCCGACAGCGAGTGGACCTCCACCCGGTCGGCCACCATGAACACCGCGTAGAAGCCGACGCCGAACTGCCCGATCAGGCCCTCCACGCCCTTCTCCTCCAGGGCGGCCAGGAAGGCCTGGGTGCCTGAGCGGGCGATGGTGCCCAGGTTCGAGACCGCTTCCTCGCGGGTGAGGCCCACGCCGTTGTCGGACACGGTGAGCGTTCCGGCCGAGGGGTCGACCGCGAGTGTGATGGCGGGGTCGCCCTCCGCAGGCCTGATCTCCGGCCGGTGGAGCGCCAGGTACCGGGCGTGGTCCAGCGCGTCCGAGGCGTTGGACACCAGTTCGCGAAGGAACACCTGGCGGTCTGAGTAGAGCGAGCGGACCACGAGGTCCAGCACCTTCTGGGTCTCCGCCTCGAATCTGTGGGTCTCGGTGACGTGCGACATCGGGTGCCTCCGGGCGGCAACGAACCGCCGAAAGGTGCCCACCGGGCCAGCCACGTCAACCGCGCAACCCCGGGTCACCCACCCCTCGGCGGATCCCCCGGAACGAACGGAGCCCCCTCGCCGCGAGACGAGGGGGCTCCGAGATGGCGCGCCCAGGAGGAGTCGAACCCCCAACCTTCGGATCCGTAGTCCGACGCTCTATCCAATTGAGCTATGAGCGCGTGGAACGAGGGCGGCCCGGGGCGGAGACGGTGGGATTCGAACCCACGGTGGAGCGTTTGACCCCACACTCGCTTAGCAAGCGAGCACCTTCGGCCTCTCGGTCACGTCTCCAGGGGCTGGGAAAGAAAGAGGCGGGCGGAGGCGGTGGGATTCGAACCCACGGGACCTTTCGGTCGACGGTTTTCAAGACCGTTGCCTTGAACCGCTCGGCCACGCCTCCGAGAAGGGGCGTAGCCCATGGTTCGTGAGGCTGCACCGTCCCTTCAAGCTACTCCGGCGGCCCTATCCGGTCAAGCCCGCCCAGGAAGGGTCGCAACGCCCGGGGCACCCGAACGCTGCCATCGGCCTGCTGGTGGTTCTCGAGTACGGCCACCAGCGTCCGCCCCACGGCCAGGCCCGATCCGTTGAGCGTGTGGCAGAAGGCCGTCCGTCCCTTGCCCGGCGCGCCGGAGGCGCGGAACCTCAAGCCCAGGCGGCGGGCCTGGTAGTCCCAGAAGTTCGAGCAGGACGAGATCTCCCGGTACCGCTGCTGGCTCGGCAGCCAGACCTCCAGGTCGATCTGGTGCGCGGCAGCCGCGGACTGCTCCCCCGAGGCGATCCGGACCTTGCGGTAGGGCAGCTCGAGCCTGCGGAGGCACACCTCGGCGTGGCCGGTGAGCGTCTCGAGTGCGGCGTCGGAGGTGTCTGGCGTGGTGATGTGGACCAGCTCGACCTTGTGGAACTGGTGCTGCCGGATGAGCCCCTTCACGTCGCGCCCGTAGGAGCCGGCTTCAGCGCGGAAACACGGGGTGAAACAGCAGTACCGAAGAGGCAAGGTCGCAGCTTCCAGGATCTCCCCTCGATGGAGGTTGGTGACCGGCACCTCTGCGGTGGGCACCAGGAAGGCGTCCTGGCCGTTGAGCGGCTCGGCGAGGCGGAACAGGTCGTCCTCGAACTTCGGCAGCTGGCCCGTCCCGACGAGGGCGCTGCGCCCCACGACATAGGGCACCATGACCTCGGTGTAGCCGTGCTCGCGGACGTGAAGATCGAGGAAGAAGTTGACGAGCCCGCGCTCCAACAGAGCCCCCGCACCCTTGAGGACCGCAAAGCGGGCCCCGGACATGCGCGCCGCCCGTTCCATGTCGAGGATTCCGAGTCGGGTTCCGAGGTCGTCGTGGGCGAGCGGTTCGAAATCGAACGCACGCGGCTCGCCCCAACGGGACAGCTCCTTCGAGGCCTCCTCGCCCAGGCCGTCCTGCACGCGATCGTCGAGCCGGTTCGGGAGGGTGAGCAGGATCGCCTCGATCTCCTGCTCGACCCCGGCCAGACCCTCCTCGAGGGTCCTGGCCTGGTCGGACGCGGTCCGTACCTCGGCCTTGAGGGCCTCGGCCTCCGCCGGGCGACCCTCCTTGTAGAGAGCGGGGATCCGGTTGCTGGACTCGTTGCGGAAGCGGCGCTTCTCCTCGATGACGGCCGTCGTCCGCTTGCGGTCGGCCTCCAGGGACAGGAAGCGATCCACCGCCTCGAAGGCCGGCGGATCGGCATGACGTCGGCGAAGCATGGCCCGGACGGCGTCGGGCTGCTCGGCGACGAGGTGGCGGTCCAGCATGACGGTCTCCTGGGACCCGGGTCCCTAACCCGGGCCCCCAGTGCCGGGCTCCGCACCTCCGGGCACCCCGAGGCGGACCTCCACCAAGCGCCAGATGGCGGCGG
>JAFGLY010000177.1 GCA_016927815.1 Deltaproteobacteria bacterium | reverse complement strand
TCTGACCCCCGGGGCGCACCGCTCCGCATCGACGACCTCCAGGTCTCGATGCGGGTCGGCGGCGGGGGGGGGCACCTCGTGCGCGACCTGGGCTGTGGGGTCCCAGGAGGGAACGGTGGAGGTATCGGCATCCAGCAGGTCCCCACGCTGTACAGCCGGTGGAGACGTCTCCTTGGTGCGCCACTGGCCGCTCGAGAGGAACGCGCCTCCCATTCCGGCGGCGCTGGATCTGGTCATCGAACCCGCGGTCGGTCTGGAGGAGCCTCACCTCCTGACCGCGGACATCACGCGGATCACGGTGCGTGGCCTCGGTGTGAGGATCGATCGGGGAGGGGAGGGAGGGGGCGTGTCGCTGGTGGAGGGACGCCCGGAGCAGGCCCTGCTGGAGGCCGACCGGTTGATCCGCGCTGGCCTCCTCTCCGACGAAGAGGAGGCTCGCCTCCGGTTCTTCGCCGCCGTCGCGATGGCCGACCTCGGGAGGGGGGTCGAGGCCCGGGTCACCTCGAGGCGGCTCCTCGCCAGCCACGCGAACGACGAACTCCGGAAGCGGCTCGTGAGTGCGGTGCGGATCGGGAGCCTTCCCGCGCGAGGCGCCGTGTCTGCTCCGGAACGGGATCTCCTCGAGGTCCAGCTCAGGGGCATCCGGGGCGAGGTCTACCGGCGCATGGGGAACCTCCCGGCCGCCCGGCAGGACCTGGAGCGCGTCGCAGCCTTCGCGCGCCTCCACCCCGGGGAAGGCGACGAGGCCGACGCGCCGGGCTCGGCTGCGTGGTACCGGGAGCAGGCGGGCCGCGCGGAGCGGGTCCTGGCACCGGTGGAGGCGGACGACGGGGATGCCGGCACGTGCCTGGCCCACGCTCGGCGTGCCGTGGCCCTCTCGGCTGCACCGGAGGTCACTGCGGACGTCCTCCTCCTCCACCCCCGCATCGCGGCGTGGAGCGTGAATCCCACGAGCGCCTCGGCGTGTTTCCAGGGAGAGGGAGGCTTGTGGCGGGCCCCGACGGAGGTCGTCCCGTTCTCGGCGGTCGTCTCGAACGCATCGATGAGGACCTCGGCCGCTCGCTCGAGGACCGTGACGGCGGACTTTACACCCTCCTGGGACTCCAGGGCCAGGGCACGCTGGACGTGGGCTGGCAGGAGGGCGATCGTGGAGGCATGCTCGAAGGTGCTGGCACCCTGGAGGCCCGCGAGCAAGCTGGTGAGGTCGGACATGGGTACCCTCCGTCCCGGACCAGCGAGGGAACTTCTGGCTGGTCCCCATCCGATCGCAGCCGCGAGGTACGGCAGGCCCCCGCCCGCCTAGGGTGCCAGGCGGGAGCACATGGCGATGAGCACGCCCGCGGCCACGGCGGATCCGATCACGCCGGACACGTTGGGTCCCATGGCGTGCATGAGGAGGAAGTTGTGGGGGTTCTCCTCCTGCCCCACCTTGTTGGCGACCCGGGCCGCCATGGGCACCGCCGAGACCCCCGCCGCGCCGATGAGCGGGTTGATGGGCTCCTTGGAGAACAGGTTCATGAACTTGGCCATGAGCACGCCGGCCGCGGTGGCCACGGCGAAGGCGAAAAGCCCCAGGAGCAGGATGCCGAGGGTCTGGGGCTTGAGGAACGCGTCGGCCGACAGCTTCATGCCCACTCCGAGCCCGAGCACGATGGTCACGATGTTCACCAGGGCGTTCTGCATGGTGTCGCTCAAGCGCTGGACCACGCCCGACTCGCGCGCCAGGTTGCCGAACATGAGCGCGCCGATGAGCGGCGTGGCCGACGGGAGCAGCGCGGCGCACAGCCCCAGCACCACCAGCGGGAAGAGGATCTTCTCGAGCGTGGAGACGTTCCGTAGCTGTTTCATCTCGATGGCCCGCTCGGACCGGGTGGTGAGGAGCCGCATGATGGGCGGCTGGATGATCGGCACGAGTGCCATGTACGAGTAGGCGGCCACCGCGACGGCCCCGAGCAGGTCCCGGTAGAGCCGGGTGGTGGTGTAGATGGCCGTGGGTCCGTCGGCGCCGCCGATGATGCCGATGGACGCCGCTGCGCGCAGCACCTGCTGGGTCTCCGTGAGCAGGGTGTTGGACGGGTCGAAGAAGTCCACGCCCGGGACGTAGCGGTGCACGAGGACCGCGCCGATCACCGTGGTGAAGATGCCGAACTGTGCGGCCACTCCGAGGAGCGCCGTCTTGGGGTTGGCCAGTAACGGTCCGAAATCGGTCATGGCACCCACGCCCATGAAGATGAGCAGGGGACACAGGCCGGTCTCGATGCCGTAGTAGTAGAAGAGCCCTAAGAAGGCCCCCATGGCCTCCGCGCCCCGGGCGGTGTCGGGAATGGCCGTCATGAACTCGGCCGTCCCGGGCAGGTTGGCCAGCAACCCCCCGAAGCCGATGGGCAGCAACAGGAGCGGCTCGAACTCCTTGCGGATGGCCAGGTACAACAGCACCAGGCAGACGAGCACCATCACGGCGCTCTTCCAGCCGTCCTCGTGGAACACCAGGTAGACCCCGGTCTCGTGCCAGAGCTGCAGGAGGCCGTCGAGCAGAGCGTGCACCGAGGGCTCCTCTCACGCAGCCATCGCGACGATGGGCTGGCCAGCCCGGATCTGGTCGCCGGGCCGGACCAGGACCCGGGACACGACCCCGGGGGTGCGGGCCCGGACCTCGGTCTGCATCTTCATGGCCTCGATGATGACCAGCACCTCACCCGCGGCGATCCTTTGTCCGCCTTCGACCATGACCTTGACGATGGTGCCGGGCAGCGGCGACGGCACGGACGTGGCTGTGGCCACACCGGAGGGAGGTTCGCCCCCGGCGGACGGGCTCGCGGTGACCTCGTAGCGCCGGCCGTTGACCGTGGCGCTGTCCCCATCGATGGAGACGTCGTACGCCTGTCCGGACACGGACACCCGCCAGGTGCGCGGCGTGGGTGGCGCCGGGGGTTCGGGCGCCGGGGCGACCGGCTGCTTGAGCCTCACGCCGATCGGGCGCGCGCCCCGCAGGAACGCGATGCCCTTGGGCCCGCAGGTCGCGGCGACGAACAGGTCCTCCTCGGAGGGGCTCGAGAGGCCGGCCTCCGCGAGCGCCTGGCGGGCCGCGGCGAGCCCCTTGGACGGATTCGCGTCGTCCAACGTCCGAGGGTCCTCGGCGGTCGGCGGAAGGCCGAGCTTCTCAGAGCAGATCCGGACGATCTCCGGATCGGGCGGGCAGGGGGGTCTGCCGAAGTACCCCAGCACCATGCGGCCGTAGCCGTCGGCGATCCGCTCCCAGGGACCGAACATCACGTTGTTGAAGGCCTGCTGGAAGTAGAACTGGGACACTGGCGTGACCGACGTGCCGAACCCGCCGCGCCGCACGGTCTCGGTCATGGCCTGGATGATGGCCGGGTACTTGTCGAGGATGCCGTTGTCGCGCAGCATCTGGGTGTTGGCCGTGAGCGCGCCGCCGGGCATGGGGGACCAGGGGATCCGGGGCTCCACGAGCCGGTCCTCGGGAAACAGGTCGTAGGGCGCCATGCACTCCTTGAACACCGCCTCCGCCTCGGCGATCCGGTCGATGTCCAGGCCCAGGTCGTAGTCGGTGCCGCGGAGCGCGTGCCACAGGGTGAGGATGTCGGGCTGGCAGGTCCCCCCCGACATCGGGGCCATGGACAGGTCCAGGCCGTCGGCGCCCGCGTCGAGCGCGGCCTGGTACACGAGCACGCTCGTGCCGGCGGTCTCGTGGGTGTGCATGCGGATCGGCACATCGGGCCCGAGCCGAAGGCGAGCCGCCCGGATGGTGTCGTGGACCACGCGCGGCGTGGTGGTGCCCGAGGCGTCCTTGAAGCAGACAGAGTCGAACGGCACGCCGCTTTCGAGGATCGATTCGAGCGTGCGCAGGTAGAACCCCGGATCGTGGGCGCCCGTGCAGCCCGGGGGCAGGGCCATCATGGTGATGACGACCTCGTGCTTCAGGCCGGCCCGGTGAATGCACTCGCCGGAGAACACCAGGTTGCCCACGTCGTTGAGCGCGTCGAAGTTGCGGATCACGCTGGTGCCGTGCCGGTGGAACAGGCGGGCGTGCAGATCGATCACGTCGGACGGCTGGCTCTCGAGCCCGACCACGTTGATGCCCCGGGCCAGCGTCTGGAGGGTCACGTCGGGACCGACGACCTCGCGGAAACCGTCCATGACGTCGAAGGCGCTCGTCCCGCAGTAGAAGAAGGCCGACTGGAACATGGCCCCGCCCCCGAACTCGAAGTGGCGGACGCCGGCTGCGACCGCGGCCTCCACGGCCGGGCGGTAGTCCTTCCAGAAGACCCTCGCGCCCAGGCAGGACTGGAAGCCGTCGCGGAAGGCGGTGTTCATGACACCGATGCGTTTCCTGGCCATGGAGGCTCCAGGCGGTCAGTCGCCAGGGGTGCGGCGGGCGGAGGCGTCGCGCGCGGCGGCGATGGCCACCGCGAGGGCCTCTCCGTCCGGGACGGCGGGCTCGGTGAGCAGACCGGAAGGGGTGAGGTCGTCGGGCGAGGGGGGTGCGAGCCGTCCAAGGACGGCCGGCATCGCCGACATCACAAGAACGAGGAGGGACAGGAACGCGAAGACGGCGCCCATCCCCAGCAACAGCAGTTCGAAGGCCTGTGCGAGCAAGGGAGCGCTCCTACGCCTCGAAGGCGCGGAACCGCTTCTCCAACCCGCCTTTCGGGGTCGGGCTGGGCAGCCGGCAGGCCACGGGTGGACCGTGCGCACGCGTCAATGCACAGGACATGGGTACAGCTCCGTACGCGTTGGGCCCAACGTCTAATCACGCCCGGAACGCCGGAAATGTGACGGCCCTCAATGAATCCGCCTTCATCAACCCGAACCATGACGAATCGCAGGGATCCTGCGAGAACCTTGCCCGACGGCCGTCGGCTCCTGTCTCCTCGGACGGACGCCCCCGGCGGCCCGCCCCCCTGCGCCCGGGATACGACCCCGCTCCCAGGAGGACGGACGTGTCTCGATCCCCCGCACCCTGGATCCTCGTGGCCGGCCTGGCGCTGGTCCAGGCGGGCCTCTCCTGGGCCGCCTGGTCCCGGGCGCGTGGCAGTGGGATCACCTACGTCTTCACGCCGCTCCTGGAGGTGGTCCCGGGGGGGACGCCCCTCGGCGCCATCGAGGCCGAGGCCCTGATGACCGATGCCCGCCACCAGGTGGACGCACGCGACGTGCAGCGAGCCTACGGCCGCCTGGGTTCGACGTTGTCGCTCGACGAACTGCTGCGCGGCGTGGAGACCCTCGACGCCCAGGGGCGGCTCTCCGGCGCCCAGCGCGAGCGGATCCGGGCCGTCCTGGACGGGGCCGCGGCCGACCACGCCCGCATGATCGAGGTGCAGGAGCGCATCCTCGACCTCGAGGCGCGGATCGGAACCGGCGTGGCCAGCGTGCACGCGCTCCTCCCGGACGAGATCCGGGCCCACGTGGCGGGAGGCCGCCAGTGAGGGCCGTTCCCTGGATCGTGGTCGGCCTGCTCGCCCTCTCCTCGGCGGGCCATGCCTGGGTGCTGCTGGCCCAGGAGCGCCGCTTCGCCGTGATGCCGATCTTCGTGCCGGTGTCGCTCGAGCACGAGCGGGCCCTGCGCGAGGCCCGCGGCCAGCCGGCGGGGCGCGGGGGCGAGGAGGCCGTGGACCTGGCCCGGGCCTTGGAGCACGCGCGCCTGGACCCCGAGGTGGCTGCAGCCGTGGCCCCCCGGCTCGACGCGCTCCGGAGGGACCGGGAGGCGCTTCTCGGCCTGCGCAACGAGCGCCATCGGCTCAACGTGACGCTCATGGACGTGGGCGTGGCCGTGGCCCGCGAGCTTTCGCCCGAGCAGTGGGACGCCGTCCACATGGGGCGCGACGCCGCCCGTGCCCCAGCGGACCGGGACCTGTTCGGCCGCGTGCTCGATCGGCTCCGGTAGGTTCCCCGGGCCCTGGGGCGCCCCGTCGTTTGCGAGCGATCGCCGGGACGCGGTCTGCGGGGTCACTCTCCCTTCTCGTCGGGCACGCCTCCCAGCAGGTCCGCCACGCGCCACTGCACCGCCGTTCCGTCGGTCCGAAGCGCGAGGAAGACGTCGGAACGGGCGTTCCAGGCGACGTCCACGAGGTCGACGTGGCTGAAGAACGCGGCGGGCTCCAACGACCGGGCCTCGCAGAGCACCGCGGCCGCGGACCCCGTGGCCGACGGCAGCACCGCCCAGCGCCCGTCGGGCGAGACCGACACCCCAGCTCCCCGTCCGAGCCAGGCGTCTCCGAAGTGCTCGGGAGGATCGTCGCTCACCGTGGACACCCAGGCAGCGGCTCGGGGAGGACCGGCGTCGGGACCGCAGGCCACGAGTGCCTCGCCGCGCCCGGGGGGGAGCGCGAGGCCCGAGACGCTGCCGCAGCACAGGTCGCAGGTCGTCCGCTCGGTCTCGAGCGTTTCCGGGTCGAGGATCCGCACCTCCCCTCCGGTCCAGGCCAGCACCGGGCGGTCCCCGTCCAGGACCACCCCCACCACCTCCCCGGCTGTCCCCTGCAGCACCATCGAGGCCACGCCCGTGGCTCCGTCCACCCGAGTCACGGTCCCCCGCTCGTCCCCCACGAGGACGGCCCGGGCGTCGGCGGTCCAGGCCGCGGCCCGGATCCGGCCGAAGCCGAGCCGCTGGACCGGCACGGGCGCAGGGCCGCCCAGGGGGACGATCCAGGCGCGGTTGTCGGCAGAGAGAAACACGCGATCGTGACGAGGAGAGATCTCGACCTGCCACCACTGCGGCCAGTCCAGGGGGACCTCCGGCACCCGCTCGGGCCAGGCGGGGAGGGGGTGGCGCGCGGCCACGGACCCGTCCTCCTCCACGAAGAAGAGCGAAGCGAGCAGGCGATCCAGTCGCTGCACGGCGATCGTCCAGCGGTCGCGCCCCACGTCGAACCCCACGGCTACGGCGCTCGTCGCGCGCAGGAGGCCGCCGTCGGGCGTCGGGACCGAGCGGGGCCTCCACCAGGCCATCGCGTCGCGCCGGATGCCGTCCCGGTCACGCCACCATCGTCCCTCGTCCGGGGCGAGACGCAGGGGAGAGTCGGAGGGCAGTTCGTCGTAGTCGAGCATCCAGCGGTGACCCTGGTACCGCACCCTCCAGGTCTCCACGCGGTCGGAGAGGGCCACCTGGACCTCGTCGCCCCGGGCGCCCTGCACCTCGGCCCCGGCCAGCACGTGGCGCAGGTACCCCGCGGCGTCGTTCCGGGTCGCCCAGGTGAAGCGCCAGGTGCCCTGGTCCAGGCCGAGGGTGTCGGGCGAGACCCGCAGGTCGAGGTGGGGGACCAGGCGCGGAATCCGCCCCTCCTCCAGGTCCGCGAAAAGACCCTGCACGAACCGTTCCGACTCGCTGCAGGCGCCGCAGTGGGTGGTCTCCCACCGTCTCACCACGGTCCGGCCGCCCTCCCGGCGAAGAACGAGCGAGGTCGCGGGTCGGGTGGCCAACACCACGCGTACGTAGTCGGGTCCTGAGACCACGGCTTCCACCTCGGGATGGGTCGCCAGAAGGCTGCCCAGGGGGCCGTCGGGCGCCAGGGCGGCCGCGATCCGGAGGCGGTCGAACGCCGGGCCGTCCGGTGCGTCTCGGAAGGGGCTCGGGGGAGCGCCGAACCAGCGCTCCACCTGGTCGGGCGCGAGGGTCCCGGTCCGCACGGCGCTCACGAGCGCCTCGACCACGGCCCGGGCGTCCGCTTCGGACGGGATCCTGGACGCCGCGTCCGATCGCCCGGCAAGGACCGTGAGGAGCACGGCCGCCAGGGCGAGACGACATAGGGAGGTTCCGGGTCGCAGGTCCATCGTGCCTTCCGCGGCAGGCGGTTATCCCGGGCGGCCATCGAAGTCCGGGATCGCCGCCGGTGCGTTACCGGGGGGATTCGGGAGCCTGCATGACCCCGTTGCCCTCCGCTCCTCGTCCCTCGAGGCTCCTGTTCCTGTGCACGGGAAACATCTGCCGGTCCCCCATGGCGGCCGCCCTGGCCCGGCGGTACGCCGAGGCCACCGGGCGCGAGGTGGAGGTGCGATCGGCCAGCGTGATGGGGCTGGAGGGCCGTCCGGCCGCGCCCCACGCGGTGAAGGTGATGGAGGAGATCGACCTCGACCTTGCGGGCCACCGCTCCCAGCCCATGACGCCGGACCTCCTACGGTGGGCCGACTGGATCCTGGTGATGGAACTGGGGCACGCGCAGGCGGTCCGGGACATGGCCCCCGAGGTCGAGGATCGGGTTCTCCTGCTCGGAAGCTTCTGCGGGCTCCTGGAGATCCCGGACCCCCTCGGGGGATGGGCGTCGAGGTACCGCCGGTCCCGGGATCAGATCCGAACCTGCGTGGAGCGTTTCGTGGACCGGCTCCGGCCGCGCGAACCTTGACCCGGTTCTCAGGCGGGCGGTAGAGTCCACGCATGTCTGCTGCATCCGGCTCTTCGTCCGAGGACGCCCGCTCCCACGAACGGTCGGCACACCCAGGCCGAAGCCTGGGGATCCTGCTCGCGGTCGTCCTGCTCGTGGCCGCCTGGGTGTCGTCGGGACACTGGTCCCGCGTCGTGGACGACGCCTACATC
Organism: Deltaproteobacteria bacterium; assembly: GCA_016927815.1. Taxonomy (GTDB): domain Bacteria; phylum Myxococcota_A; class UBA796; order UBA796; family JAFGLY01; genus JAFGLY01. Next base: position 22,095 of record JAFGLY010000177.1, on the reverse strand, counting down.
ACCGTCCGCTACGCGTGGAACCTGGTCCAGGGACAGGGCCTGGTCTTCAACCCGGGCGAGCGCGTGGAGGGGTTCTCCAACCCCACCTGGCTCTTCCTGCTGGCGCCGTTTCTCGCCGTGGGCGTGGATCCGATGTGGGTCGCCAAGATCCTGGGACTGACCTCCCACCTGGCCGCCGTCGCGGGCACCGCCCTGTTGGCCCGGACGCTGGCTCGCCGCGAGGGCATCGCCCCCGACGCCGCGGCCGCGGTGGCGGCGGGCTTCCTCGCCGTGAGCCTGCCGGCGTCCTACTGGGCGGTCCAGGGGCTGGAGACCTCCTTCTTCGCGGCCCTCCTGGTCCTTTCCCTGTGGCGGCTCGCCGAGGAGGACGGCCAGGGCGGGGTCTGCCCGGCCTCGGCCGTCCTGGCCGGCATCGCGATGGTGACCCGGCCCGAGGCCCCTCTCTTCGTCGCAGGCATCGCGCTCGGGCGACTGCTCGGTGCGCTCCACCGGCGGGAAGGCTGGCGTCCGCTCGTGCGATGGGGGATCCCGTTCGTCCTTCCCGGCGCGGCGTGGCTCACCTTCCGCCTCGCCTACTACGGCTACCCGCTGCCCAACACGTTCTACGCCAAGGGAAACCCGGCACCGCTCCACGAGGTGCTGGGGTACCTCCACCCCTGGCTCGCGCTGGAGGCACCCTTCGCCCTGGCCGGAGCCGTGGGGCTGGTCGTGCTCCTGGCCTTCCGCTCCAGGCGGTCCGTGGCGCTGATCCTGGTGCTTGCGGCCGAGCTGGTCTTCGTGAGGCGCTGCGCCGGCGACTGGATGCCCAACCAGCGCCTGCTGGTCGCGCTCCTGCCGCTCCTGGGGGCGGCCGCGGGCGCCGCGACCGCCATGGCCGCGGCCTCGCTCGGGCCCCGCGTGCTGCGCTGGGCGCCCGTCCTGGCCCTGGCCGCCCTGGTGGGGTTCCAGGGGGCCCGGTCGGTGCCGATGGCCGAGTCGGAGCAGGCCCCCGACGGCAGGCCGGCGTGGACCCCGCGTCAGGACTGGCAGTGGTTCCCCGCGTCCGTGCGCGGCCCCTGGCATGGCGCGTTGCAGGACGTGGCGGCCTTCCTCCTGCAGCGGATCCCTCCGGACGCCACGCTGGCCTACAGCGAAATCGGCCTCACCGGGCACGCCGGGGGGTGGGTGTTGGTGGACATCCTGGGGCTCACGGACGCCACCCTCTCGGGTGCCGACGGATCGAGCCCGGTCGACGCCATCGAGTACATCCACCGCCGAGCACCCGACTGGATCCTCCTCCGTCCGGCCGATCGGGCGGGCCTGCGGGTCGGGCGCCTCCGGGAAGCCGCCTGGCTGTACGAGGAGTACGACCTCGAGGAGGGGCCGGCGGGCGGCTTCACGCTGGCTGCCCGGAAGGGCACGCGCAGGGCCACGCCCGAGGAGGTGGTCTCGGCCCTGGCGCGCGCCGCCCGGCTCGCTCCGCGTTTCGTCCCCTTCCACGAGGCGCGGGTCGCCTGGATGGGAGCCCTGCCCGCCGGGGAGGCCCGCAGCGCCGTCTGCCGGGACCTCCGGGCCCGGCACCCCCACGTGGACCGACTCCTCGCCGACTGCGAGACGGCCCTCGAAACCCCCCCGCCCCTGCCCGACGTGTCGCCTCGCCCTCTCGTGCGGGTGTCCGAGACCACCGACCTGCCGGTGGGGTCGAGGGCCGAGGGTGCGGCGCCCGGAGCCCTGTCCATCTCCGGGCGCCGGATCACGCTCGTGGATCCGGTGCAGTGGCGATCGGAAGACGTCCAGGTGGGGATCCGACGTTGGACCCTCCCCGCGGCCTTCGCGAAGGGTGTGGAGGTCTCCGACGTGCGCGTGGGCGCGCGACTTTGCCCGCTCGACTCGGACGGGCCGGGCACCTGTGGCATCGTCGCCCAGAGGCTGGCCGTGTTCACCGAACCGGGCGACCCGCCGACCGAGGTCTCCTTCGCCGTGCCCCTCGAGGTGGCCGAGGCGGAGGCGATCTTGAGGGGCATCGGGCCCGAGGGTGGACCCGCCGCCCGCGCCGCGTACGAGGTTCCGGGCACGGGCCTGGTGATCCCGGCGTTCTCTTCCTTGACCCGCATCCCCGTGCCCGAGGCCCGGCCGGGGGCGTCCCTACGGTTCCGCCCCGTGCGGCTCGCCTCGCTGCTCTTCGAGAGCCCTGCCGAGCCCAGCCTGGTCGTCACCGCCTGGGCGCGCACCCAGAAGCACCCGCCGATCGTGGAGCTGTGGAACGGATCGCCCTCCGGGCCGGACGCGCCACCGGTCGAGGTCGCCCTGGATCTGCCCGACGCCCCTCAGGGCGTGGTGCTCGGGATCCGTGCACCCAAGAGCACCTCCATGCGGCTCGGCGCCCTGCTGGCGATCGCCGACCCCGTGCTCTCTGCGGTCGCCTCGACCCGCCTGGTGGCCGCCGAGAGACCGCCCCTCGCGGCCGAAGACGCGCCTCTGCCCGACGGGAGGGATCTCGGGGCCCTGGCCACGGGCCGGGGCCTCGAGGCCGTGACCGTGGACGGCGACCGCGTGGCGGTACGCGCCGGGTTCGCCTGGAAGGCGAAGCACCACCAGGGCCGGGCGCTCCGCGTCTTCCCGGTCCCCTTCACGACCGGTCTGATCGTCTCGGACGTGATCATCGACGGGCGGCCCTGCACGATGGGCGGGTCGTCGAGCCCCTGTCTCCTGCTCAACCGAGCCCTCGCGGTGGCCCGGGCGCCCGAGGACCCCGATCCCGTGGAGGTGTCGTTCCGCGTCCCCGCAGAGGCAGCGGCCGAGGAGCGGCGCATCCGGGGCCTGCAGGCAGGTGCCCCGTCCGCCGTGGTGCGGCTGGAGGGGTTCGAGCGGCCCGCGGTGTTCGGTCACGGCGGTGGGGCCCGCGTCGTGCTCGATCCGGTCGAGGAGGGCTCGGTGGTGGTCTTCCGTCCGGTGGTCCTCGACTCTCCCGTGTTCGCCAGCCCACAGCCGCTCACCTTCGAGCTGACCGTGCACGCGGGGAGGGGACCCCGGGCCGCGTCCAGGGTGGCCTGGACGGGCAGGGGCGACGTCGCCGGTCTCGTGCGGGTGCCGCTCCAACCGGGCGAGTGTGCGTCGGGGCCCATCCTCACGCTGCGCGTGCCCGGCATCTCGCCGAACCGGCTCGGGCACGTTCCGCTCTGGGCAGACTTAAGGCTCGTGGGCCCCGAGACCCACGACCCGGGTGACGAAGGCTAGTCGGTGTAGCCGAGCGCCCGGAGCCGCTCGAGTTCCTTGGCGTCGATGGTCTTCTGGTGGGAGCGATCGACCGCGAACGTGGTGCGGCGGATGAAGTCGTCCATCTCGGCGTGGATGCGGGCGAAATCGGGCTTGCCCGAGAGGTCGGTTCGCTCGCCGGGGTCTTTCGAGAGGTCGAAGAGCTGGGATCGCCGGGCCCCGGTACGCTCCAGCAGCAGCTTCCACGGCCCGCTGCGGTAGTAGACCACGGAGTCGTACATGTGGGTGCCGCCGATGCTGGGACGATCGGCAGCGGGCCCGTCGATGAGCGGGAGGAGGCTCGCGCCGTTGATCCCCTGCGGCACCGGAACCCCGGCCAGGTCGAGCACGGTGGGGAACACGTCCACCCCCCGGACCACGCTGGGCACCCGCTTCGGGGGGATCCGCCAGGGAGCCGAGACCACGAGCGGGACGTGCTGGTTCTCCTCGTAGGGCCGACCGTGCCAGGTGCGCTGCTCGGGCCGGTCGTCGAAGGCTTCGCCGTGGTCCGCGGTGAGCACCACCACCGACCGGTCCTGGAGACGCTTGCGCTCGAGCATGGACCAGAACTGGTTGAAACGGTCGTCGTTCCAACGCAGTTCGCCGTCGTAGCGATCCACCAGCGCCTGCCACTGGGCGGGTGTGAGCTTGACGCGCCCCGAGTTGATGTCGGCGTGCGAGTGGTAGCCCTGGGTCTGTCGGTCCTTCTTCTCCTCGATGTTGACCTTTGGGGCGCCGGGCTGGCTCCAGAGGTCGAACTTCTCGTGGGGATCGTAGGGGGCATGGGGATCGAGCCAGTAGAGGATCACGAAGACCGGCCGGCCCTGGGCGGAGTCGATGAAATGCGCGGTGCGGTTCACGATCTCGGAGCCCCACACGAGCGCGTGGTCGTCGATGCCGCGGTAGTACCCGGTCTTGGGCTCGAACATGGACTGCGAGGTGTACCAGGCCGTGGCGTACCCCGCGTCCTTCAGGACCTCGGCGAGGGTGCGGGAGGCGTCGGAGACGTCCACGCCCCAGTTCTCCGGATCCCAGTCCACCCCGTGGTTGTACCCGAACTGCCCGGTGATGAGCGAGGCCACGGAGGGCAGGGTCCAGGATCCGGAGGCGTGGGCCTGCTCGAACACCGCGGACTTCGCGGCAACGGACGCGAGCACGGGCGTGGTGTCGCGCGGGTAGCCGTGAAAGGGGAAGTGGTCGGCCCGGGCCGCATCCCACACGACGAGGAAGACGTGCGGTCGGGTGGGAGCCGAGGCCTGGGCCTCGGCCGGCGGAGGACAGGCCACGCGGAAGGTCAGGACAGCGCCCACCGCCACGCCCGCCCAAGGGATGATTCTGCGGATATCGAGCATGAATGCATCCTTTCATGGTCCGATATCTTGGACGGTACGACCCGTCAAGCGAGGACGGGCGAGACGCGACCGGGCGGGCGGGACGGGGAGGCCGTCCATTCCCTTCCCACTCGGAGCGGGGTCCTTGCGGTCCTGCCGAGGGGGGGGCATGTTGCGTTCCCTTCCTGGTGCACGGAGCCGGCATGGGCATCGTCCTGGTCAATCCCCCCGAGAAGCGCCGCATCTGGGCCGGCGTCGCCGAGAGCATGGCCTACGGGGTCTACTGCTTCCCGCCACTGGGGCCCATGTACCTCCAGGCCTCGATCGAGAAGCGCACGCCCTGGCGCGCGGACCTGCTGGACGCCACCGTGGACGACATGGACCACCCGGAATTCGAGAAGGTGCTGCGAAGGCACGACCTCGACTTCGTCGGCATCTCCTGCTACACCCACAGCCTGCCCGACGTCCAGCTCGTGGTCAACGCGGTGAAGAGGGCCAACCCCAAGGCCCACGTGGCGCTGGGGGGTCCGCACTGCATCATGTTCCCCGAGCAGGCCATCCGGCTCAAGGGTGTGGACTCCATCTGCGTGGCCCACGATGGAGACGAGCTGATCGTGGATCTCGTGCGGGCGCTCGACGAGGGCCGATCCCTCGAGGGCATCCCGGGCCTGTGGTTCAAGGACGGCGCGGGCGGGCTGGTGCGCAACGCGGCACGCAAGCAGCCCCGTACGCTCGACCACCAGGTCTGGCCCGACCGGAGCCGCACCCGCTGGAAGGACTACTGGGTACCCGGGGCCAAGCACCGCTACGTCACCACCGCGATCACGTCCCGCGGCTGCCCCCACTCCTGCCCCTTCTGCTTCACCTACAAGGGCCAGTACCGCATCCGCGCGATCGAGAGCATCCTCGACGAGATCGAGCACTGCATCTCGCTGGGCATCCGCGAGGTCTTCTTCGTGGACGACCTGTTCACGCCCAACTCCCAGTGGGTCATGCAGTTCTGCGATGCCATCGAGCGGCGCGGCCTCACCTTCAACTGGGGCTACAAGACCACCATCGCGGGCACCACGCGCGAGGAGATCCGCCGCGCCAGGCAGGCCGGCTGCACCAAGATCCACTTCGGCGTGGAGAGCATGCACAACGTGGGCCTGGAGGTCCACGCCAAGCACTGCGACGTGGCCGACTGCCACCGGGTGTTCCACTGGTGCCGGCAGGAGGGCGTGCGGAACATCGCCTACATCATGATCGGCGGCCCGCACGAGCGGACGCGCGAGGACGTGCTCGGCAACCTCCGGGAGATGATGAAGCTCGACGCCGACTACGCCGCCTTCGCCATCTACACGCCCTACCCGGGCACCGAGGCGTTCGCGGAAGGTGCCTTGAAGGGGCTCTTCCCGGCCGACTGCTGGGACCGCATCATGGAGGATCCCCTGTGCGGCGTGAAGGTGCCGGTCTGCTGGGAGGAGCACCTGTCCCGCGAGGATCTGTTGGACCTCCTCAAGATCTGTCACCGGACCTTCTACTTCCGGCCCCGGTACATCTTGAGGCAGGCCCGGCAGCTCCAGTCGCTGCAGGAGTTCCGCCGGCTGGCCAGCGGGGCGATGTCGCTGCTCAGGCTGGAGGCCACGAACGCGTCGAGCCACGACGCGCCGGTGTGATTTCGTGAAGCGCGTCCTCGTGGCCATCGCGGCGTTCGTCGTCGCCCTGCTGGCCGTGGAGGTCGGGGTGCGCTTCCTGGATCCCCAGCCGCCCGGCGTCGAGGGGCCGCTCCTGCGGGGCGCGTTCACCCTGCCCGGCGATCATCCGGTCCGCACCAAGGAGTTCGACGTCACGGTGCACGTGAACCGCGAGGGATTCGTGGACCGGGAGTGGGATGCGCGGCAAGGTGGCGTCCCCCGCGTGGTCGTGCTCGGCGACTCCTTCGTGCAGGCGGCCCAGGTCCCGCTCGACGCCGGGTTCGGCCGGGTGCTGGAGGCGCGTCTCGAGACCCTCCTGGGGCGCGAGGTGGAGGTGCTGTCCCTCGGCGTGCCCGGGGCGGGTACGGCCACGGCGCTGGGCCTCCTCGAGGAGCGGGCGCTCGGGCTCCGGCCCGACGTGGTGGTGCTCGGGTTCCTCGTCTCCAACGACGTGCTGAACAACCACCCGCTGCTCGAGACCAAGGACGACAAGCCCTTCTACCGCCTGGAGGGCGGCGCCCTCGTGCCCGTGGACCGCCCCATGGCCCTGCTCGGACCCTGGGCCCGAGGCCCGCTGTGGACCCACAGCCACGCCTGGCGAGCTGGGGTTCGGACCGTGCTCCTCCGGCGAGAGAGCGCCCGCCGGATCGAGGCCGGGGGAGGCCTGCCCCTCGATCTCCGCGTCCACGATCCCTTGGGCGGGCCGCTCTGGGAGGAGGCGTGGACGGTCACCGAAGCGCTGGTGGCCGAGCTGGCCGCCCGGTGCCGGTCCCAGGGCGTGACCTTCGGGGTGCTGCTCTTTCCGGACGCGGTCGAGGCCACCGAAGCGGGGCGGAACGCCGCCGTGGCCCGGTGGCCCGCGCTGACCGGGTGGGACCTGGGCCGGGCGCGGGCGCGGGCGCTCGCCTCCTTTGAGATCCGTGCCCCGACGCTCGACCTGGAGCCGGCCTTCCGTCGGGCCGAGGGCGGCGAGCCCCTCTACTTCCCGGAGGACGGTCACTGGACCCGAGCCGGCCACGCCCTCGCGGCCGAGGCGTCCGCAGCCTTCGTGGCGGAGCTGATCGGCGGCGACCTAGGCCGCGATCCCGCGAATCACCCACAACGCCGCGGAGAAGAGGACCAGGAGCAGGGCCAGGCCGACCAGGTACCAGCGGAGCTCGTACCAGACGGCCGGCGGTGAGGCCCCGTGGGCGCGTACGGTGTCGTCGCCCACCGCAGCCTCGTCCCGCATCCAGCGCCGGATCCCGGAGGGGCGGGGCAGCAGCATGGGCACCCGCTCCCGGTAGACCTGGTAGGCTTCGCCGAAGCGGGCGTCGCAGTGGCGCTCCTGGAGCCACCGGTTGGTGACGAGCGAGTAGACCACCAGGATCGGTACGAACCCGAGCAGGAACGAGGGCGAGCCGAAGGCCACGCCCAGCCCCGCCACGCCCGCGAGCTTCCCGAGCACGCTCGGGTGCCGGATCACGGTGTAGGGGCCGGTGTCCACCAGCCACGTGGGGCCGCCGTCCACGTGGGTGCCGGGCGATCCGCCGCCCGAGAGAAAGAGGTAGCCGTAGACGTACCACACCCAGACCCCGCCCACGGCCACCAGCAGCAGGCCGAGCAGGCCGGAGGCGGGCCAGGACAGGAAGCGGCCGAGACCCAGCGCCGCGTCCACCCGCGTGCCGATCCAGGCCATGACGAGAGCGGCCGGCAGCATCACGAAGACGTGGATCGCGAAGTTGCGGTACAGCTCCGGGTGGCGGATCGCCCCGAAGCAGGCGCCCGGTGAGGGGCGGCGCACGAGGCGGTCCGAGGAGACGGGGGGAACGGCATCCATGACGCCCCAATGTCGCATCGCGTGCCCCTGGCGTCCACGCGCCCCTTGACGGGCTCGCCCGGTCTGGCGACGTTCGGTCTGATGCTTGCGCTCCGATGGATCCAGGTCGTGCTCGCGGCCTGCGTCTGCCTCCTCCTGGCCGCTTCGCTGGCCGGGGGCGGCTCGCCCCGGATCCTCGCGTACCGCCCGGAAAGCGTGCGACCGGCCCCGCAAGCGCCCGACGCGGATCCGGCGCTGGCCGCCTTCCTCGGCACCCTCACGCCGGACGACGTCGCCCGGGGGGTCTGGGACCTGGCGATCGCGCCCGGCGCGCCGGCTCCGGATGCCGCGCGGGCCGCCCTGGTGGCCGGGCCGCTCGCCGAGGCGCGCGACCTCCACGACCGGCTCTCGGCGCTTCGGGGAGAACGACGGCGCCTCGAGCGGTCCGTGCTCCAGGACGGGGCGCACCTCTGGGAGATCACGAGGGCGCCATGAAGAAGCACCTGCCCGACCTCGTGCTGCTCCTCCTGCTCGGGGTGGCCGTGGCCGAGGGTGCTCTCCTGGCCGCCCGGCCCCGGGGTGGGCGGGTCCTCCTGGCCGCCCAGCAGCCCTCCGATCCGCCGGGGCTGCTCATGGGCCCGGGCCGCGCCGAACAGGTCCTGGCCACCCACCTCGCGACCGTGGGTGAGTGGATCACCGTCGAGGATCTCGTGCGCGGGGCGCTCCTCCTCCAGGAAGGGCGCCTGCCCGGCGTGGCCCCCCTGTCCGAGACCGAGCGGACGCGACTCGCCGAAGCCCTGGAGCGCGCCCGGGTTCACCGTGACGAACTCCTCGCCGTGGAGGCCGAGATCCGCACGGTCGAGGCCGCGCTCGCCGAGCGGGCGCGCGAGGCGGTTCGGGCGCTCACGCCCGAGCAGCGCGCCTGGATCCTCGCCCGGCGCGACGAGGTCAGCGTGGGCGCGATCGAGCGGCCCTACTGGGAGGCCCTCGCCCGTGCCCTGGAGCAGGATCCGCCGTGACCCGCTGGCCGGCCCTCCTCGTCGCAGCCCTGCTCGACCTGGTCCTGAGCGTAGGGCTCCTCGCCTCCCGCGAGACGCCGGTGATTCACCCGCTCGCACCGCCGCTCACTCGCATCGATGCCCTGGGAGACTCCACCCTCGGGCCCGAGGTCCGATTCGATCGGGCAGGGGATCTCCTGCTTGCCCTGGAAACCCTGGAGCGCCGATCCGGCATGCCCGTGCCCAACCTCCACGTTCCCCCCGAGGAGCAGGCACGCCTTCACCAACGAGTGGAGGAGGCCGGGCGCCTGCGCGTCCGGATCGAGCAGGACGCACTGGACCTGGCCGGCGTGCTCGGATCGGATCGCGTGGCCGCCCTGCTGGATGCGCGCGAGGCGGCATCGGACGCCGTGGGAGAGGGCGCGGCCTGGGACCGCGTGGTCGAGACGCTCTCCCGGTGAGCGAACCCTCGCCGGTCGCCTCTCCGTCCGGTAGATTGGCGTGTCCCCGACACCGGTCCCGCACCGGGCGACGCCAGATCCGAGGCCCCATGCTCCCCCGCATCCTCTGCCTGTTCGCGTTCCTCACCGTCACCGGCTGCCCCGAGCCTCCTCGATCGCCCCCGGGCGGGGTCGCTCCCGAGGGAGGGGGCACGGTCGGGTCGCCCCCCGGAGGCGGCGCACCCGCGAGCGGCGGGCAGACGGACGAACCGGCTACGCAAGCGCCGCCCGCGGGCTGGACCGTCGACGCCACAACCGGCGTCCGCCTCTCGGGCACGGTCGCGTACGCCGGATCCAAGCAGGGCACGCTGCGCATCGACTTTCTCAAGGCGTCGAGCGGCTCGAACATGCCGACGTTGGAGCACACCCTGAAGCTCCCGGCTCCCGGCCCCTGGGAGGTCTTCGCCCCCAAGGACCTCGGATCCATCGACATCTTCGCGTACATCGACCTGGACGAGAACGGGCCCTCCCCGGGCGAGCCCAAGGTCGTGACGGATCCCCCCGTCCAGGTGGCTGCCGAACCCGTCGACGGCGTCACCCTCACCATCCGAGACGACTGGGACGAGACCGACGGACAGAAGCGCCCGCCGCCCGACGCCAAGGGCAAGGGCAGCCCCCCAGCGTCTCCGTAGCCTCCGAGGTCAACTGCGGGTGGAGTCTTTCCTCCTCTTCCTCACCTGGCTCGGGTTCCTCCTCTACGGGGGCCCGCTCCTGGCCTTCGCCCTCCTCCTGCCGCTGGCGGAGCGGGTGAAGGGGCTCGCACCGTGGCACGTGGACCGGCTGTGGCGGGCCTGGGGACCGGGATCGGGTCTGGGCCTCGGCCTGGCCTTTTTCGCGGGCGTCTTGCTCCACCGGGTGCGGACGGGCGGGTTCACCTGGGGCTGGAGCACGGCGTCAGAGCGCTGGGTCCTGGCCTCCCACGTCGCTTTCTTGCTGCTGTGGGTCTCCTACACGGTCCTCGAGGTCTGGCGTACCGAGGCATTGCGGCGGTTCGACGACCGCAGCGGACCCCTCGACGAGGACGCCTACCGCGCCGCACGGAGGCCCGTGGTCCGCCACGTGGCCGTCAACGCCCTCCTCCTCCTGGGGGTGCTGGCCCTGGCGGCCCTGGCCTGAAGGGGGCGCGCGGGGGTGCGTGGGTTATCCGGGTCCCGCCCGACCAGCCTCGGAGCAGGCATGCAGCCGAACGCCGCCAGCGCGGTCCCCGTCCGTGTGGTGGGCGCCGTCGCCATCCGGGACGGTCGCGTGCTCATGGCGCGTCGACCCGACGGTCGGCACGCGGGCCTGTGGGAGTTCCCCGGGGGCAAGGTCGAGCCCGGAGAGGACGACGCCACGGCCTTGCAGAGGGAGCTGTTCGAGGAACTCGCCGTCCGGTCCGTGGTGGGCGACCTCGTGGCCACGGGATCCGACGACCGCGTGCACCTGGCCTGCTACCGCGTGGACCTCCTCGCGGATCCGGTCCCGCTCTACCACGACCGACTCGCCTGGGTGCCGATTCCCGACCTCGGCGCGCTCCCGACCCCACCCGCGGATCGCGCCGCGGTTCTGGCGTTAGGATGACCGCGTGGAAGCACCCGCTCGGAACGCTGCCACCGTGCCGTCGGGGCCGGGCGGCCCGACCTTCGGGGGCTTCTCCACCGGCAGTCCCTTGATCGGTACCGTCCTCGACAAGTACGAGATCCTCCAGAAGGTCGGCGAAGGTGGTATGGCCACCGTGTACCGGGCCCGCCACATCACGCTCGGCAGGGAGGTGGCGGTCAAGGTCCTCCATCCCCACCTCTCCTCCTCCCAGCGCAACCGGCAGCGGTTCGCACGGGAAGCCCGGGCCATCGAGCACCTCGACCACCCCAACATCCTGCGCATCTACGACTACTCGGGAGTGGACTCCGAGGCCTGCTTCATCGTGACCGAGTTCATCGACGGCGTCACGCTGCAGGACGTCGTGCGGGAACGCGGGCGGATCCCTTCCGAGTCCGCCATCATCGTGGTGCTGCAACTCATCGACGCGTTGGCCTACGCCCACGGAACCGGCATCATCCACCGGGACCTGAAGCCCGAGAACATCATGGTCCGGCGGGATGGGTTCGTGAAGCTCACCGACTTCGGTATCGCGCGGTTCCTCGAGGAGAACCAGATGACCATGACCGGGGCGTTGGTGGGGAGCCCCGCCTACATGAGCCCCGAGCAGGCCATGGAGCACCCGGTGGATGCCCGGAGCGACCTGTTCAGCCTCGGCACCGTGCTGTTCTACCTCGCCTCGGGCGCCCTGCCGTTCACCGGCAGCAACCCCAGCGTCATCCTCCGCAACATCATCGAGGGCAACCGGCCGGATCTCCTCGAGACCGCGCCGGACGCCTCGCCGCTGTTGTCGGACGTGGTCGAGCGACTGCTCCAGACCTCTCCCGCCAACCGCTTCCAGGACGCCCGGGAACTGGAGGTGGCGCTGCGCGCCTGCCTCGCAGAGGTCCAGGTGGATCCGGCCGACGAGCGCTGGGTCATGCACCGGCTCGTGGCCGAGCCCGAGGCCTACGAGGCGGACCTCGACGCGCACCTGCGCGCCGTGCTCCTGGAGCGTGGGCGAGACCTCCTCACCGAGGGCGACCACCTGGCCGCCCTGCGCACGCTGAACCGGCTCCTGGCCATGGACCCCCAGAACCAGGAGGTTCTGGCGCTCGTCCAGGGGCTGCACACCCAGCCGATCCGGCTCCCGCGCTATCGGGCCCGGTTCTTCGCGATCACCGCACTGGTGGCGATCCTGGGGCTTGCGGGCGTCTGGTGGCTCGGCCGAACCCAGGAGAGCGAAGGGCAGCGGCTGGACGGGGAGGAAGCGCCCCGGCAGGAGTCCGTCGAAGGGGGGGCGCCCGCCTTCGCAGGTCCGGCGCCCGCCCAGGCCACCATCGAGATCCCCCAGCCCTTGCCGTCCAGCCCGGTTTCGGCCGAGGGGGAAGCGGTTGCCGCTGTCGGTCCCAAGCCCGAGGCGGTCCGGCCGGTCACGTCCGAAACCGAGGCCCTCCCACCCCCCGCGATCCCCTCGGTCCCCGACGAGCTCGCCACCGTGCGGGTCATCCTCGACACCCCCACCTGGGCGCGGATCATCATCGACGGGGAGGAACGAAACCTCACCGGCCGCGACCCGGTCACCGTCAAGCCCGGGCGGCACCTGCTACGGCTCGAGAACGACTTCTCCATCCCCTACGTGGAGAGCTTCGAGGTGGCGGCCGGAGAGCACAAGGAGATCAAGGGCATCGTGTTGAGACCCCGTCCGGCCACCGTGGAGGTGGGGGACGGGGTCGGGCCCGAGTGCCTCGTGGATCTCGACGGCACCCCCCTGGGCAGCGTCGCCGCGCTGGGAGGCGCTTTCTCACTGCCCGATCCCTGGTCGACACACACGGTCACCTACCGGTGCCCCGGCTCCCCGTCGGTGGTCCATCGCCTCCAACGTCTGTCGGCGGGGTCCGTCGTCCGGGTGCCCGAGGAACCATGACATCCATGCCGCGGACCCGGGCGGAAGCGCGGGACGGCCGGCACAAGGTCGTGCTGGGGAAAGGCCGACAATCGACCGGACTGCGCGGCTGGCACGTGGCTTGCATCGTTCTCGGATGCTCGGGCTGCCCCTACTGGGGTCCCATCACGCTCATCGAGGTCGAGAACGTGCCTCCCCGCATCCTCTCCCACACCGACGGGTCCATCCACTGCGCCGAGGAGGACGTGCCGGAGGACGGCGACACGGACGTCCTCTGCGTCGCGTTCGACGGGCAGCCGGTCTTCGTGACCGCCACCGACGACGACGGGGACACCCTCGAGTTCCACTGGGAGGGATCCGCGTCGGGTCGGATCGGAAACGCGGAGAACACACAGGACGGCGACCTGTACACGAGCAAGGTTCGGGTCGATCGGGACACCCTGGTGGACGGGGAATCCCTCGAATGCTGGGTGTCCGACGGATCGCCCGATATCAAGAGACAAATCTGGACTGTGGTGGTGTACGAATGACCCGTCCGAGCGCCGGTGCCCTCCCCTCGTGGCTCCTCCTGGCGGCCGCGCTCCTCGCGGGATGCAGTGAGGACACCCAGTTCTTCGCCGAGGACAACGGGGAGATTGCGGATGAACTGGGCTCCGGGTTCCTGCGCCTGGACGTCTTCCCCTCCAACCTCGACGCCGACCTCCTGCCTCAGACCGTGATCCTCGAGGAGAACTGGGAAGGCCTGGAGATCGAGATGAGCACCCCCGTCCAGGTCAACGGACGGATCACCGGCTTCGACGCCACGCCCCACGTCACCGCCACCGTGCCGGGGGAGGACGTGCCCGTCCGGGCGCTGATCGCGGCCTGGGTGCCCGGCACGGTCATGACCGGAGGCACGTTGAGCGCAGAGGACGGGTCCTACGCGATCCGGCTCGCGCCCGCCGCAGCCTACACGTTCTCCGTCATCCCCACCGAACCCCCCGATCTCCCCTTCGTGGTGGACTTCCCCGTGGACGTCGGAGCCGGGAGCGCGGGCGGGGCGGTCTACCTGGACTACGGCGTGCCGGTGCACGGGCGCGTCCTGACCGAGGACGGGCTCCCGCTGCAGGGCATCGAGGTGCAGGCCGTGGAGGCCTCGAGCGGCGTGGGGGGTCCCATCCTCACCACCGACGCCGCCGGCTGGTACCACTTGAGGGTGCTCCCCGGCGAGTACGAGATCGGCGTGTCGGGATTGGAAGGCTCCTACGTGCCCACCTGCCGCGTTCCGGTCTACGCCGAGCCCACCACCGGAGCGGAGCAGGATTTCGTCTTCGGCACACTCGAACCCGTCACTGTGGAGGGCGACATCCGTGCGTCCAAACCGGGCATGGGCGTAGACGACATCGAGGTGCGGTTCACGGCCACGACCCTCGCCGACCACCCGTCCTGCGGCCTCGACGTCGCCACGAATACCGACCAGTACGGGCATTTCTCGATCCGGATCCTGCCGGGGAACTACGTCATGGAGGTGGTGCCGCCGTACCCCGTGGCGCTCTCTCCCCTGCAGGAGAGCGTGGAGATCGGGGACGAGTCCGCCCTCGACCTGGGCGAGATCGACCTGGAGGGGTTCGTGCCCATCTCGGCCGTGGTGAGGGGGCCCGGGGAGGCCGGCGAGCCCGTCGAGGGCGTCCAGGTCCACGTGGAGGTGATCGGATTCGACGGCTTCACCTACGACACGTTCACCGACAAGATCGGCGCGTTCGAGATGGACGTCCCCCACGCCAAGCTCTCCGTCCGACTGACGCCTCCCTCCACGGACCTCGCGGTGCGGCGGATCGATGTCCCCGTGGACGACTTCCCCGAACAGGTCGTGCTGGGCTCCGGCCGTCGCATCGCCGGAACGGTTGCGTACCGTGGCGAACCCGTGGCCTATACCCCCATCGAGGTCCGGGATCGCACGGGCAGGCTCTATGCCACGACCACCACGGGGGAGGCCGGGGCCTTCGCCGTCCGGGTGGAGCAGGAGTAGTCCGCGCCGGACGACGGGTTCTACGGCTGGCGGAAGGACCGCGCGCGTTCCAGCAGGCGAGGCAGCACGTGCGCTACGGCCCCGCCGAGCTCCACGGCCTGGCGGTACCTCAAGGCTCCCGGACGATCGTTGACCTCCACGAGGGCCGCGCCGTTGCCTGCAGCCACGTCCGGGAGATCCGAGGCGGGCCAGACCGCCAGCGACGTGCCGATGACCAGCATGAGGTCCGCCTCGGCCGCCAGCGACCAGGCACGGGTCACCACCACCTGGGGAAGGTCCTCGTTGAAGAGCACGATGGGCGGCTTCATGGGGCCGCCGCAGCGCGGGCAGATGGGCGTGTGGTCGGGCAGGGCCTCGCCGCCCGGGTCCACGTGGAAGCAGAGGGAGCAGTGCAGGCCCCGCCACGTACCGTGCAGCTCCAGGACCTGCTGGCTGCCCGCCTTGGTGTGGAGCCCGTCGATGTTCTGGGTGATCACGGCCTTGAGCATGCCCTCGGCTTCCATGGCGGCCAGAGCGCGGTGCCCGTCGTTGGGAACCGCGTGCTTCACGAGCTCTCCCATGGCCCTCAACAGGGTCCAGACGCGATCGGGGTTCTGGTGGAACACCTCGATGGTAGCGTAGTGCTCGGGCGGAAAGCGCCGCCACAGCCCGTCGTCGCTGCGGAAGTCCGGGATCCCGCTCTCCACGGACATGCCCGCACCGGTGAAGGCCACGACGCTGTGCGCGTCGGCGAGCAGGCGCGCTGCACGTTCGAGCGCCTCGGGATCGAGCGGGGCCGGAGGGAACATGCCGGGTCTAGGCGATCTCGAGGATGGCCTGCCCCACCTCGAGGCTCTGGCTGGTCTTGGCGTGGAGCGCCTTCACCGTGCCGTCTCGATGGGCCTGGATCTCGTTCTGCATCTTCATGGCCTCCAGCACGGCCACGGGCTGTTCCCGCTTGACCTCCTGCCCCTCGCTCACGAGGAAGCGCAGCAGCACCCCCGGCAGAGGCGCACGGATTACGCCGTCGCCCTGGGCGACGGTCGCCTCCTTGCGCGCCCGGCGCGTGGTGTCCGCGCGGGGAGCCACCTTGACCTCATAGGACGTGCCTTCCACCTGCAGCCGGAAGACCCCTCCGGGGCGGGGTACGCCGTCCACTCGCACGGTCGAGCGGCGGCCGCCCAGGTCCAGCACCAGCTCGCGACCGCCCGGGGCGCGATCCACCGAAACGGGCTCGGCCTTGGAGACCATCTCCTCGGGCGGAGGCTCGGCGGTGCGGGGTTTGCGGCCCTCCCTGCGCGCGGCGTAGAACTCGGTCGCAACCTCTGGGAAGAGAGCGTAGGAGAGGGCTTCTTCGAGCGCACGCTCGGGCGTGGCCCCCCAGGCCTTCACATGGTCGACCAGGGTGTGGAGCTCGGGGGGGAGCCGTTCGGCCGGCCGGCCGGTGAAGGGAAGTTCGTCTCCGAGGACCTTGGCCGCGAGGGCGGGGTCGATCGCGGCCGGTGGACGGCCGTAGAGGCCCTTGACGTAGTCCCGGACCTCCTTGGTGATCATCTTGTACCGTTCGCCGAGCACCACGTTGAAGACCGCCTGGGTGCCCACGATCTGGCTGGTGGGCGTGACCAGGGGGGGGTAGCCGAGGTCCTTGCGGACCCGGGCCGTCTCCTCGAGCACCTCGGCGAACCGATCCTCGGCCTTCTGGGTCTTGAGCTGGGAGATGAGGTTGGAGAGCATCCCCCCGGGGGTCTGGTGGAGGAGGATCCCGGTGTCCACGCGCTCCGAGCGCCGATCGAGGATGGGCAGGTAGCGCTCCCGGACCTTCTGGAAGTGGCGGGCCGCCTCGAAGAGCGCGTCCGCGTCCAGGCCGGTGTCCCACGGCGTGTCGCGGAACATCCCCGCGATGGTCTCGGTGGGCGGCTGGGACGTGCCCCAGGAGAAGGGTGAGAGGGCGCAGTCCAGGATGTCCACGCCCGCCTCGGCCGCGGCCCAGTATGTGGCCGGGGCCATGCCGGAAGCGCAGTGGGTGTGCAGGTGGACCGGCAGCCCCACCTCCTCCTTCAAGGCGCGGATGAGCTGACTGGCGGCGGTCGTGGAGATCATGCCCGCCATGTCCTTGATGCACAGCACCTGGGCGCCCTCGTCCTTGAGCTGCCTCGCGAAGGCCACGAACCCCTCGATGGTGTGCACCGGGCTCACGGTGTAGGACAACGACGCCTCCACGATCGCGCCCACCCGCCGGACGGCGTGCATGGCCGGGACGAGGTTGCGCACGTCGTTGAGCGCGTCGAAGATGCGGAACACGTCGATGCCGTTGGCGTGGGCATGCTCCACGAATGCGTCCACCACGTCGTCGGCGTAGTGGCGGTAGCCCACCAGGTTCTGGCCGCGCAGCAGCATCTGGAGCTTGGTGTGCTTCACGTGCTTGCGGATCGTGCGGAGCCGCTCCCAGGGGTCCTCGTCGAGGAATCGCATGCAGACGTCGAACGTGGCGCCGCCCCACATCTCCAGCGACCAGTAGCCCGCCCGATCGAGGACCTCGAGCGCGGGGACCATGTCCTCGGTCCGCATGCGCGTGGCGATGAGCGACTGGTGGGCATCCCGGAGGATGGTATCGGTGATCTGGACCTTGTGCGTCATGGAGGGGTTCCGGGGTCCGTCAGGTGGATCGGCCGTGCCAGGCGCCGTTCTGGGCGGCGAGGCGGCCGGAGAGGCGCCAGGCGAGGCCGGGCGATCGGGGATTCCAGGCCCAGGAGCGGGCGTGGGGGTGGCCGGTGCGGCTCCAGGCCGAGGTGCTGGCCGGCGCCTCGTCGGACGTCTCGGCCAGGAGCGTGGCCAGGGCGGCGGCCAACAGAGCGGTGCGGCGTTCGTCCGTCATGGGGGATCGGCTCCTAGAGCGGGATGTTGCCGTGCTTG
Organism: Deltaproteobacteria bacterium; assembly: GCA_016927815.1. Taxonomy (GTDB): domain Bacteria; phylum Myxococcota_A; class UBA796; order UBA796; family JAFGLY01; genus JAFGLY01. The sequence goes on along the minus strand of JAFGLY010000177.1, from coordinate 4,195 downwards.
CGCGGGGGCCGGTGCTCGCGCTTGTTCCGGACGGCCTCCAGCGACTCGATGAGCCGCCGCCGCGTCTCGCGCGGGAGGATCACGTCGTCCACGTAGCCGAGCTGGGCGGCCTGGTAGGGGTTGGCGAACTTGTCGCGGTACTCCTGGACCAGCTCCGCCGCCCGGGCCTGGGGATCCGCCGCGGCGGCCAACTCCTTGCGGAACACGATGTTCACCGCCCCTTCGGGCCCCATCACCGCGATCTCGGCCGTGGGCCAGGCGAAGTTGAAGTCCGCCCGGATGTGCTTGGAGGACATCACGCAGTAGGCGCCGCCGTAGGACTTGCGCGTTATCACGGTCAGCTTCGGGACGTTGGCCTCGCAGAAGGCGTAGATCAGCTTGGCGCCGTTCCGGATGATGCCACCGTGCTCCTGGTCCACGCCCGGCAGGAAGCCCGGAACGTCTTCGAAGGTCACGAGCGGCACGTTGAAGGCGTCGCAGAACCGGACGAACCGGGCCCCCTTGGTGGAGGCCGCGATGTCCAGGCAGCCCGCGAGGTACTGGGGCTGGTTGGCCACGATGCCCACCACGTGTCCGCCCAGGCGGGCGAACCCGACCACGATGTTCCGCGCCCAGTCGGCGTGGATCTCCAGGAACTCGCCGTGGTCCACCACCGGGGCGATGGCCTTGCGGATGTCGTAGGGCACCTGCGGATCGTCGGGGACCAGGCTGTCGAGCGCCTCGTCCGCCCGGTCCCGGGGATCGTCCGTGGCGATAAAGGGCGGATCCTCGAGGTTGTTGGAGGGCAGGTAGGACAGGAGCGTGCGGATGGTTTCCATCGCGCTGGTCTCGTCGTCCTCGACCAGGTGGCACACCCCCGAGCGGGACGCGTGCGCCACCGCCCCGCCCAGGTCCTCCATGGACACCTTCTCGCCGGTCACGGTCTCGATGACCTGGGGACCGGTGATGAACATGTGCGATCCGCCCTTCACCATGAGCACGAAGTCCGTGATCGCCGGCGAGTAGACCGCCCCGCCGGCGCAGGGACCCAGGATGACGCTGATCTGGGGCACCACGCCCGAGGCGAGCGTGTTGCGGTAGAAGATCTCGGCGTACCCGCCCAGGCTGGCCACCCCCTCCTGGATGCGCGCACCGCCCGAGTCGTTGAGACCGACGATCGGAGCGCCGGCCTTCATGGCCAGGTCCATCACCTTGCAGATCTTCTGCGCGACGGCCTCGCCCAGCGACCCGCCGATGACCGTGAAGTCCTGGGCGAACAGGTAGACCACGCGCCCGCCGATGCGGCCGAAGCCGGTGATCACGCCGTCTCCCAGTGGGCGGTTCTTCTCCATCCCGAAGTACGTGCAGCGGTGCTGGACGAACATGTCCAGCTCCTGGAACGAGTCCGGGTCGCACAGCGCCGCCAGGCGCTCCCGTGCGGTGAGCTTGCCCTTGTCGTGGTGCTTCCGGACGGCGGCCTCGCCGCCAGCGGCCAGCGCCTGAGTCCGGAGGCTCTCGAGCTGCTCGATCCGCGCGCGGGTGGTCATGGGGGCTCCTGGGGGGGGGTGGACGGTCGCGCCCTGTTATCCCACCCGCGCAAGGGGGTCCCATGAGGCGACCCCCCACCGCCGCCGGGTCCCCCGCGCTTGACGCCCACAGGGCGCAACGCTACTACGCACCGCTCTTTCCGTAAGCCGAGGTAGCTCAGTGGTAGAGCAGCTGATTCGTAATCAGCAGGCCGTGGGTTCAAATCCCATCCTCGGCTCCAGTAGAAAGCGGGTTTACGTGGGACCGGGGGATCATCGAAAGGTGCAAACGTTTGCACTTCTTCGCAGAACGGGGTAGGGGTCGGGCTGAAGCCTCTCTAGGGAGGTCACCATGCCGCGGAAGACCCGCTACGCCATTCCCCGGTCGAGGGTGCTCGCCCGGGACACGATCAGGTGCTACCCCCAGGCGCCCAAGCGGTTCCGTCTCCAACGGCAGAAGCGCGACGGGCAGCCCTACTGGACGCTGATCTCAGGATCCGGATCCAGACGCCAGTCCCTGTCCCTCGGCGTCGTTACCGAGGGTGAGGCAGCGCGCTACCTCGCCGCGATGGAATTCGTTCGCATCTTCTACATGTTCTGCGAGGAAGAGGCGGCGAACATCGTCGGGTGCACGTTCGAGGCCAGGCCCTTCCCCTCGGTCCTGAACCTGGTCCCGCCCGTCCTGAACGAAAGGAACAAGCTCCAATGGGAGCAGATTCATCCCTACTGGCTCTTGGAGTACGTGCGTCGGGCTGCCGATCGCGAGGTCGCCCGAACGGAGGTGCTCCGGTTCCTGTGGCTTGTCGGTGAGAAGGAAGGGCTGGTCGAGGCCGTCACCGGAGCCCCGATCGTGGAGAACATCAAGGCCATCGCGGAGGTGGTGGGCGGCACGGAGTCGCCGAGGATCCAGCGCATGATGCCCTTGAGGCAGTACGTCCTGCGTGTGTGGGAACCCGTGCGCAAGGAGCGGAATCCACGAACGTGGAGCCGCGAGGAGGGCCTCTGGCGGCGGAACCTGCTCCCGGCCCTCGGCGACTTGAGGATGGTCGAACTCAACGGCCCGGCCTTCGACAAGTTCATCCGGGAGGTGACCTGCCAGGACGGCAGGCCGCTCTCGGGTGCGAGCCGACGCCTGATCCGGGAGGCCTACCGGGCCTGCGTCGAGCACGCGGAACGCACCGGTGTCATCGAGCAGGTCCACAAGTTCTACCGCCTACCCGGCACGACGGCGCGTGTCCTGGAGGAGGCCAGGCCGTTGAGCGAGGAGGAGATCGACGTCCTGATCGCCGCCGCAACGTCGGCCACCTACCGGGCCCTGTTCGCCCTGGCCTTCGAGGTCGGTCCACGACCGTCCGAGGTCGGCCGTACGCGGTGGGAGGACGTCACCTGGCCGGCACCGTCGGAGAAGGGGTGGGGGCGGATTCTCCTGCGCGGGACCAAGACCGAGAAGGCCCGAGACGTCGTGCCGCTCGGCCCCCGGTCCGGTCCCCTCCTGCGAGCCCTGTGGGAGTGCTCGGGCCACCCGGCGTCCGGTCCGATCTTCCTCTGGCACGGAAAGCCCATCCATTCCTACGGCCGGGCCCTGCGCCTTGCGGCCCACAAGGCCGGGATCGACAAGGACCGACGCATCTTCCCCTACCTGGGTCGGCACACCGCGGGCACGGCTGCGGTCAAGAACACCGGGGATCCGCGAGCCGCCGCCACTCTCCTGAGGCACACCAGTCCCGCCATGGTCGAGAAGACCTACGACCACGGCAGCGCCGCCGACCGCCTCCACGCCCCCACCCTGTACGGCGTCCGTGTCCCCGAGGGGGAGGCGTAGGAACGCGAGCGGGCGCGGGGGGAAGGTGGAGTGGCGACGAGCGTCGACCCGGCCACGGAAACACGGGCGGGGCGATGTCAACGGGGGCGGGCCTTCCCGCGCACAGGACGGGCCTGGCGCCTGGCCTCGCGATCGGCCTTTGCCTTGGCCAGCTGCTCTCTCACCCGCGGATCCCGCATCCAGACCTCCACCGTGACATGCCAACTCAAGGGGAACAGCCGTCTGAGCAGGTCCTGCAGGTAGGCCTGCGGCGCATGGACCTCGCAGTAGTCGCTGCCTTCGAGGGCGACCCTACGGCAGCGGCGAGGGGGGACCAGACCAGCCCGCCGCCCGTCCTCGTCCCGGCCGTACACGATGATCGCCTCGCATTGCCGGAACCGCATGGGGGACAGTCCAGGGGCCGTCTGGATGGGCGGCCAGGCAGGGGGGAACGCCGAGTCCATATCCGTAAGAGCACCCCCTGTCCCCACCCGGATGTACACCCGTTGCGGTGGGCGGGCGGGGATCGTGATTCATGGCGTAAGCAACGAGATCTACATGCATGCTAGCGAGCAGTCTAGTCAGTATGCTAGCAGGCATGCCGACCCTTCCATCCGCAGGCGTGCGGAGGAGGGGAGGGGAGCGGGATCCCAGACCTCCTGGAGTGGTTCCCCAGACATGACCTTGGACCGTAGACGGACCGGTGGGGAGTGCGGATCCATACCTGTCCCTGGCCTGCACCGGCCGACTCGACAACGCCGAGCCCGTCTTCGACGACGCAGGCACTCGGGCCGGCCCTCGGGCTCGTGCAGGGTGGAGAGGCCGTCGGCGGTGAACAGCTCGTGGCGGGCGCCGGCGTCGGCGAGGCGCTTGCGGACGTAGGCGGCGG
>JAFGLY010000176.1 GCA_016927815.1 Deltaproteobacteria bacterium | reverse complement strand
GGGCGACGGGTCCGAAACGGGATCGCCGCCTCTCCGTCCGGCCCGGTCACCGCACCCTCGGTGGTGGGTTCCCCCGGCGCGCCGGGCTCCTCCACCCGGGCCCTCAGCGCTCTCTCGCGGATCGCCAGCGCCCCACTCGTCTGCGCGCGCGACCTCCTCCGCCAGGTCGCCTTCGCCTTCCTCACCTGCAACGGGGACGCCCACGCGAAGAACTTTTCGATACGCCAGGCCCCGGACGGAGAGTGGGAGGCCACCCCGGCGTACGACCTGCCCAGCTCCTACCCCTATGGGGACCAGACGATGGCCCTGCGCGTCCACGGCAAGGACCGAGAGGACATCGGGAAGGCCGACTTCCTGGCCCTCGGGGCGAGCCTCGGTCTTCCTGCGAGAGCGGTTCTCCGCGTGCTCGAGCAGCTCGCCGACGCGGCGCCGCGATGGATGGAACACCTCGACGATCTCCCCTTCGGTGCACGCAGGGTACACAAGCTGCGACGAGCCATCTCCTTCCGGAGGGATCGGCTGGCTGCGTCGAGACCGGATAGCGTCCCAGCCCGTGGAGTACGAGGGCCAGGGCGGACGACTCGGTGACGGAGGGCCTGAGCCAGGAGCGGGTGCCCGACCTCCTTGCCCACCTCGCGGTCGGCCGCCCGCCGCCTCGCCTGGCCCTGGGAGCACGTCTCCCGGGTGGTGTGAGGGGGTGGGGACGGCACCCTGTTCCGGGCGCCGTCATGAACCATGCCGGCACATGCCCATGAGACGGCGAGGCCCCCGCCGGACGGCGACCCCGCCCCTTGGTGGAGAGACGGGTCCTGTAGTATCCTTCGCCCGATGAGCGTCCCTTCCGAGCCCCATCCGGCGCACGACGGTGCGTCGGGCGCGGCATCGACCGCCCTGCTCGCGGTGGTGTTCACGGACATCGTGGGCTCGACGGCGGCCCGGCAGGCGCTCGGGGATCGCGTCTACGCGGACGCGGTGGGGGAGCACCACGCCATCGTCCGGCAGGCGCTCGCGGACTGCCGGGGCGGCGAGGAGATCGAGACGGCCGGGGACTCGTTCCTGCTCGCCTTCGCCACGGCCTCGGAGGCGGTGCGGTTCGCGCTGCTCGCCGACGCGCGCCTGCGGCGCTGGAACGAGGGCCGCGAGGTGCCGCTCCGGGACCGCTTTGGCGTGCACATGGGCGAGATCGTGGTCCGGGAGGGGGCGCGGAAGGAGCTGTTCAGCCTGGCGCTCGACACCTGCGCCCGGGTGACGGGCCTGGGGGACGCGGGGCGGGTGCTGCTCACCCGTGCGGTGTTCGACAGCGCCCGGCAGCACCTGCCGGCCACCCTGGACGAGGTGGGCCCGGTCGCCTGGTGGCACCACGGCCGGTACATGCTCCAGGGCATCGACGCGCCCGTGGAGCTGTGCGAGGTGGGGCCCGCGGGGGAGGAGCGGCGGCCACCGCCGGACGGCGAGAAGGGCCGCCGGATCTCCGAGGAGGAGCAGCGGACGGTGGCGGGGTGGCGGCCGGCGCCCGGGGCCGTCGTGCCCGGCACGCCGTTCGTGATCGAGCGGCCGCTGGGAGGCGGGGCGGTCGGCGAGGCGTGGCTCGCGCGGCACCGCACGCTCAAGAACCTGCGGGTGTTCAAGTTCTGCTTCGACGCGGAGCGGTTGCGGTCCCTCAGGCGCGAGGTGACCCTGTTCCGGGTGCTCCAGCAGCGGGTGGGGGCGCACCCGAACATCGTGCGGCTCCACGACGTGCAGCTGGAGACGCCGCCCTACTACCTGGTCACCGACTACTCGGAGGGCCGGGACCTCCTCGGCTGGTGGGAGGAACGCCAGGGCCAGGTGCCGCTCGCCGACCGCCTCGAGCTCGTGGCCCAGGTGGCCGACGCGCTCCAGGCCGCGCACGACGCCGGGGTGCTCCACCGGGATGTGAAGCCGGCCAACGTGCTGGTGGAGGACCGCGGCGGTGGCGTGCACGCGCGCCTGCTCGACTTCGGGATCGGGCAGGTGGTGAGCGAGGAGGTGCTGTCGGGGATGACCCGGATGGACCAGCCCGGGACGATGCTGGCGGGCGAGGCCTCGTCGTCGCACTCCGGGACGGCGATGTACATGGCGCCCGAGCTGGTGGGGGGGAAGGGGGCCAGCCCTCGGTCCGACGTGTTCTCGCTGGGCGTGGTGCTGTGGCAGCTGGTGGTGGGGGACCTCAAGCGCGCGCTGCCGCCGGACTGGGAGGGGTCGGTGGAGGACCCGCTGCTGCGGGACGACCTGCGCCAGTGCTTCGCGGGCGATCCCGCAGCCCGCTTCCCGGGTGCCGGACAACTGGCGAGGAACCTCCGGGACCTGCCGGCCCGGCGCGCCAGGGCCGAGCGGGTGGAGCGGGCGGCGTTCCGCAAGGGTGTCGCGCGCACGGTGGGGATCGCGGCGATCGCGGTCCTGGTGGTGGGCGGGCTGGCGGCCGTGGCGTGGGTACAGGCCGGAAGGGCCGAGGAGGCGCGGGACGTCGCCCAGCAGCAGGCCCGGGAGGAACGGGCCCGGCTCGTCCGAGCCGCCATCGACTCCGGCAACGCCGAGAACGACAGGGGAGATCCGATCGCTGCGCTCCCCCACCTCGTGCGGGCCCTGCAGCTCGTCGAAGGGGACGCGGACGACGAGCGGGACGTCCGGGTCGCCCTGGAGGCCACGCTCCGGACCGTCCCCAGGCTGGCGTTCCTCGCCACCACCACGGCGGACGCGGTGGCGCTGAGCCCCGACGAGACCCGCCTCGCAACATCGGATGGCAGGACCGGGAAGGTCCGGCTCTTCGACACCGGGTCCGCGCGGCAGACCGCGGAGCGCACGGTGCCGCCGCAGCCGATCGCGCTCACGTGGAGCGCGGACGGGGGGACCCTGGCCCTCTCGAGCCTGTGGAGCACCGAGCTGGTGGACGGCCGCACCCTCGTCCCCCGGACCGCCCCCCTGGAGCCGCACGAAATCGTCAGAGGCTTCTGGAGTGCGCAGAGGCGACGGGAAGCCGACCTGGCCGAGGGCATGACCCTCGACGCCGACTTGCAGCCGACCCTGGTGTGGATCGACCTGGCCACCGGGGAGCGCGTCGCTCCACCGGTGCGGGCGCCGCCCGGCTGGCAATTGCTGAGCCTCTCCGCCGACCACCGCACGGCGGCCTTCACCGACGGGACGACCGTCCAGGCCGTGGACGTGCCCACCGGGCGCGTCCTCCTCGACACCTTCGACGACTGGCTGCTCCTGTCCTCGGCGAACGCCGCCCTCGATCCGACCGGCCGGTGGCTGGTGCACGGCAGCGGAGAGACCGGCGTGCTGACGGTGGACGCCCTGCGCGGTCCCCTCCGGGCCCCCGCGGTGCTGGCCCACCAGGCCCTCGTCTACCAGGTGGCCTGGAGCGCCGACGGAACGGTCCTCGCCACCGGCGGCCGGGACCGCACGGCGCGGACCTGGGACGTGCCGGCCGGCCGGGGGCGCACTCCCCCCCTCCGGCACCTCGGCGAGGTGTACGGCATCGCGCTCGGCGACAGCGGGCGCCTGGCTACCGTAGAGGGGGGGGAGATCGCCCGGATCTGGCAGGAGCGGCCACCCGATCGACCCCTCACCGGCGAGGCCCCGCGCGCCGTGATCGCCGTGGCGGCCGGAGGGGATCGCGTGATCGCGCTGCTGCAGGACGGATCGCTGGCCTGCGTCACGCCAGGAGGCGCCCGGTGCGGTCGCCCCGCCAGGTGCCCGGATGGGTCGTTCAACCTCAGAAGCATCCAGATCGACCCGTCGTTGCGATGGGCCTACGCCACGTGTGTCGAACAGCCCGTGGTGCGGTCGAACCCGGTGGTGGACCTTCAGACCGGCGAGATCCTCCACCAGGGGTTCGGGTCGCAGCCCGGGTGGCGGCGGATCGCGTGGTCGCGCGACGGGGCCCTGGCCGTCGTCGACTACACGGGGACGGTCCGGATCTGGAGGGCGGAGGGCGGCGAGGTCCCGATGGAACGCCCGGCCGGCGTCACGTGGGTCGCCTGGAAGCCGGACGGACGCGCCCTCGCGACCTGCGGGGACGCCCTCGAGGTCTGGGATCCGGCCGACGGCGCTCGGGTCTGGTCCCGGGAGGGGGCCTGCGGGACGCCGGCCTGGTCCGCCGACGGTACGCTGCTGGCCGCGGAGTTCGGCCAGGACGTCCGCGTGGTCTCCGCCGCGACCGGGATCGAGAGCGGGCCGGTCCTGCACCACCCGAGGCCCGGCCTGGACGTCGCTGCCTGGTCCCCCGACGGTCTCAGGCTGGCCACCGTCAGCGTCGACGGGTACCTCCGGCTGTGGGATCCGGCGACCGGGGCCCTGGCGGCGCCGCCAGCCCGGACCGGGCGAAGCATGCGAGTGGCGTTCACCGCGGATGGCCGCCACTTGATGGTCGAGCCCCTCTTCGACCTCGCCCGGCTGCTGTTCAGCACCCCTACCGGGCAGCTGGTCATCCGCTACCCCCCCGACGCCCCGCGCCCGCCCGTGCCGCCGTCCGGCGAGCCCGCCGTCCTGTGGGACCTCGACCCCGGCACCCGACCGGTCGAGGACTGGGTGGCGATCGCAGGGGTGTACGCCCTGGAGCGCGTAGGGGCCGGCGTCGGAGACACCCTCGACCGCGACACCCTCGTGGCGCTCTGGACCGACCTCGCGCGGAAGTACCCCGCCGACTTCGGGTGGGACGGCGGCCAGTAGACCCACCGCCGCCCCCCCTTCCCGGACGCC
>JAFGLY010000175.1 GCA_016927815.1 Deltaproteobacteria bacterium | reverse complement strand
TTCCTAAACCGTGGGTCGCTGGTTCGATTCCAGTCGGGGGTGCCACACTGGAAGGGGAGGGGAGTCCGGGTCCTCTTCGGTGGCGCCGGCGTTCATCGCCACGGCCAGCCCGACCAGGAAGGAATACGGTTTCCGGTAGGTGAAGGACAGCCGCCCCTCCACGAGCGTGCAGTTCGATCACACCTCCTGGAGCAGATCCCGCCGATCCGCGAGCGGACGAGAAAGATACAGGTCGAAGGCCTTGTTCGCGAGTTCGAAGGCTCGCAGGCCGAGGTCCCAGGAGTCCTGGCCCACGGCCTCGTCGGGCAGCTGGAGCGGCCGGACGGCTTCACCGAGCATGTCCGAGAAGACCTCCTGCCGGATGTACGCCTCGCAACCACAGCGACGGGCGCAGTGGTAGTAGACGAATTTCCCCTTCTTGATCTCCGCGGTGACGGCCCCTCCGCAGTGCCCGCCTGCCAGGCCGCCGTGGAAGAGACGGACCTCGGTGAGGAGGAGACGAGGATGGACGTCGACGTCGTGTTCGCCAGCTTCCAGAGCTCTTGACCTACCCCTGAGCTGAACTGTGAACTTGATCCGGTTTCGTGGACACCTTCCATGAGGCGATGGAGGAGTCCGCGATGGAACACCGATCCCAGAAGAACCAGAAGCCGAAGCGCGCCCGCAGGCGCTCCTCCCCGACCGCACCGCGCTCCCGCTCCCGCCCGCCCGCCACACCAGGCGGTGCCGCTCTCGCTGGCACTCGGGGCGCCCGCACGCCTTCTGCCGCCCGCCCACCCGGGCGTCGGACGTGAAGAGCTCTCCGCACACCAGGCATCGCCCTCGACGCTTCATCTGCGTCTCCTGCGAGCCCTTCTGCCCCCTCGGACCCGAAGCCGGGGGGGGGCTGCTTCAAGTGAGCCCACCCCGGACTCCTTGCCGTGAGCGGCTCAGCGCAGGTACGCCCTCCCGAGCCGGTCCGGCCACCGTGTCTGGCCGGGTCCTCCGCACGCGCCTTCCTGCGTCTGCCTCCAGGAGTACCCCGCCCACTGGTGCTGTTCGACCGTCACCCCGAGAGGCCGTACAGTCCCGCCATGAGGCTTTCACTCGACCTGTCCCCCGCCGTCGAGGGTGACGGGCACGAGCCCCGCCCCGCTCACCGTGACGGACCACGGCCCGGGATCGTCCGGGAGGACGGCGCAGGCCCGTCCTCCAGCGTCCGTGATCGCGATGCGGAGGAACGCGCCGTCTCCGTGGAACGCCACGGTGGCGCCGTCGAGCGCGCGGCCGTCGAGCGTCGCCTCCACGCACGCGGCGTCGGCGCCGTCCTGTGCGAGGTACGGGTCGGGGCCCGCGACCTCGGGCTCGCGGGGAACCGCCCGCCACGGCACGAGCGTCGGGTCGCCCACGAGGACCATGGTGAGGGCGGCGAAGCGGTCGAGCGATCCCTCCACGAGGAGGGCCGCGGGGTCGAACGCGGCCGCTTGCGCCCCGCGGACCAGAGCGCCCAGCGAGAGGGAGGGATCGTCCTCGAAGAGCGCGGTGTAGAGGTCCACGTAGAACTCGGTGAGGGTGGGGAACCCGATCCCGATGTCGGTGTTGCCCAGGAACGCCATACCGCCCCCCGGTGCCAGGACCCAGGCCTCGCAGGCGACGTGCACGGGCGCGGAGGCGTCGAACGCGCAGGCCTGGCACTCCACGGTGGTGTAGACGCCGGGGCGGCCCGTGGCGGGGAGGTCCCAGAGGTCGTCGACCGAGAGGTTTCCGAGGCCCCAGGTGGTGCCGTGCCCGAAGTCGAGGGTGAGGGTCTGGCCGGCCTCCAACTGCGCCCGCTGGGTGGCAGCGTCGTTGGGCAGGGCGCCGTCGTACCGCTCCCAGTCCTCGTACAGGCGGGTGACCTCCGCGTCGTCGGGGAACAGGGGCAGGACGAGGGTCTCCAGGGCACCCGAAGAGTAGAACTTGGTGCTTCCGTACTGCCGGACCAGCTCGCCCATGAGCATGGCCTGGTCGAGCCAGGACGGATCCGAGGCCTGCTCGTAGGCGAGCGTCTTGGCAATCCAGTCCTCCACCTCGTCCGCAGAGCCGGCGGGGACCCGGCCCACCGCGACGTCGGGCTGGAGGTCGGGAGCGTCCTCCTCCTCGGCCCAGGCGCCGTCGCCGTCGGCGTCCCAGTCGGAGCCAAGGTCCGCGAAGTAGAGGTCGGACGCGAAGAAGCGGGTCTCGTTGCCGCCCTCCACGTCGAGGGCGAAGTACGTGGACACCTGCCGGGAGGGAATGTCCGGGACGTCGCCCGCGAGGAGGACGGCGACGGTGCCCTCACCGGACGCCGCCTCGGCGAGCCGGGCCCGGAGGCGCGCAGCGTCGTCCGCGCCCTGCTGGCCGTCGACGGCCTCGGCGAGCGTCTCCAGGACCGTGGGCACGCCGAGGGCGCGTTTCCAGTCCACGAACGGCTCCCAGGCCGGCGCCAGCCCATCGGGGGCCACCACGAGGAGCGTGGGGGAGGAGAGGAGGTCGTCCTCGGCGGCGTCGCCGTCGAGAACGGGCGTGCAGGTGGGTTCGAGACCGCAACCTCCGGCCAGGAGCGCGGAGTTGAGCAACAGGATCAGGCCCCATCGGTGCTTCATGGTCTCCTCCTTTCTCTCGGCTTGGATCGTACCATCGGGGGAGTCCTCCGGATCAGGAGCGTCATCGCGTGGAAGATGCGTTGGGCATAGGCACGATGAACGACTCCTGGAGGGAGTATGGCTCCGGCCCGAGGCTTGGATCCATCGGCAGGAGGGGCGAGGAGAGGGGGAGCTGGGCCTGGACGGGCGGTCCTGGGAGGGCCGAGGGGCTGGGAAGGGGAGCAGGAGGTGCACCCGTGGCCAGGAGGTGAGGCCAGGAGGTGAGCGTGGTCGGGAGAGGAGTCGGGTCAGGAGACCCGGGTCAGGTCGGAACGGGGGAGCGGGCGAGGCGGCGGTGGAGGTGAGGCGGCGCGGTGTCGGCCGGTGGGCGGGGCACGACGAGGGGTCTCCAGGCGGCGTGGGCGGCCAAGAC
>JAFGLY010000174.1 GCA_016927815.1 Deltaproteobacteria bacterium | reverse complement strand
CCACGAACACGTACACGTCCGTCGCCGCGGGCGTCAGCATCGGAAACCCCTCCTCGTCCTCCCACCCCGCGTCCCCCGTGTCGTCCCAGTCGTCCTCCGGATCTGCGTTGGATCCGGTGTCGTAGTCGCCCATGTCCGGAGGCCCGCTGTAGAAGGCACTCTCCGTACAGGCGGGCAGGAGGAGCAGGGCCAGGGGAGTGAGCGTACGCATGGGAACCTCCACGGAAGGGGTGGATGCGTCGGAGGACGGGACGGCTACAGCATGACACCGGAACGCGCCGGTGGGAAGCCTCGCCCGAACCGTGCCTCCAAGGTGCCGATCGGATCACGGGTCCTGCCTCTTCCCGCTTCGTTCGCCACGGGCGCGTGGGGCCGGGACGGGGCATGGAGGACGGGTGCAACCCTCGCGCCCTGGTTGCGGAGCCGTCCCCTGATCCCCACCCTCGCCCTCTCCGTGCTCCTCACGGGCCCTGCCCGCAGCGGGATCCTCGCGCCCTTCGCCCCTCCCGAGGTCACCTACGCCGCCACGCCCGATCCGCTGCCGCTCGTCCACGTCCCCTCGGATCGCCAACGACCCTACGTCCTGGTCCGCGATCCCGCGCTCGGCACGCTCGCCTTCTTCCTCGACACCGGCTTTTCCCGCACCACCTGCGACGACGGGTTCGTGGCCTCGCTGGGCCTGGACGCCCGCCGCACGCTCGCCCGATCCCGGGGCGAGGTGGGTCGGGTGCCCCTCGGCGTGGTGGACATCCCGGAACTGGTGCTGGGGGGCCACGTCCTCGAGGATCTCCACTGCGCCGTGCGGGACCTCGCCACCACCTCCAGCGTACCCCAGGATCCTCGGGCTCCCGTGGCCGGGGTCCTCGGATCCGACGTGATGCGCCTCTTCGTGGTCGAGATCGACCCCGGGAGGGGCCTCGTCACGCTGCACGATCCCTCCATGGCCCGGCTGGACGACGGGGCGGTCCGCCTGAGACGCGATCGTCCGTGCGGACGCCGTTTCCGGGCCCCCCTGGAGGTGGCGGGCCGCACCACGTGGCCGGTGATCGACACCGGCGCCACCCGCACCCACCTCGACGCCGCCAGGCTCGATCTCCCGATCATCTGGGAGCGTGAGGGGGTGCTGCGCGGGTCCGGGCCGGGCGGGCGTGTTCGTGTCCGGGTCCGAGAGGCTGAGGCCCCTGAGGCGAGTCTGGCGGGGCAGGCGCTGGGCGCCCTCCGGTTCCGGGACCGCCCGAAGCCCCGCTGGACCCCGGGTCTCGTCGGGCAGGACGTGCTCGGCCGCTTCGTGCTCGTGATCGATGGGCCGAGGAGGCGCCTCGAGGTCCGGCCCGTGGAGCGCAGGGCATGGCCCGTGTGGCAGGGTCTGGATCCGCCCGTGGCCCCTTGAGGGTCACCCCTCGCGGGTGGGGGTGACGTCCTCCAGGAGAGCGTCCACGGTGTCCTGGTCCACCCCTGGGAAGGACAGGGCGCCCAGTTCGTCGAGGTCCGCCCAGCGGAGGGCGTTCACGCGCACCGGCCGGGGCTCCGGACCCACGATCGTGCAGCGGTAGACCCAGAAGTCGATGTCATAGCGCCGGTACCGACGCGTCACGTGGAGGAAGAGATCGCCCACCTCGACCTGCACGGCCATCCGTTCGGCGAGCTCGCGCTGGAGGGCTGCCGCGTCGCTCTCCCCCGGCTCCACGCGGCCGCCGGGGAACTCCCACAGGAGCGAGAGGCGACTGTCCGGGCGGCGCTGGGCCACGAGGAACCGTTCGTCTTGCTCCACGAGGGCCGCGACTACGCGGACGTAGGGCTTTTCGGGCGAGGCGTCCATGCATGCCTCCACAGGCGAGGAGTCCAGAATCTAGCACGGGACTGTGCCGTCCGCGGGGCCCTCTCCGCCCGTGCAGGCGCACTGCCGGGTTAGGCGTCGGATCCCCACGGAGGTGTGCGTGTCGCCGAGCGATCGCCGAGAGGCCGCCCCGAACGGATCGACCCTCGCCGATGCCCCGGCCCCGGTCGTGTCCTACTTCGTGGCCTCCTTCCTGCCCGACCACGTGGCGCATCGCCTCTTCTCCCTCGCGTCCTGCCTGGGCGGCGACCTCGTTCCCCAGCCCGCCGAGCGGATGCACCTCACCTACCGCTCCTTCGACGGCCTGCCCCACGGCCGGCTCGATCCCCTGAAGCACGCCCTGGCCCAGGTGGCAGAGCGCCACGCCCCCCTGGTGGCCACGCTCAGGGGCGCCGGTGCCTTCCCGGCCGGCGCGATCTGGGCCCGGGTCCGATCCCGGCGCGTGCTGGCGCTGCACGCCGACATCGATGCCGCCATGGAATCCCTCGGGCTGCCTCCGGCCTTCCACCCGTTCGTGCCCCACGTGACGCTCTGCACCGGTCCGGCCGGCTCGCCCCCACCCGACTGCCTCGACAGGCTGTGGATGCGGGTCCGGCTCGACGCCATCGCCCTCACCACCACCGGCAACGCCGCCTATCGCACCGTGCGCTGGTTCCCGCTGGGCCGTGCCGAGGACGAGCCCGAACCCGGCGCCTCCCCCTCGGCCTGACGCTCGACCACGCCGGGCAGGTACTCGCCGGGGGGTTCGAGCCCCACGAGGAGCAGGAGCGACGCCCCCACGTTGGCGAGGCCTGCGTCGGGGAGGTCATCCGCCAACCGGTAGCGGCCCGTGAAGTCGACGAGGATGAAGGGCACCGGGAACAGCGAGTGGCTCGTCCGCACCTGACGGTGGCCCTGGCTGTCCACCGCGTAGGCTCCGGTCCGGGGGTCGATCGCGTACATCTGGTCGGAGTTGCCGTGGTCCGCGGTGACCAGCAGGACTCCGCCGACGTGCTCCACCGCGTCGACCACCGTGCCCAGGGCCTCGTCCACGGCCTCCACCGCCCGCACGGCCGCGTCGAACACGCCGGTGTGGCCCACCATGTCGCCGTTCGGGAAGTTGAGCCTCACGTGCCGGTACCGGCCCGACCGGATGGCCGCGGAGGCAGCTCGGGCGATCTCGGGTGCCTTCATCCGGGGCCGCTGGTCGAAATCGCCCGGGTCGCTCGGGATCTCCTGCCAGGTCTCCAGCGCGGGGTCGTGAGGACCCGAGCGGTTCCCGTTGAAGAAGTAGGTGACGTGCCCGAACTTCTGGGTCTCGGACACCGCGAAGGACGCGATCCCGTTGGCCGCGAGGAAGTCGGCCACCGTGCGGGTGATCCGGGGAGGAACCACCAGGTAGCGGTGGGGGATGAGGAGATCGCCGTCGTACTGCATCATCCCGGCGTATAGAACCCGGGGCGCCGGCCGGCCGGCCGGGCCCGAGCGATCGAACGTGGCCGGCAGGGCGCGGTTCTCGAAGGCTCGGGAGATCTCCAGGGCGCGGTCGCCCCGGAAGTTGAAGAGCACCACCGCGTCGCCGTCCACGATGCGTCCCACCGGCCCCCCGTCGTCGGCCACCACGAACGCGGGCAGGAACTGGTCCGTGATCTCGGGGTCCTCGGCGTAGAGGGTCTGGATCGCCTCGGATGCCGAGCGGAAGGGACGGGCCAGGCCGTGCACGTGGCAGGCCCAGCCGCGTTGGACCATGGACCAGTCGGCCTCGTAGCGATCCATGGTGATGCCCATGCGGCCTCCCCCCGATCCGATCCGGAAGTCCCGGCCCCCTTGCGACATCTCGGCGAGCAGGGTTTCCAGCGGCTCGATCCAGGTGAGCGCCGATCGCTCGGGGACGTCGCGCCCGTCGGTGAGCGCGTGGACGCGCAGCCGGCGCACGCCGTCCCGGGCCGCGGCCCGCACCAGGGCGTGGAGGTGCCGCACGTGGGAGTGGACGTTGCCATCGGAGACGAGACCCAACAGGTGGAGGGTGGGGCACTTCACGACGTCGCGCCACGTGTCGCCCTCGAACAGGGAGCCGTCCTCGATGGCCCGGTTCACGAGCAGAGCGCCCTGGGCGAACACCCGGCCCGCGCCGAGCGCGTTGTGCCCGACCTCGCTGTTGCCCATGTCCTCGTCGGAGGGGAGCCCCACGGCGGTCCCGTGGGCCTTGAGGAGGCGCCAGGGCCGAGTGGCCATCAGGTGGTCGAGCACGGGCGTATGCGCGGTGAACACGGCGTCGCCGTCGTCTCGTCGGCCCCAGCCCACGCCGTCGAGGATGCACAACACCGTGGGGACTTCTGGAGTGCCGGGCAGGGGACGGAGCCGGAGGTCGGGCATGGAATCCTCGAGGCAGGCGGCAGGGTAGCCCGGAACCCGGAGGCCGACACCCGGCCCGTTCCGGTTGGACGATCCCCTGGCCGGGACCGCGGGTTACCCTCGCGCCTGACATGGACCCCGCCGATCGCCCGCCCGCTCCGACCGACAGCTTTGCCGGGGAGGCTCCCCCCCCCGAGCCGTCCGCCCTCCACCCCCGCACGCGGACCTCCCGAGGCTGCCTCGTCGTGGCGATCCTGGTGCTCGCCCTGATCGCCGGAGCCGGGGTCGCCGGGTGGACCTGGCACCACCGCGCCCGAACCGCGGCGCTCCAGGCGCAGGAAGCCGCCGCCGAGCAGGCCTTCGAACCCGTCTTCCAGAAGATGGAGGAGGCCGTCGGCCCCTACGACCTCGACCGAACCATCCGCGTCGTCCACGAGACGGACCGAATGCTCAGGGACACCGAGAGCCTCCCGGAGTACCTCGCCTGGGCCGCCCGCCAGGACTACCGAGGGGTCGCCCCCGACGTGCTGGCCGCCCGGAAGCACGTCCTCGAGGTGGTCATGCGCCTGTACGCGCGCCAGGTCCAGCAGCGCGACCAGGAGGAGTTGTCGCGGTTCTCGGCCCAGTCCCTGCTCGAGATGGCCAGCCTCGTCAGCGTGGAGGGCGAGGCCGGGGTGGGCCTGTCGGGGTCCTTCTCGGTGGACCGGGAGCAGGCGAAGAAGCTCCTGGCCCAGGCCATGGCCGAACGGACCGAGCGCAAGCGGCTCCGGGCAGACCTGAGGGAAGCCGAGAACGAGCTCCTCGGCGTTCTCGTGGAGTATGCCGGCGTCTATGCCCGCTACGTGGAGGAATGGGACCGCCTGTGCCTGCTCCGGGACCGTGCCTACCTGGCTGCGGCTGCCGAGGACTGGCCCACGGTGGCCCACGCCGCGGAGGCGGCCGTGCGGCAGGCCCCGCAGGAGCGCGAGGCCCACCTCCTGCTCGCTCTGGCCCTCATCGAGTCGGGGCCCGAGATCCTGCCCGAGGTGAACGTGCCGGACCTGCTCGAAGGCTACATCGCCGATCATCCCGACGCGACCGCGCCGGCCCTGTTGCTGCTCGGGCTCCACCATGCCCGGGAGGGGCGTGTGGCCGAGGCCCAACTCGCCCTGATGCAGTCCGCCGCCTACTACCCGCGCCAGGCCCAGGCGCTGTCCGATCTCTTCGACCCCTACGAGGCACGCTCCTACCTGAGGGCCACCCGGGAGGGCCGGTACGTCCTCGCGCAGTACCGCTCCACCATGCTCGGGGCCGGCCGGTTCAGCCCGGACCTCCAGCTCGCCCGGCTCGCCTTCCGGGCCGGGGACGCCGAGACGGGCCGCCGCAAGCTGCTGGAGCACTTCTACCGGCGGCGCGCCCAGCAGGAGTGGTCGTTCATCCTCGACGACGTCCGGTTCTGCCAGCAGGAGTTCGGGGCCGAGTTCCGAGCCATCTTTCCCCCCGAGTCCTATTTGGACCTCCTCGTCAAGCCCTCGATGCTCGGGCTCTCGGGCAACCTGTCGCTCTCGATCCGCAACCGGAGCGACGTCACGCTCCACAACGCCACCTTGCTCCTGTGCGTCCACTTCACCGACATGTACCCGGACGACTACGAGGTGATCGTGGGCGGCGTCACCCGGCCCGCGGTCCACGCCCACGACGAGACCTCCTTCGGCGAGGTCTCCGTGGAGCGAGAGGTGCTCGGGCGCACCCGCACGCGCGACGACATCGTCCGCACCCGCGCCATCCTGGTCACCGACGAGGCGGTCACCTGGGTGGACACCGAGGAGTACCGCATCGCGGAGGCCCGCGAGTTCCGCCAGCAGGCGACCCCTACGGTGGACGAGAACCCGCCCGAGGCTGCCCTGCCCGACGCCCTCGACACCCTGCGCCGAGGGGTGGGGCTCGTGATCGAGGATTCCCGGATCGGCCGGGACGACCTCGTCATCCGGCTGCCCCGGGAGCTGGTGCTCCTGAGCCCCCTCTTCCGCCTGCAGGTCGGGGATCGCAGCCAGGCCCCGAGGCTCGACGAGCTCGACCTCCAGGACGGCCGCATCCGCCTGCGGTTCGACAGCGTCCTGGAGAACAGCGATCCGGGCGATCGACCCGCGCTCACCCTCGTGGCCCGCACACCCTGGGGCCGCGAGGTCCGGTTCCGGTGGATGCCCGACGGGCGCGGCGGCTACGGTCGCGTCTCGGTCGAGGAGGGTCCGGTGTCCGAGACCAGCGGCGGGCCCT